>JBFHLI010000167.1:0-7924 GCA_041594935.1 Gammaproteobacteria bacterium | reverse complement strand
GCAGGATCAGGGTCGCGCTATCCACGGATTCGGTCTTGCGAGTCATTATTACTTCGGCCGGCCGTTGACCGAGCTCCGGCTGGCTGAGTCCGCGCTCTTGGTGGGACTGGTGCGTGGCGCCTCCTATTACAATCCCCGGCGTCACCCCGAGCGCGCCCGATCGCGGCGAGATCTGGTACTAGCGGCTCTCGCCGGGCAGGGCGCGATCACCGTGGCGGAGGCAGCCGCGGCCGCGGCCGAGCCGCTCGGTGTGATCGCCTCGCCCCCGAGCGCGCGAACCCCTCACCCTGCATTCGTCGACCTGGTGCGGCGCCAGCTGCGCCGCGACTACGCCGAGGACGATCTGCGCTCGGAGGGCTTGCGCATATTCACGACCCTGCAACCGCGACTGCAGGCCCAGGCGGAGCGTGCGCTCCACCGCAGGGCCGAAGGTCTGGAGAAGCAGGCGGGGTTGGAGCGGGGCTCGTTGCAGGGAGCGGTGGTGGTCACGAGCACTACCAGCGGCGAGGTCCTGGCGCTCGTCGGCGATCGCATGCCTCGGCGGGAAGGGTTCAATCGAGCCCTCGATGCGAGGCGGCCCGTCGGCTCGGTGGCCAAGCCCGCGGTTTACCTGTCCGCGCTTGCGTTACCCGAGCGCTTCTCGCTGATGAGCGGACTCGACGACCGCCCGCTCAGCATTCGGGACCCGGACACCGGCGTTGTGTGGGAGCCCGCGAATTACGATAACGTCAGTCATGGCACCGTCGCGCTGCATACGGCCTTGGCAAACTCCTACAATCTGGCGACGGTGCGACTCGGGATGGCGGTCGGCATCAACACGGTGACCGAAACTCTTCAACGGCTCGGGGTGGAGCGTACGTTTTCCGGCTATCCGTCGTTGCTGCTCGGCGCGATCTCGCTGACCCCGGCCGAGGTCACGCAGATGTACCAGACTCTCGCGAGCGGCGGCTTCCAGATGCCGTTGCGGGCGATTCGCGAAGTGTCGGATGCTCGCGGCACGCGACTTGCCCGCTACGGTCTCTCGGTGCGGCAGACCTTCGAGGCCGAGCCGGTATTCCTGTTGAACCACGCGCTCAGTGCGGTGATGAGCGTCGGCACCGGACGAGGGGTAACGGCACGACTCGGCCCAAATGTGACGGTTGCGGGCAAGACCGGTACCACCGACGATCTGCGAGACAGCTGGTTTGCCGGCTTCGATGGGGCCCACCTGGCGGTCGTGTGGCTGGGAAAGGACGATAACTCGCCCATCGGCTTGACCGGCGCGAGCGGGGCGCTGCCGGTGTGGACGGACCTCATGGAGTCGATCGGGGTCGAGTCGCTGGTGGGTCGGACTCCCCCCCGGATCGAATGGCACTGGAGCGACGCGGAGCACGCCGGCCTGACCGATCCGGGCTGCCCGGGCGCCCGACGGACTCCGTTCTGGGGGGGAACTCTGCCACCCTACGTCGCGTGCCCGGGTGGTGCGCTCGCGGTCGGATTCGGCTCGACGGCGATCGGAGAACGCAGGGACAGGAGATGAGTCGAGCGTACGGTGCTCTTGCGATGCTGGTGGCGGTGGTGTTTGCATCGGGTTGTGCGGGCCCGCGTCTTGCGCCAGTCGAGGATCGGGCTGCGGGTGAGCCCGCGGTCGACACGGATGTCACACCGCGCGCCGGGGCGTTGCCGTCCACATCGGATGCGGTGGTTAGCCCGATCGGGGAGGAGCAGGCGACCGTGACGCCGCTGGCGGCGCCGTCGTCTCCCGCGCCCAGCGCGGACGCCGTCAATCCGGCGGTGGTCGCGTTACTGAACGCCGCCGGGCGGCAGTCTCGCGCCGGGGAGCACGACCGAGCTGCTGCGAGCCTCGAGCGCGCGCTGCAGATCGAGCCTGACAATGCCTGGCTCTGGCACCGGCTGGCATTAACCCACTTCGACCAGAGGCGCTACGAGCAGGCGGAGAGCTTCGCGGCCAAGTCGAATCTTCTCTCAGGCGGTGACCGGCGGCTTCAGATTGACAACTGGCGCCTGATCGAATCTGCGCGCGAGCAATATGGCGACCTCGAGGGGGCGCGAGCGGCCGGGGCGCGGGCGGCCGAGCTGGCGGCGGGCAGCTCGAACTGAGACGTCGCTGGCGGCACGGGAGGGTTCTTCCGAGCCCGTGGTTCGCCACCGGTCGCGAGCGTGGATCCGGTGGGCCACCGTAGTGCCTCGGGACCCGGTAGATGTTGCAGTCGGCGGCGACTCGATGCGGAATTGGACTGCCGACGGAGGAAGGACGAATGTACGTGCTGCTACTTGGGCTGGTCATCTTCTTTGCGGTTCACTCCGTATCGATCGTCAACGAGCCGTGGCGAGACCGGATGGCGTCGCGGCTCGGTGAGTGGCCCTGGAAGGGAGCTTATTCGCTGGTCGCCCTCGTCGGCTTTGCCCTCATCGTCTGGGGATATGGGCTGGCCCGCTCCGAGCCGGTGGTTCTCTACTCGCCGCCGGCGTGGTTGCGCCATGCATCGATGTTGCTGCTGGTGCCGGTCTTCCCGCTGCTGCTCAGCGCCTATCTCCCGGGGCGCATCCAGGGTGCGGTCAAGCATCCGATGCTGGTCGCGACCAAGCTATGGGCGTTTGCCCACCTGCTCGTCAATGGAACCCTGGCCGACACCACCCTGTTCGGGTCGTTCTTGGCCTGGGCGGTGGTTGACCGGATTTCCATGAAGCATCGCCGGCAGCGGGCGATACCGTCGGCCCCGCCCTCGCCCGCGAATGACATCATCGCGGCGGTGGCCGGTCTCGCGCTTTACATCGCCTTCGTCTGGGAACTGCACGCTTGGCTCATCGGCGTCTCACCCGTCGTCCTGAGCCCTTCATGAAGGATCTCCACCCGGGCGCGGGACCGCCTTTCCGCTCAGCCGATAGGCAAAGTGCAGAACCTCCGCAATCGCGACATAGAGCTCCGTCGGGATCTCATCTCCCAGCTCAATCTGCGAGAGCAGCAGGGCCAGGTCCCGGTCTTCTCTGATCGGAACTCCGTTCTCGGCCGCAATGGCCAGGATTTGGTCCGCGATCTCTCCCTTGCCTTTGGCGGTGACCCGCGGCGCGCCGTTGCCGTCGTACTCGAGCGCGATGGCAGATCGAATCCGTGAGCGAACGCTCATGCGCGGACCTCGAGCAACGCCGCGCCGATTCGATCTTCTTCGGGCGGAGGAGGGCGGCCGGGCCAGCAGTGCACGGAACCCACCGAGAGGCCGGCATCAGCGAGGTCCCGGCGCAGCTCATCGAGGCGACCGGCGATGAGCTCGGCGGTTGTCGACTCTTCTGCCCACAGGGCGGTGGAGATGACGCCTCCCACGTAGCTCACCCGGGCTGCGAGGTCACCCCGCGCACCCAGATTGACGCGAACGTCCACCGCCCAGGCCGGATCGGCCGGCTCTTCGGCCGCACTGGCATCGCGCTCGATGCGAACGTGTATGGTCTGAAGCTCGCGAGCGACCATCATCGGTAGCTCCATGCGCCACACGGCGACCGGGGCGTCAGCCACCTTGACCGCGCCGAGCTGATGGACCTGGATACGAGCGAGCGCACCCTCGGCCTCGGCGATCATTCTTCCCGGTTCGAAGACCTTCGTGGTGCTTGGAGGCGTGGGGTCGGCGGCCTTCGCCGAGTCGCCGCCCGGTCGCGCGCTGGTCGGTGAACCGGTCGTGCCGGGACGGGCGTGAGAGGAGAGCGCGGGCGGGTCGGATGGGGTTGATCGGGCGGCGGTCGACCCGGGTGGGGCTCCCGCGTCGGAGCGCAGCGCCGAGACGAAGCGCAGGAGCCGGGCTTTGAGATCCGTCGCGAACGAGACCGGGATCGAGCGCAGGGCCGCGGCCGCGAGCTTCGCCTCGAGAAAGACTCCGGAGTCTTGGACCGCCTGTCGCAGCCCAGCCGGGCTAATGGTAGCTGCGAGGCTCGGGACCGGGCCCAGCAGCTGATGGGCGGCGCGAACGACGGGGGCTGGCACTGCGGCGGCTTGGCCGGGCTGGGTAAGAACCGCGACCGACCTCAAGATCTGCGCGAGCGGCACTTGTTGGGGCAACGCGCTCTTCAGGGCGATCGCGCGCACGTCGAGCGGCATCGGTTGACCCGGCGCCGTGAGGCGAAGCGTTGCGGTTTTCCCCAGCCCTTCGACGCGAAGTCGCAAGGTTTGGCCGGGCACGAGGGCGAGCTCGGTTCGAACCGAGACCTTGGCCCCGTCGATCCCGAGGACAGCGGTGGCAGGGCTCGTTCGAGCGAGGACCACGGCTTGGAGGATCTGGCCGAGCCGCCAGGCCGGGAAGCTCGAGGATCCGACGGCGCCGGGCGCCGGCGCGGATCGCGCCACCGACGCCGTGGCTTCAACCTGCCCGACTATTGGACCGGGAGTTTTCATGACCATCGCTGCATGCAAGTTTCGTGCGCGTCAGCCGACGCCGGGTTCGTCTTCCGTGCACGAAAGTTGCATGCCGTACTACTCGACAATTCACTCCCAGATCGTGCTCCGTTGATGACGACCGACCCCGAAGGTTCGCCCAATGACTCTGTCACCGGGGGAGCCGCGACTCACCCCCGGCTTGCGACGCAACCCCGACTCGAGGAGCATCGCCGTCTTCGCGCGCGGTACATCGAGGGCCAGCTTCGCCCCGCGGACCGTCGCCTGTATCACTACACCGCGATCATTGGGATCCTCGGCGTGATTCTCTACGTCGCACTCGAGGTTGGACCGACGCCAAGCACGAGCGGGCCGGAGTGCGCGGCGGCTCCGGGGCCGGGCGTCAACTGGAGCAGCTGCGACCTGGCGGGTCTGGATGCCACCGGCGCGGTGCTCTCGGGCGCAACGCTGCGCAACTCGTCTCTTGCCGGGGCGCGTCTGAGCGCGGCTCGTCTGCCCCGGGCCGACCTGTCGTACGCTGACTTGAGCGGAGCCGACCTGAGCTATTCTGAGGCCGCGGGCAGCGTCTTGATCGGCGCCAATCTTCGTGGCGCCGACCTCACCTACGCTCGTTTGCACAGCGCCGACCTCTCTTATGCCAACCTAAGCGGAGCGACACTCGGTGGCGCCGAGCTCCATAATGCACGACTCGACCGGGCCATCTGGCTGGACGGCTCGATGTGCGCGCAGGGGTCAGTGGGGCGTTGCCTGCCGTCAATACCTTGACGCCGGGGCGAGCGAAGATCTTCTGTCCGTGAGCTACTCGATCGATTCCGTTGTGTAACGCCAGGCCCGCTCCACGGCGACGTTTTTCGGGATCCCCGCTTTCGCCTTCAGCTGGCGCACGAAGGCCTCGGGCTCGGGGAGCGACTCCCACACGCTTGGGAGGAAGGTCGCCCGACATCCCCGGCTCGAGATCACCAGGCCATCGACCCCGGGGGTGAGGGTTCCGAGTAGCCCAGCCTCGGTATCGAAGTAGATCGGGGTCGATGCCGAGAGCACCGAGATGTGGAGCTCGAGGCGTTCGAACTCATCGCGCCCGAGCGGTTCGAAGCGCGCATCGGAGAAGGCCGCCATGTAAGCGTGCGCGGAGACGTCTTGGACGAGCGGTTGACGGGCCTCCAGCCCCCCGACGCATCCGCGTAGCTGCCGGTCGATGCGAAGCGTCACGAAGCTCGATTGGACTTGCCGCAGTCTCGGCTCGAATCGATCGAGCGAAAGTTCGGGCGAGCGCGCGTGCTCGAGGCCGTGGGCAATGGCGGCGCGAGCCGTGTCGAGTAAGACGCGCCGAGACGAGGCGGGCAGATTCACTTGAGCGCGTACGCCCCGTAGCCGACCACGCGGTCGCGATTGCCGGCGGTGTCGCCCGAGTTGCGCACGTCCAGGGTGGTGACCTCGAGATTTGACTGTCGAGCCAGGTGCAGCAATCCGTTCAAGGGCCGACAGCCGCACGCCTGGGCGGGGCGAATATCCTCTCGCAGCTCCTCGATCGCCCGGGTTGTCTCGCCGTCGATCCGCACCGCCGACGCGTAGTCCAGGAAGTGGCTTAGGTCCGAGCTCACCACGATCAGCGTTTCGGGGCCGCCCCACAGGCGGGCCAGGACCTCCGCGACCTCGCCGGGTGAGGCCTCTCCGACCACGATCGGGACGAGCTTGAACTCGCCCAGCACCTGCTGCAGGAAAGGTAGATGCACCTCGAGGCTGTGCTCCTCGGCGTGCGCGTGGTCGAGCACCCGCACTCCCGTGAGCGATTCGATCGCGGTGATCGCCTCCACGTCGACCTCAACGTGGCCGAACGGAGTCGCAAACAGCTCGGCGCTGCTGAGCGCTAATCCCTCGAAGTAGACCCGGTGGCTCGGGCCGAGCAGCACCACCCGGTCGATTCGCCCGCGAAGCGCCGAAATCAGGGCATAGGCGCTCGCGGCCACCGGCCCGGAATAGACGTACCCGGCGTGGGGCGCGATGAGCGCCTTGGGGGCGCGCTGTTCCACCTCGACCCGCTCGAGATATCCACGAATCATGGACCTGAGAACGCCCGGGTCATCGGGGTAGAAGAGGCCCGCCACCGCGGGTTCACGAGAGCGCTTCATGTTCTGACCAGTCGCTCGCTCCATCATCGATAGTATAGTGCGTAGGACCGAACCAAGAGCACGAATCGCGGTCCAAATCCTGTAATGCCTTCGACCGATTTGAGCTCTACAAGGTTCCCGACGCGGCACTGGCACGTCCTGGAGGATGGCCGAGTGCAGTGTGATGTCTGCCCGCGCGCGTGCAAGCTCCGCGAGGGCCAGCAGGGGCTTTGCTTCGTGCGCGCCAATGAGGGTGGAAAGATTGTGCTCACCACCTACGGTCGATCGAGTGGTTTTTGCGTAGATCCGATCGAGAAGAAACCCCTCAATCATTTTCTCCCGGGTACCCCTGTCCTCTCGTTTGGCACTGCGGGTTGCAACCTTGCCTGCAAGTTTTGCCAGAACTGGGACATGAGCAAGTCCCGGGAGATGGACACGCTTGCCGACCGCGCGAGCCCCGCGGACCTCGCGCGGGCCTGCGCCAAGCTCGGGTGCCGGAGCGCGGCGTTCACTTACAATGACCCCGTGATCTTCATGGAGTACGCGATGGACGTTGCCGACGCCTGTCGCGAGCAAGGGATTAAGGCCGTCGCGGTGACCGCTGGATACATGTGCGAGGAACCCCGGGAGCAATTCTACCGCCACATGGACGCGGCCAACGTCGACCTGAAAGCATTTACCGAACGCTTCTACTGGAAGGTTACGGGTGGGCACCTGCAACCCGTGCTGGAAACCCTACGTTACCTGCGACACGAGACCGACGTGTGGTTGGAGACCACGACTTTGCTGATTCCCGGCGAGAACGACTCGGAGACTGAGATCGAAGAGATGACCCAGTGGGTGGTGGAGAACTTGGGGCCCAATGTGCCAATGCACTTCACCGCGTTTCATCCTGACTGGAAGATGCGTGACATACCGCCTACGCCGCCCGCCACATTGAGCCGGGCCCGCGAGATCGCGCTCAAGAACGGCGTCCGATACGCCTACACCGGCAATGTGCACGACGAGCACGGCGGGACCACGTTTTGCCACGGCTGCGGCGAGCCACTCATCGTGCGAGACTGGTACGAGCTTCGAGACTGGCAACTGGATGACGCCGGTCGCTGCCGCACCTGCGGTACCCGATGTGCCGGCCTCTTCGATCCCCTACCGGGTACCTGGGGGGCCCGACGCTTGCCGGTGCATCTGGCTCACTGATCGTGGGTTACGCATTGGGTGGGCGCATCCCGGGGTAGGTTGAATCGGACTGCGCGGGATTGTAGACTTCGCGCCAGCGATTGCGGGGTGGAGCAGTCTGGCAGCTCGTCGGGCTCATAACCCGAAGGTCGGAGGTTCAAATCCTCCCCCCGCTACCACCACCATCAGGCTCGTGCACATCCCCCCCTCAATTCTCGAGTGTGCCACCCGATGGTACGTAGTCGGTTGGGATTAGTGC
>JBFHLI010000166.1:0-7931 GCA_041594935.1 Gammaproteobacteria bacterium | reverse complement strand
TATGAAAACCTTTACAGATTATTATAATTTAAATAGTAATATTGATTTATCAAATCTGGTTTACTGGGAACTTTTTACCGCTCTAAAAGTTTGTGGAAAAATTTGTGGAAATAAATCAACGTAAATCAGATAACTTTATTTTTATCAGATGCTTGTAAGGGACAGGTGGCGGAGAGGGAGGGATTCGAACCCCCGGACCCTCGCGGGCCAACGGTTTTCAAGACCGCCGCTTTCGACCGCTCAGCCACCTCTCCGAGACCTGAGGGAGAATAGCTAAGTTGCTCGCCACCGGGAATCCATCCGGGCATTATCGACACCTGGGCGACGGTTGCTATTCACCGTCTCTCTAGTATGATCTTGGAGAACTTCATTGAAAAGTCAGTGTCTTATCCCCACGTAAGTTTTACACCGTGAGAAACCAACGAGACATCAGGAGGTAGTACGAATGGCAACTCCGTATGCGGTCGCCAGGCCCACCGAAGCGGTACTGGCTACCAACAAAGTAATTCGGAACACCTACACGCTGCTGTCGGTGACCCTGCTGTTCAGCGCGTTTACAGCCGGCCTCTCCATGGTGCTCAACCTCCCCCACCCGGGCTTGTTGCTGACGCTGGGCGGGTACTTCGGCTTTCTCTTTCTCACCACGAAGTTCAGGAACAGCGCCTGGGGATTGGTCTGGATATTCGCCCTCACCGGTTTCATGGGACTCACCCTGGGGCCAATCATCAGCGCCTACATCGCGGCGTTCTCCAACGGCAGCCAGCTAGTGATGATGGCTCTCGGCGGAACCGGCGTTATTTTCCTGGGATTGTCCGGCTATGCGCTGACCAGCCAGCGGGATTTCAGCTTCATGGGTGGCTTCCTCGCGGTCGGCATTTTGGTTGCCTTCCTCGCAGGTCTCGGGGCCGTGTTTTTCGAGGTGCCAGGCCTCGCGCTGGCGGTGTCGGCCATGTTCGTGTTGCTGATGTCGGGTCTCATCCTGTACCAGACAAGCCAGCTCATTCACGGCGGCGAGACCAACTACATCATGGCCACCATCACGCTGTACGTGTCCATCTACAACTTGTTCACGTCGCTGCTGCACCTGCTCGGCGCGTTCGGCGGGGATGATTGAACCCAGCCCGGCCGAGGAAAAGTTTAACCACAATACCCCGGGCTCAGCCCGGGGTTTTTGTTGGTGTACCTCGATTCTTCAATAGACTGCGAATAGCGCTCTTCGAACTGCGGCTAAATGAGCTCGTCCCCGTTCAGGTAAGGGCGCAAGGCCGCGGGGATGTGAATATGCCCGTCGGCCGTCTGATGATTCTCCATGACCGCGATCATCGCGCGTCCGACGGCGACTCCCGAGCCGTTGAGCGTGTGGACTAGCTCGGGCTTCGCGGTGTCGGGATTTCGCCACCTCGACTTCATTCGCCTCGCCTGAAAATCCTCGCAATTGCTGCACGAGGAAATCTCGCGGTACTTCTGCTGGCCGGGTAGCCATACTTCGATGTCGTATGTCTTGGCCGCCCCAAATCCGATATCCCCCGTGCACAACGTGACCACGCGATAGGGAAGCTCGAGCCGCTGCAGGACAGCTTCCGCATTAGCCGTTAACTCCTCGAGTGCAGCATAGGATTCGGCGGGCTTTACGAGGTGAACGAGCTCGACCTTCTCGAACTGGTGCTGGCGCAGCATGCCGCGGGTGTCCTTGCCGTAGGAACCCGCCTCGCTGCGGAAACAGGGCGTGTGGCAGACGTACTTCTGAGGCAGCTCCTCGGGGGAGAAAATCCGGTCGCGCCCCATGTTGGTGACCGGAACCTCCGCCGTCGGAATCAAGTAGAGGTCGTGCTCGGCAACCTGAAACAGATCGGACTTGAACTTCGGCAGCTGGCCGGTTCCGGTCAACGTCGCGGCGTTTACCAGGAAAGGCATGTAGACCTCGGTATAGCCATGCTCACGGGTATGGAGATCGATCATGAAATGCGCCAGCGCGCGATGGAGACGCACGAGGTCCCCCGACAGCGTGACGAATCGGCTCCTGGCGAGCTTCGCCGCCAGGTCGAAGTCGAGGAGGCCGAGCTCGGTTCCGAGGTCGACGTGGTCCTTCGGTTCGAACTCGAACTCGGGCGGCTCGCCCCAGCGCCGTTCTTCGCGGGCGTCGCTTTCGTCTTTTCCTTCGGGAACCGAATCGTGAGTAAGATTCGGAATACCGAGCATGATCTGCTCGAGCTCATCCTGCACCGCGGCAAGCTGTTCCTCCGCTCGCTTGAGGGCATCGCCGAGCTCACCGACCTTGGCCACCAGAGGTTCGATATCCTCGCCACGCGCCTTCGCCGACCCGATCTCCTTCGAGCGCACGTTGCGCGCATTTTGCAGCTCCTGGGTCTGGACCTGCAGTGCCTTACGCTCGGCCTCAAGGCGCCGGAATGTTTCGACGTCCAGGGTGTAACCTTGCAACGAAAGCCGCTCGGCCGTCTTATCCAGGTCCTTTCGAAGACGATTCGGATCAAGCATGGTCTTGGTTTGAGTTCGAGTTGAAAGTCAGGACTTCTTACCGTGCTCGCGATCGAGCGCCCGCAACCAATCGAGCTTTTCCGCGATCTGTCGTTCCAGCCCCCGGTCGCTCGGGAAATAATAACGCCTTTGCCTGATCGATTCAGGCAAATAGCTCTCGCCCGCCGCATAGGCGTGGGGCTCGTCATGGGCATACCGATAGTCCCGCCCGTGGCCGAGCTTCTTCATCAGCCCGGTCGGGGCGTTGCGCAGGTGCACGGGGACCTCGAGCGACCCCTCGGCCCGGACGTCCTCCCGGGCCGCATTGAATGCGACGTACACCGCGTTGCTCTTGGCCGCGCAGGCCAAATACACCGCCGCCTGGGCGAGCATCAGCTCGCCTTCGGGGCTTCCGAGGCGTTCCTGCGCCTCCCACGCATCGAGCGCAATCCTTAAACCGCGGGGGTCGGCATTGCCGACATCCTCGGACGCGATTCTCACCAGGCGGCGGGCGAGATACAGCGGGTCGCAGCCACCGTCGAGCATCCGCGTGAGCCAGTACAGCGCCGCATCGGGCGAAGATCCCCGGACGGACTTGTGCAGGGCCGAGATCTGATCGTAGAACGCGTCGCCCTGCCGGTCGAAGCGTCGTGACCCACCGCCGCCGAGCACCTCGAGAACGAGCGCCTCGGTCACCGCTTGCACCCCATCCGAGGCGAGGTCGGCCAGCATCTCGACGGCATTGAGGGCCCGCCTCGCGTCCCCGTCCGCCGCCCGGGCGACCAGCGCCCGCTGCTCGGGCGACAGGCTGAGCCGGCGCCGGCCGAGGCCGCGCTCCGTATCGCCAAGAGCCCGGTCTATTATCGCCTCGACGTCAGACTCCCCGAGAGGCTTCAGGACGAAGATGCGGGCCCGGGAGAGCAGCGCGCTCGTCAGTGCAAATGAGGGATTCTCGGTCGTGGCGCCGACGAAGATGAGCGTGCCATCCTCGACGTAGGGAAGAAAGGCGTCCTGCTGTGCCTTGTTGAAGCGATGCACCTCGTCAACGAATAGCACGGTGGCACCACCGCCTCGCGCGCGGTGCGCCCGGGCGGACTCCGCCGCAGCGCGAATATCCTTCACTCCGGCAAGTACCGCCGAGACGCTGATGAACTCGGCGTGACAGTACGCCGCGACCAGTCGCGCGAGGGTCGTCTTTCCGGTGCCCGGTGGGCCCCAGAGCACCATGGACGGCACCCGCCCGGACTCGAGTCCCCGACGAAGCACCCCGTTCTTTCCGAGCAAATGCGATTGCCCTCGGATTTCATCCAAGCTCCGCGGGCGCAAGCGATCGGCGAGCGGCCGAAGTTCGGGGCTCAGCTCCGGCTCGTTGGAGTGCGCCATACCAATCCGTCGATGAAACGCACCGTGCGGTACTCCCGGTCGAGAACCTGCGAATGGCCGCGGGGCGAGAATCCCCCCGGAGAATTCTAGTCGCTGATCACGTCCGCCCCGGCCGGCGGTGAGAACTCGAACAACCCCGACTCGAGCGCAGCATTCTTTCGCAGCCCGGAGAACTCAAGGTGAGTGGTCTGCCCGAAGTTATCCACAAGCTCCATCATGTCCATCTCGTCCCCGCCGAAGCGTAGCCGAATCAGCGCGAACGTGGCCTCGGACGAACGGGGGCGAAGCTCGACCCATACTTTTCCATCTTCTTGGGGCAGCTCGGCCACGACGAAATGGTCATCGAGCGGCTGCTCGGAGGCAAGCACCATCGAAGGCGTGTTCTCGATGGCGGAATCGAGGCTCTTGACGGTTACCTGTTCAAGCTCGCTGTCGTACATCCAAAGCGTCTTGCCATTCGAGACGATGCTCTGCGGGTAGGGTTGCTCGTAGTCCCACCGGAACCGCCCGGGCCGCTCCAGATACATCGTGCCGCTCGCATCCTCCAGGCGATTGCGTTCCTCGTCGTAGAGCGTCTGTGAAAACTCCGCCCGAAGAGAATTCACCTGGTCGAGGAACGCGCTGATGCGGTCGGCGCCGGCAGAGGCCTCTGCCCCGCTCGCGACCGCGAGGCTCAGGGCCATCGCAATCATCTGCTTGTACATTGGTTCTCATCCATCCCCTTGCGACAGTGAAGATGACACTACTACAAGCGGACCACGAGGGCGAGAGGCACTTCTAGGAGCGACCCCGCTCTCCGACCGGGTTCACTCGACCGGGGGAGGGGCAATCACCTCCCGACTACCGTTTGACTGCAGCGGCCCGACGATGCCGGTTTGCTCCATGTGCTCGATCATCCGGGCCGCGCGGTTGTAGCCGACCTTCAGCCGGCGCTGCACACCCGAAATCGATGCGCGGCGGGTCTCGGTCACGATGTGCACCGCGTGGTCGTAAAGCGGGTCCGCCTCGGCGTCCGCGACCGGCGGCATGGCGCCTGCCTCACTCCCGTCCTCCTCGCTGCCACCGCTCAACACCGCGTCGATGTAGTGCGGCTCACCGCGCTTCATCAGATCCTCGACCACGCGGTGGACCTCCTGGTCACTCACGAATGCGCCGTGGACCCGCGTGGGCGTCGGCATTCCCGGTGAGAGAAAAAGCATGTCACCGTGCCCTAGAAGCTGATCCGCCCCCATCTGGTCGAGAATCGTGCGCGAATCGACCTTGGAGGACACCTGAAACGCGATTCGGGTTGGAATGTTGGCCTTGATGAGCCCGGTGATGACATCTACCGATGGCCGCTGGGTAGCGAGGATGAGATGAATACCCGAGGCGCGGGCCTTCTGCGCGAGACGGGCGATCAGCTCTTCGACCTTCTTCCCGGTGGTCATCATCAAATCTGCGAGCTCGTCGACGATCACCACGATCAACGGCAGCGGCTCGAGAATCGGCGCGGGCTCGTCGGCGCTGGCAGCACTCGCCCCCGGCTGGGGAATCGGCTTTCCGTTAGCGATCGCCTCCTTCACCTTGCGGTTGTAGCCGCTGACATTTCTCACCCCAAGTGCCGACATGAGCTGATAACGCCGCTCCATCTCAGCCACGCACCACCGAAGTGCATTCGCGGCCTCCCTGACGTCGGTGACAACCGGAGCTAGCAGCTGCGGGATCCCGTCGTACACCGAGAGCTCGAGCATCTTCGGGTCGATCATGATCAGGCGCACATCCGAGGAGACCGCCTTGTATAGAAGACTTAGCACCATGGCATTGAGTGCCACCGACTTGCCCGAGCCGGTGGTTCCCGCCACCAGCAGATGCGGCATGCGAGCAAGATCGACGACGACCGAGTGCCCCGCGATATCCTTGCCAAGGGCCAGGGTGAGCGCGGAGGCGCTCTTGTCATAGTCGGTCGATCGCAGAATCTCGCTGAGGCAGACCAGCTCACGCTTCTCGTTCGGAATTTCCAGCCCGATCACCGACTTTCCGGGAATCACCTCCACGATGCGTACACTGATGGTGGAGAGCGATCGGGCAAGATCTTTTGCCAGTGCGCTGATCCGACTGACCTTCACCCCGGGCGCGGGCTGGAGCTCGAATCGAGTGACCACCGGCCCCGGATTAACCGCGACCACCTCGACTTCGATGCCAAAATCCTTGAGCTTTAGCTCGACCTGGCGCGAGAGAGCCTCGAGCGCCGCCTCGGACACCGCCGTGACCTGCGAAGCATCGGGCGAGTCGAGCAGGCCGAGGGAAGGCAGCGCGTCGCTGGCCGGGGGCTCGAATAACGGAACCTGGCGGTCCCGCTCCGAACGCTGACTCGGCTCCGGGCGATTGACGATCGGCTCGATCCGCGGCTTGCCGCGCTTGCGGATACGCTTGCGCTCCACGCTCAACGTGACCTCCCGCCGCTTCCGCTCGCGGTAGCCCTCATAGAAATCGTTCGTCCATCTGAGCAAGCAACGTAGCTGGGATAGGAGCCATAACGTGTGGCGCCCGACCGTATCCATCACCGTGAGCCAGGAGAGGTTCGTGAGGAGCGTGACTCCGGTCGAGAACAGCGCGAGCAAAAACAAAGTCGCGCCGAGGGAGCTGAACACACCGACCAGCCCACTTGCCGTCAAGTTGCCGATGATACCCCCGGCATCGAGGGGTAGGGTTCCAACGCCGGAAAAATGAAGGGTGGCAAGCCCGCTGCCGCCGCCCAGCGCAAGGACAAACCCGATCATCTTCAACGCAACGTGGGCCAGCTCGGCCCGGCCGTGTTGCGCCAGCCCTCGGTATACGACCCAGCCCAGGTAAGCAACCATCAACGGCATCAGATACGCCAAGTACCCGAACAGGTAGAGAAAAACGTCGGCGATCCAGGCCCCGACCACGCCACCCTTGTTGAAGATCTGGGTGAACTGCCCGCTGTGTGACCAGCCCGGATCGGCCGGATGGTAGCTGGCCAGTGAGAGCACGAGGTAGAGCGCTACGCTGGAGAGCACGATGAGTGCCGCTTCGCGAAGGCCCCGACCCAGCATTGGGCGCGACCCATCGAGGGTGTTGGCGCGCTTCGGTGTTGCTTGCCGCAGCTGAATGGCTTGGCTCATGAGATGTTTAACTCATTTCAGAGATAGTCGCCCTAATGTAATAAATATTAACGAATTTTCATTGATAATCCACCCCCGTTTGCATTCCGATAGTCTCAGCCGACGCCCTCCCCCTCGCGGTTTCGTGGTTCCAACCGGCCGGAAACCGCGACGGGAACTCGGCACCGCGCGAAAAACTCACTATGATCGAGACGCCGTTGGCGTGTTCACGCCCGGCGCGTCTTTTCGTCCGGGGCAGGTTGCTGTCGGAGGAGCGGACCGCTCGCGACTGGCGCCCGGGCATCGTTGGCTTGCACGGATCCGCCGCGGGCGGCAGCGTGGCGGTATGCACTACGGGATCTGAATCTGAGGAGCGTCATGGGCGAAGAAAAGCATTCTCGGTTGCTCATTCTGGGCTCGGGCCCCGCGGGCTACACGGCAGCGGTGTATGCCGCCCGCGCCAATCTCAACCCGGTCGTCATCACGGGGCTCGAGGCAGGTGGGCAGATGACTACCACGACCGACGTGGACAACTGGCCGGGCGACGTCGAGGGGTTGCAAGGCCCCGAGTTGATGGATCGGATGCGCCGACACGCAGAGCGATTCGATACCGAGGTGATAGTCGACCACATCAAGGAGGCCGAGCTTGGCGGCCGACCGTTTCGGCTAACCGGGGACTATGCCGTGTATACCTGTGATGCCCTGATCGTGGCGACCGGTGCCTCGGCGAAGTACCTCGGGCTGCCCTCGGAGGAGGCCTTCAAGGGTCGCGGCGTGTCGGCTTGCGCCACCTGCGACGGGTTCTTTTACAAGGGCGAGAAAGTTGCGGTCATCGGTGGTGGCAATACCGCGGTAGAGGAAGCTCTGTATCTGTCGAAGATTGCATCCCAGGTGACGGTGGTGCATCGACGCGATCAGTTCCGGGCCGAGAAGATGCTTGCCAACCAGCTGATCGAACGAAGCCAGGGC
>JBFHLI010000165.1:0-7989 GCA_041594935.1 Gammaproteobacteria bacterium | reverse complement strand
GGCTGATCCCGAGCCGTTGTGCGAGCTCCGTCTCGGTCATCTCGCCTTGATGCTGCTCGACGAAGCGCAGGAAGTACTCCTCGAGCGACAGGTTCGCCCGCGCCGGCTCTTCGGTCTCGGCAGGACCTCGGTCGACCCCGCTGCCGAGGGCGAGCAGGTCGGCGGTAATCGTCTTCCCCTCGCACAGGATGACCGCGCGCTCGATCACGTTCTCGAGCTCGCGCACGTTGCCCGGCCAGTGGTAAGCGCACATCGCGTCCAGGGCGGCAGGCTCGATTTGCCGGGGCGGGGCGTGGACCTTCTCGCAGCTGCGGGCCAGGATGACCTTGGCAAGCTCGCGCACGTCGTGACCGCGCTCGCGCAGCGGCGGCACGGCGATCTCCACCACGTGCAGCCGGAAGAAGAGGTCCTCGCGGAATGCCGCCTGCTCGACCAGCAGCGGCAGCTGCCGGTGGGTGGCCGCGATCAGGCGGATGTTGACTCGTTTGGCGTGGGCCGCTCCGACCCGGCGCACCTCACCGTCCTGGAGCACCCGCAGCAGGCGAGCCTGCGCCTCGAGCGGCAGCTCGCCGATCTCGTCCAGGAACAGAGTTCCCGCGTCCGCGGCCTCAATGAGGCCCTTGGTCGCCCCCACCGCGCCGGTGAAGGAACCCTTCTCGTGCCCGAACAGCTCATTCTCGATGAGCCCGGAGGGAATCGCCGCGCAGTTGACGCTGATGAGCGGACCGTCCTGGCGCCGGCTGTGCGCGTGCAGGGCCCGGGCGACCAGCTCCTTCCCGGTGCCCGACTCGCCGAGGATGAGCACCGTGGTGTCGGTCGGGGCCACCTTCTCGATTCGCGCGAAGACCTCGCGCATGGCGGCGCAGCGCCCGACCATGCCGCCGACGGGATAGCTGCGGGCGACGTCCTGCTTGAGCGCGACATTCTGACGCTCGAGCCGGTCGTGCTCGAGAATGCGCTCGATGCAGAGCAGCAGCTCATCGTGATCAAATGGTTTCGCGATGTAGTCGACCGCGCCGAGCTTCATCGCCTCGACCGCGGAGCGCACGCTGGCGTAGCTCGTCATGATGAGCACCGGCAGCTCGGGACGCAGGCCGATAAGGTCCGTCCCCGGCGCGTCGGGAAGCCGCAGGTCGGCGATGACCAGGTCCAGGCTCTCGTCGCCCATCAACGCTCGCGCGGACTCGATCGAGTCCGCATCGCTCACCTCGTAGCCATTGCGCTCGAGCAGACGCCGCACCGCTCGCCGGATGACCGCCTCGTCCTCCACCACCAGGATGTGCTTCATGCGCTCGAGGCCTTCTCCGCCCGATCCGTTCGCATCTTGCTCGGCTTCGAGGGTAGCCGGACCGTCACCCGTGTCTCACGGCCCGGATCGCTCGTGACCGAGACGCTGCCGCCGTGCTCGCGCACGATGTTGTACACCATGTGCAGGCCGAGCCCGGTGCCTTGGCCCGGTGACTTGGTGGTGACGAATGGCTCGAAGACCTTGTCGATGAGGCTCTCGGGAATCCCGCTTCCGAAGTCGACGACGTGCACCTGGACGAAACCCCGTTCCTCGAGCGCGCTCACCTCGATCCGGCCGCCGGCCTGGGAAGCGTCGCAGGCGTTGCTGAGCAGATTGACGAATATCTGCAGCAGCCGCTGCCGGTCCCCGAACAGCTGCACGGGACCGGGACACTGGTTGCGGAACTCCATCTGCTTGCCAGCATGGCTCAACCTCACGAGGCGCGCGGCCTCGTCGATGCAGTCGTGAAGCCCGACCGCAGAGAAAGCTCCCTCGGTGTGGGTGCCGCCGTGGCTGAAGCGCACCAGCGAGTGCACGATGGAGCTGATACGTTCGGTCTGTCCGAGGATCTGCTGACTCGCATCGCGTGCACTCTGGTCTTCGGTCTCGGACCTGAGATTCTGCGCGAGACAAGCGATGCCGGTGACGGGATTACCGATCTCATGCGCGACCCCGGCGGCGAGCCGCCCGATGGAGGCGAGGCGCTCGCTGTGGGCAAGCTCCGCCTCGAGAGTCTGGACGTCGGTGAGATCCTCCACCAGGATCACGGTGCCGCCGCCCTCGCCACCGGTGGTCGGGTCCTCGATCGCTGACTTGTGAAGGTTGAACCAGCGCGGGCGGCCGTTGATCGGAGCCTGGCACTTGTGCAGACGGGGGGTGGCGCTTTCGAGGAGCTTGGCGAACAGACTCGACCACGGCTCGGGGAGATCGGCAACCGACATTCCCCGCGCGCTTTCCCGGTCGATACCCGACAACGATTCGATGGCGCGGTTCCAACTGATCACCTTACGATCGGGGCCGAGCGAGCATGCGCCGACCGGGAGGCTGCGCAGGATTTGCTGGTGATAGCGCCGTAGGCTGTCGAGCTCCGCCGCCATCCCGTCGAGGCGCGTTCTAGAGTGCTCGAGCTTCTCCTCGAGGAAGCGGATGTTGTCCGCGAGCGCGGATCGGGTGCTCGCATCCATCTGCAGGCGCTCATCGACGATCATCCGAGAGAGCATCGGGCCCATGAGTCCCGAGAGATTTCGCTCGATGCGCTCGCGCAGTCGCCGTAGCTCCGCCGGGCTTTGCTCGGCGGCGCTCATCCCCAGGTCCCGCAGCGCCTGGCTCACCTCTTTACCGGCGGCCTCCGTGCCCAGGATCCGGGCGAGTCGCTCCTCGAACTGTTGGGGGGACGAAGCGCTGATGACGACCCCCCGGGGGAGGCTGAGGGTGGTCATGAGACAGGCCTCCGCCGCCTCGCGCTCCTCCGCGCTTGGCCGCGTCAGGAGCGAGACCCCGAAGAAGAGGGCGGCGTTGGTGCCCAGCGAAATGAACGTCGCGAATGACCACGAGTCGGTCTCGGCGTGTCCGAGCCAGCTCGCAAGGTCCGGTGCCACGAGCGGAAAGCCGGAGCGCTCGAGCAGCGGCAGCAAGAGCGTGATCGCCCAGAGCGCAGCGCCGCCGGTCAGGCCGGCGAGAAATCCGGCCCGCGTCGCCCTCGGCCAGTAGAGCAGGCCGAGCACCCCGGGGAGGAACTGAGCGACCGCGACGAACGAGATGAGCCCGAGCTGAACCAGCCCCTGGTTACGCTGGAGCACCAGATAGAAGGCGTAGCCCGCGAGAATGATGATCGCGATCAGCGTACGCCGGCCCCATAGCAGCCATCGGTACAGGTTGACGGTGGGGGTTGGATAACGAGCCGGGAGGAGGAGGTGATTCAGGCACATCGAGGCGAGCGCGAGTGAGGTGACGATCATCATCGCGCTGGCGGCCGATACGCCGCCGATGAAAGCGAGGGCCGGCAGCAAGCGGTCGCCGCTCGCGAAGGTGATTCCGAGCACGTAGAAGTCGGGGCTGGTCCCGGTTTGAAGCCGCATCCCGGCCCATAGGATGATCGGAATGAAAAGGTTGAGAAGCAGCAGGAACAGCGGAAACGCCCAGGCCGCGACGAACAGCGATCGCTCCCGTAGGTTCTCGGTTATCGTCATGTGAAACTGGCGCGGTAGCAGGAACGCCGCGCAGAACGAGAGCAGCAGCAAGGTGGTCCAGGGTCCCTCGCGGATCGGCTGGTAGAGCGACTCCAGGGCGGCGGGATTCTCGGCGAGCCAATCGTCGACCCCGCCGAGTCCGCCGAACACACCGAACAGGGCGAAGACCCCGACCGCGCACAACGCGAAGAGCTTCACGAGTGATTCGAACGCGATGGCGACCACCAGTCCCTCGTGTTTCTCGCGGGGGGTGATGTGACGTGCCCCGAATAGGATTGCAAACAGGATGAGGGTCAGGCAGAACCCGAGCGCGAGGATGTGGGGCGGCGCTTCCTGGGTGAGGATCTGCACCGACTCGGTGACCGCGAGGATCTGTAGGGCGATGTAGGGCAGGGTTCCCCCCAGCATGAACAGGGTCACGATCACGCCCGCCAGCTGACTGCGATATCGAAACGCAAACAGGTCGGCCAGCGAGGTGAGCTGGTAGTCCCGGGCGAGACGTAGCATGGGTGCGATCAGAACCGGAACGAGGGCGAACGCGAGCGTCACGCCCAGATAGATGCTGAGGAAGTTGTAACCGTTCGACTGCGCGAACCCGACGCTCCCGTAGAAGCTCCAGGTGGTCGCATACACCCCGAGGGAAAGCGCATAGGTCAGCGGGTGGCGGACGATGCGCTCGGGGATCCAGCCAAGATCGGTGGCGTAGGCGATGAAGAAGAGCAGCAGCAGATAAACGACGCCCGCGAAGAACAGGTGGCTTAGCTCAAAGTTCATATCGCTTGCGCAGCCGCTGCACGAACGCGATGAGCACGATCACCGCGAGCCACACGAGGTAGGGCAGATACCACGGCGAGCCCGGGGTGGCCCACGACGTCAGCAGAGGTGGCGCGAACAGCGCGCCCGCGAGCAGGAAGACGACGATGACGCCATCCAGGTACTTTCCGCTGTCGGGAGGTGGGGCCATGTCGCTCGGGGCCGGCTGCCGGTGGCTTTGAGGGTCAATTCTGGGTCGCAGTCTCGCACATTGGCAAGGTCCGGGCGGCGACGCGCGCCTCTCACCGGCGCGGGGCGGCGGCAAGCTGGTGGTTATCGTGATCTCGGACGGCGACCCGTGTTAGCTTTGCATCAACTGCGACATGGGGAAGGGGAGAGCCAATGAAGCGACAAGATTTCGCGTCCACCTATCGGCGTTCGATCGACGATCCGACGGCGTTTTGGGGAGCGATTGCCGAGGATATTCACTGGGAGAAGCGCTGGGACAAGGTCCTCGACGAGACCAAAAAGCCCTTCTACCGGTGGTTCAGCGGGGGAGTCCTCAACACCTGCTACAACGCGCTCGACTTTCACGTCGATCACGGCCGGGGCGACCAGGCGGCGCTCATCTACGACAGCCCCGTTACCGAGCGCAAGCAGCGATTCACCTACCGCGAGCTGCGCGACGAGGTCGCGCGTTTCGCGGGTGCGCTGCGCGGTGAGGGCGTCGAGAAGGGGGATCGAGTCATCATCTACATGCCGATGATTCCCGAGGCGATGATCGCGATGCTCGCGTGCGCGCGCATCGGTGCCATTCACTCGGTCGTCTTCGGGGGGTTCGCCGCGAATGAGCTCGCTACGCGCATCGACGATGCGACTCCCAAGGTCATGGTCTCCGCCTCGTGCGGAATCGAGATCAAGCGAGTAATCGCCTACAAGCCGCTGCTCGACGAGGCGATCTCGATCGCTCGTCACAAGCCGCATTCGTGCATCGTCTTGCAGCGCCCGCAGGCGCGGGCGGACCTCACCGCGGGGCGAGACAAGGACTGGAAAGAGTGCACCGCGGCGGCAAAGCCGGCGGCTTGCGTTCCGGTCGCGGCCACCGACCCGCTCTACATCCTCTACACCTCGGGCACGACCGGTGAGCCGAAGGGCATCGTTCGCGACCACGGGGGGCACGCGGTGGCGCTCAAGTGGTCGATGAAGAGCATCTACGACATGGATGCCGGTGACGTCTTCTGGGCTGCCTCGGATGTGGGCTGGGTCGTCGGGCACTCGTACATCGTCTACGCACCGTTGCTCAAGGGGTGCACCACCGTGCTCTACGAAGGAAAGCCGGTCGGGACTCCGGACGCGGGTGCGTTCTGGCGGGTCATCTCGGAGTACGGGGTAAAGGCGCTGTTCACGGCGCCAACTGCGTTCCGAGCCATCAAGAAGGAGGACCCCGAGGGGAAGCACGTAGCCCGCTACGATCTGTCCAAGTTCGAGTGCCTGTTCCTCGCGGGGGAGCGTTGCGACCCCGATACCCTCGAATGGGCCGAGCGCATCCTTAAGGTTCCGGTGATCGATCACTGGTGGCAGACCGAGACCGGCTGGGCGATCGCGGCCGACTGCATGGGAATCGAACCGATGCCGGTGAAGCCCGGCTCTCCGACCCTGCCGGTGCCGGGGTATGACGTGCAGTTTCTCGACGATAAGGGCAAGGCGGTTCCGACCGGCGACATGGGAAGCATCGTCATCAAGCTTCCGCTGCCGCCGGGGACCTTGCCCACCTTGTGGAAGAACGACGAGCGCTACCGTCGCGCCTATCTCAGTCGATACGAGGGTTACTACCTGACCGGTGATGCCGGCTATCGGGACGAGGATGGCTACGTCTACATCATGAGCCGCACCGACGACGTCATCAACGTGGCGGGGCACCGCCTGTCCACCGGGGCGATGGAAGAGGTGCTCGCGTCTCACCCCGATGTCGCGGAGTGCGCGGTGACCGGCGTCGCGGATCAGCTAAAGGGGCAGGTACCGGTCGGATTCATCGTGCTCAAGGCGGGCGTAGATCGCCCCAACCCCGAGGTCACGGCGGAACTGGTCAAGCTCGTGCGCGATCGAATCGGCCCCGTCGCCGCGTTCAAGCTCGCTACCGTGGTGAAGCGGCTCCCGAAGACTCGGTCGGGCAAGATCTTGCGCGGCACCATGCAGAAGATGGCCGACGGGGAGGCTCACAAGGTCCCGGCGACGATCGACGACCCGGCCATCCTGGACGAGATCGGACAATCCCTGCGAGAGCTGGGTTACCCGCGAGACCCGTCCGCGAGCTGAGCAAGACCGCTTCCGGATCGGCGCTCCCGCCCGCACGTTGCGCCGTGCCGGCGGGCCGCGGAGCGGCAAAGCGTCGCGGTCGCGCCGGCCATGGCTCTTCGTCGTGACTTCCCCGGCGACCTGGGTCTCGTTGGGCCTCCCAATCCCCACCGGAATCGGTTATCCAAGCGCTTCGGTGACGAGACGATGAAACCGATGCACGCCGTGCTCCGCCGTTCCGGAGCAGCTCGGATCGACCATGAAGCGGCCTTGGTTGTACGACTGCGACTTCAGCCCCTGCTGCACCGACTCGCAAAGACTTTGGTCCTCCGGCCCCAGGGTCTTGTTCAAATATGCGGTGCGGTGCTCATCGGCCTCCTCGGTGAGCGCGTACCGATGACCCGAGAACACGGTGGCTTCGTGGCCCCGGGGCATCATCGCCAGCGCGTACAGGTTCGCCGCGCCCGGCACCAACCAGAGCGAGGTGGTCGGCCACACGTACCAGTAGGCTGCGATCTGCACGTCATCGTTCTCCTTGAACCGGTAGGCGGAGTTGTCGCGTCGGCACTGTTGGGATAGCTGCCGCGACCAGCGGTCGTGAACCTCGTGCTCGTAGCGGCTCATCACCATGAGATCGGCGAGGGCCGGATGGGCGTTGGCACAGTGGTAGCACTCGAGGTAGTTGTCCACCACGACCTTCCAGTTCGCTTTCCAGTGAGCTGCGCCCGGTGAGTCGAAGCTGAAGCTCTCGATCGGTCTCAGCTCGGAGAGCCTCGGCACGTGAGCCGACAGATCGGCGGCGAGCCCTGGCGTGCTTTGACTGATAGAGGGCGCCGCGCGGTCGAGGTTCACGAACAGCATCCCGTGCATCGACTCGACCTGCACCGATGGCAGGCAGAACTCGGCCGGATCGAAGGACTTCATCTCGCTCGCGAACCGCGCGTGGCGCAGGCGCCCATCGCTGTGATAAGACCAGGCGTGGTACGGACACACGATGGTGCGTGCGTTGCCCGTACCCTCGAGCAGCCGGTGCGCTCGGTGACGGCACACGTTGAAGAACCCGCGCAGCTTCGCGTCTTCGCCGCGAATGACAAACACGCTTTCATCGGCGATCTGCAACGTCAGGAAGTCACCCGCGTTCTGAACTTGCGATTCGTGCCCGATGTAGTGCCACGTCCTGGCGAGAATCGCTGATTTTTCCCGTTCATAAATTGCCGGGTCGGTGTAGTAGCGCGCCGGCATCGTGTAGGAGCTGGCGGTCTCGTCGCTGACGGGCTTATCGAACTCTGCGATCGGCTGACGCGCACTCATGGGGGTTCCTCGCAATCAAGAAGGCCTCAGGGACCGGAGCATACAGGGACGGCCGGTCAGCGTGAACCGGACCGAAACCGATCGCGAGCGATCGGGCTCCGCCGCGGCCGCTTGACTGGCGGGCGACGATTGAGGTTGACGATCGGCGCGCGG
>JBFHLI010000164.1:0-8015 GCA_041594935.1 Gammaproteobacteria bacterium | reverse complement strand
ATGTGGCTCTACGCGCGATGGCGCGCAACCCACGATAGCGGAGGCAGACCGCTTCTTCTCCTACTCAAGTGCGACCTACCTCAATCTATGGGTAGGCCATAGTGTCTAGATCTGCGTCCGCAAATTTGATGTCCGATTCTGGCTAGCGGGCCTTTGGAGCATGCACTAACATGCGCCCACTGAATCGCGGGACGGCGTTGTGGACGAGCAGGCTCTGGAGCAGGCACGGCAGGCGAAGGATGCCCGGTTTGACGGCCGGTTCTTCATCGGCGTAAAGACCACGGGCATCTACTGCCGGCCGGTGTGCCCGGTCAAAGCACCGAAGGCCTGCAATGTCCTGTTTTTTCCTACCGCCGCCGCGGCGGCCGAGGCTGGATTTCGACCCTGCCTCCGGTGTCGACCCGAATCTTCGCCCGGGACCCCGGCGTGGGCCGGAACCTCGACCACGGTCACGCGCGGCCTGCGTTTGATCGGTGAAGGCGCGCTCGATGATGGAGGCGTTGGCGGCTTGAGCGAGCGGCTGGGGGTCACGCCTCGGCATTTGAGCCGCCTGTTCCGGCAGCATCTCGGCGCGTCGCCCAAGGCGATCGCACAGACCCGAAGGCTACACTTCGCGAAGAAGCTGCTCGACGAAACCGATCTGCCGATGACCGAGATCGCGCTGGCCGCCGGTTATGGCAGCGTGCGTCGTTTCAACGATCATTTCCTGAAGGTCTATCGCCGGGCACCGACCGAGCTTCGAGGCCACCGGGACGACAACGCGGTCTCCGCGTTTCAGATCCGCCTGCCGTATCGGCCGCCGTACGATTTCCAAGGCCTCCTCACGTTCCTCTCGGTGCGGGCCACGCCCGGGGTGGAGGATGTGCGCGATGGCGCCTACGAGCGCAGCATCCGGGTCGACGATCAGCTCGGCCGTCTTTGCGTGACCGAGGTCCCGGAATGCAACCAGCTGCGCTGCGAGATCGCCCTCGATTCATCCAAGCCGCTCATGCGGGTGGTCGAGAGAGTGAAGCGATTGTTCGACCTCAATGCGGATCCGCTGGAGATTCATGGATGCCTGGAACGCGACCCGGACCTGGCGCCGGCCTTAGCGAGGAATCCGGGCCTCCGGGTTCCGGGAACCTGGGACCCGTTCGAGGTCGCGGTCCGCGCGATCGTTGGCCAGCAGATTTCGGTCAAGGGAGCGACAACGGTGATGGGCCGGATCGCCCGGGACTACGGAGAACGGGCCGAGGGCCAGTTGTTCTTTCCGACCCCCGCCGCTTTGTCGCGCCTTGAGCCGGACCGGCTGCCGATGCCGCGGCGCCGGGCATCGGCGATACGGGACATGGCGAGCGCCGTCGCCGCTGGATCGATCGACTTTGCGGCCCACGATACGGATGCCCTGGTGAGGCAGCTCATCGACATCAAGGGAATTGGCCCCTGGACGGCGCACTACGTGGCGATGCGCGCGCTCAACGATCCCGATGCGTTCCTGCCGAGCGATCTGGTGCTCGGCAAAGTCGCGCGGGGCAAGCTGCATGTCGATTCGCAGACCGCATTGCTGACGCGTTCCGAGGCGTGGCGGCCCTGGCGGGCCTATGCCGGGATGCATCTTTGGGGAATGGCTAAGGGTTGAAAGGAGCGAGCCATGAGATATCGACACGTTGAAAGCCCGATCGGTCAGATCCTGTTGGCAGGCGATGCCGAGGGCATCAAGCTGATCGGATTCCCGTCCGGCAAGGGAAAATCCGAGCCGGGCGTCGACTGGCAACAGGACGACTCGGCGTTCGAGGACGCGAAGGCGCAGCTCGACGAGTACTTTGCGGGAACGCGAAAGGCGTTTGACTTGAAACTGGCGCCAAGCGGCACCCGATTCCAGCTCGATGTCCTGGCGGCACTGCGCGAGATCCCGTACGGCGAAACGAGAAGCTACCGAGATATCGCACGCCGGCTTGGAAGGCCCGGGGCGGTGCGTGCCGTGGGCGCTGCCAACGGACGAAACCCGCTTCCCATCGTGATTCCGTGCCATCGCGTGATCGGCTCGAATGGCAGCCTCACTGGCTTCGGCGGCGGCCTCGACGCAAAGCGTTTCCTGCTGGAACTGGAGCAAGCCGGGCCGGGCGCATCGAGCCGGTAGCGCAATGTTCGTTCGCGGACGAAGGCGAGCCCGAGTAACTGCGACCCTCGCCGCCGCGAAACATTGACCCGCAGGTGGCACCGCGGACCCGCGACGATTGAGACGGATTTGCGGGTCCAGAGCTCGGCATTCAGCTCCTCGGGCCGACCGCGGGGAACGAGACCCGGAATTCGGCCCCCGGCGATCGATTGACGACGTCGATCTCCGCCTTCATCGTCCGTGCCAGCTGGTGTGCTAGGGCGAGACCGATACCGGTGCCCACGGTGTCGCGGGTGAGCTCGGTCTCGGAGCGATAAAACAGCTTGAAGATCTTCTTCATCTGATCCCGCTGGACACCGGGCCCGTAGTCTCGCACCGCGATCTCGACCCGGCCTTCGCTCGAGCGCTGCGCGCTGATGTCGATCGACTTCGTCTGGGCTTGGGCCGCGAACTTGATCGCATTGTCGACGAGGTTGATCACGATCTGAGTGAAGCGATCCGGGTCCACCTCGATTGTGACGGAACCCGCTCGGGGCTCGCAGCTCAGATTCAGGACAAATCCCGCCCGGTCGATCTGCGAGGAGACCTTGGAACGCACTCCGTCCATCAGCTCGGCGACGGTGACCGGCTTGAGCTCAACCCCGGTGTCGTTACGGGTCATCCGCGCGAGCTGGAGCACGTTGCCGATCAGGCGCGACAGACGTTCACTCTCTTCGTGGATGTAGTCGTAGTAGACGCGCTTCTTCTCCTCGCTCGCCCAGCCCTCCCGGAGCAGCTCGCCGTACATGCGAATCGAGGTGAGCGGAGTCTTCAGCTCGTGGCTCACCGCGGACACGAAGTCCTGCTGCTGGCGTGTAAGGTCAATCTGCCGGGCGCCGAGACGGTACATGAGATAGAAGCCGACGAGCAGCACCACGGTGAGGCTGGACGCCACCCAGGTGACGACGCCGGCACCCGGGCCTGCGGGCAAGCGGGTGATGCTGAAGATCATCTCCAGGTGGCTGAGCGGGGCGGAGAGCCGCGTCTGGTATAGCAACGCGCCGCGGAGCTCCTCAGCGCTGGTGAGATAACCACGCGGGACCTTGCCGGAGAATGCCGAGACGACCTCGCCATCGTAGGCGAGAATGAGGTCGCTCATGCGCGACAGTCCGGTGCCGAGAAACGCCGATTGAAACACCGCGTGCAAGAATTCCTCCGGCTCGAGGAGCGCTCCCTGAATGTAGCGCTGATCCTCGCGCCAGACCTTGCGAAACAGCACGAGGTGCCCGCTCTGCAGCCGGCTGAACTCGAACGGGTCGACCTCGCTCTCGAAGGTTCGGATCGGCCCGGTCGCGCGCGGAAGCGTATTGGCTCTGACTTGAGCCGCGGTCTCAGTTTTCCCCTCGGCCGTGTACGCCGCCGCTTCCTCGGGCACCGAGGCGAGCGGCGCCTCGGGCAACGCACCGAGCTCTTTGCGAGCGGACTTCTCCAGCGTGGTCACCTCGCCCGGTACGGCTGGACTCTGCCGCGCCGCGGCAATCTTCGATCGGTAGGGCGCGTCAAGCTTCAGATCTTCCACCCGGCCCAGCTTTCCGACTGCTCGCGGGGCGAGTGCCGGCGGCGCGTTGAGCTCATCGAACCCGACCTGGGATCGGGGCACTTGCTCCGACTTCGGCAAGTTGCCGGGTGCGTCATCCAGCTCGCCGGCTGTCGACACGGCTGTGAGCTGCGACGCACTCTCCTGAGCCGACAACGGGTACGTCTCGAGCCGCACCTTCGTGTCACGCTGCGCATCGTCCGCCACGCCGCCAAGGCCGGCTTCGGAGCGCGCGCCCCTGCGATCCCGATCGACCGAACCTGCCTGCACCAACCGATTGGCGCTCAATACCCGTTGCACGCGCTCTTGCTGCGCGAGCCGCTCGTCTAGCTCCCGATCGGAGATGCCGTGTGATTGCGGCATCGAACCGGGTGGAGGCAGCAGCGGGGTGCTAAATCTCCCCTCGGCGTCCACCTGGAAGTAGCCGATCAGGCCGGGCAGCTGCGAGGCAGGCGGGAGCATCGACAAGGGCGAACGCTGGACAAAGTCCCCGGACGGGTCGGCATTGAGAAAGGCGTAGTCGGCGAAGGTGCGCGCCTCCTCCTGGGACATGAGCGCAACGAGGCGGGCGTCGATGCGCGCGGCGAGCTCCTCGGCGAGCAGCCGGTGCTGATGAAACGCCTCCCATTTGAGCTGGTGGTACGCGTGACGCACCAGGATCCCACTCGGGATCGCAAGCGCGAGAAAGAAGAGCACCAGCAACCAGCGCAGCTTGCGCTTGTCGAGTCCCCCGAGCGAATCGCGCAGCATCATCGCTCCGCGCGCAGTCGATACCCCGCCCCGCGCACGGTGGTGAGGTAGCGCGGCCGCCCCGGATCGGGCTCGATCTTTCGCCGCAGCTTGGCGATGTGAATGTCGACGGTACGGGTTTCGAGTCCAAGGCCCGGGGCATAGCCCCACACCTTGGTCAGCAGCTCCTCGCGCGACACCGGCCGCTCCGAGTGAGCATGAAGGTACTCGAGGATCGCCACCTCCCGACGGGTAAACGATACGCTCTCGGCCCCTAGTCGCCCGCAGAGGTTGCGCACGTCCACCTCGACCTCGTCGCCGAGGCGGATCTGCCCTTCCATCGCGAGTGCAACCCGCGAGCGCCGGAGCACCGCCTCGACGCGTAACACGAGCTGAGCGACCGAGAAGGGCTTCGCGACGTAGTCGTCGGCCCCGAGCGACAGGCCCTCGATGATGTCCTCATCGCTGGTCTTGGCGGTGAGCATGATGATCGCCTGCTCGCGATCCTTAGCACGCACCCGGTTGCAGATCTCGAAACCATTGATCCCGGGCAACATCACGTCGAGCAGGATCAGATCGAAGCGACCGCTCAGCGCCTTTTCAAGCCCGTGCGCGCCGTCGGCGGCCGCGTCGACCTCGTACCCGTGGTACACGAGCACGTCCACCAACCCGGTGCGAATCGCCGCCTCGTCCTCGACGACGAGAATTCGGATCTTGCGTTCCATGACGATCGCAAGACTAGCAGCCGGCAAGGGGCCGGACGTGTAAAGGTTTGGTAAAAAGACGAGCCCAAGCTTTTACCAAGGCCGGTCTACTGCCTCCCGAGCGCTCTGCCTAGACTGGTCTCACGTTCAATCACCTCACCCCGAAGGGAGGCTTCGATCATGGCACTAGTCACGCGAGTATCACGGTTGCTCCGGGCCGATCTCCACGCGGTCCTGGATCGCATCGAGGAGCCCGAGGCGTTGCTGCGTCAAGCTGTGCGCGAGATGGAGGAAGAGCTGGCGCGCGACGAGCACCGCCGCAAGGTCCTGGCGCAAGAGCACGAGCGCCTCAACGCCGACCAAGCGGAGCTCGATCGCGCCGCGCGCGAGACGGAGGAGGAGCTCGACATCTGCTTTGCGGCCGAGAAGGAAGAGCTCGCCCGCGTGCTCGTGAAGCGCAAGCTCGAAGCGGAGCAGCTCGGAAAGCACCTCGCCCGCCGGCAGGACTCGCTGCGCGAGGCCCTCGCCGGCATCAACGCCCGACTCGATGAGAACCGCGCCCGGGTCGAGAACATGCGCCAGAAATCCGAGCTGCTGGCCGCGCAGGACACCACCGAGCTCACCGACGAGGGGTGGGCTGGGCCGCGCGTCTCGGTGCGCGAAGAAGAGATAGAAGTCGCATTCCTTCGCGAGAAGCAACGCAGGGGCCGATCATGAAGGCGCCCACGTTTCTCGAAGGGGTGGCGGTGGCTCTCGCCGCGAGCCTGCTCGGCGCCGCGTCGTTCGCCGTACTCTCCGCCTTGCTGCCGGCGGCGCTCGTCCTGCGAGTCGAGATCGCGCTGATCGGCCTCGGTTACGTCATCTATCTACTGCGTCGCAGCCGCGAGCGCATCGGGCGCATCACCACCCTCGGCGTCTGGGTGCTGGCGGCGATCGCGATCTGGCTCGGGGCCCCTTCGCTCACAACTTACATCGTCGGGCACGTCGGCCTCGTCTGGATCGTCCGCTCGCTCTATCACTACTCGAGCGTGCTCGCCGCCCTCACCGACCTGGGACTCGGCGCGCTCGGGCTCATCGCAGCGTTGTGGGCGGCCACGGTGTCCCACAGCGTGTTCCTGAGTCTTTGGTGCTTCTTCCTCGTGCAGGCCCTGTTCGCGGCCATCCCCAAGCGCCTGCCCCGCAGGCCGGCGGGAGAACGCCGCACCCCGGACCACGAGGACCGCTTTCAGCGCGCTCACCGCACGGCGGAAGCGGCCCTTCGCAAGCTCACGACCTCCCACTGACCCTTCAACCGGAGATATTCCCATGAAATCGAAAATCGTCGCGCTCGGATTGTTCGTCTTCACCGCCGCCTCGGTCGCGCTCTACCCCGCATACCGCGACGTCGGCGCGATCACTACTCACACACCAACGCCCGACCCCGCCCAGCTCGCCAATCAGCGACCACGGATCGAGGTCGTCTTCGTGCTCGATACGACCGGAAGCATGTCCGGCCTCATTGCCGCCGCCAAGGAGAAGATCTGGTCCATCGCGAGCACCATGGCCTCCGCCCAGCCCGCCCCCGAGATCCGGATGGGGCTCGTCGCGTACCGCGACCGTGGCGACGCATATGTCACCCGGACCGTGGACCTTTCCGCCGACCTCGACTCGGTCTATGCGCGTCTCATGGACTTTCAAGCCGACGGCGGCGGAGACACGCCCGAGAGCGTGAATCAAGCTATCTACGAAGCGGTCCACAATGTTTCATGGAGCCAGGACCCCGGCACGTACAAGGTAGTGTTCCTGGTCGGCGACGCGCCGCCCCACATGGGCTATCGGGACGACGTCAAGTATCCGCAGACCGCCGCCGCCGCGATCGAGAAAGGCATCGTGATCAATGCCATCCAGTGCGGGCAGAGCGGCGCCACCGCCCGGCACTGGGAGCAGCTCGCGCATCTCGGCCACGGCGAGTACTTCAACGTCGACCAGTCGGGGAGCGCGGTTGTCATCGCGACCCCGTTCGACGACGAGCTCGCGAAGCTTGCCACCCGGCTCGACGAGACGCGTGTGTACTACGGCACCGCGGAGGAACAGGCGCGCCAGCGCGCCAAGGTGGCGGCAACCGAGAAGCTGACCGCCGCCGCCTCCGTCGCCTCCCGAGCACGCCGGGCGGCGTTCAATGTCTCCGCGAGCGGACGCGAGAACTTCCTCGGCGAGGGTGAGCTCGTCGACGACATGGCAAGCGGCAAGGTCGATCTATCGGGCATCGACGCCGATACACTGCCCGCCTCTCTGCAAACGATGAGGCCGGCCGAGCAACAGGCCGTGATCGAGGCGCGGGCCAAGGAACGGACTGAGCTGCAAGAGGAGATCCGAGCGCTCGCCGACAAGCGCGAGGGCTACCTCGAGAGCAAGGTGGAGGAGGTCGGCGGGGCCGCCGGCTCACTCGACGCGCAGATCTACAACGCGATCCGGGCCCAGGGCGCGAGCCGGGGGCTGCGATTCGAGGCCGACGCCCCGGCTTATTGATGGAGTAGATGGGGACGGGGTCGGACCGCGATGTCGCACTAAGTCGAATCACGGTCTGACCCCAAAACCAGCTCCGCACCCGCCGCGAACGCTTCTCCCCTGGCGCACCGGATTGCGATGGACAACGAAGATCGGAGGGTTGGGCGCCGGCTATACTTCGAGGGGATCTAGCTAGAGACGATCTCCAGGTCTCGAGCTCGCGGCCGGCAGCGCATCGACCCTCGCTCGAAAACCGGCTCAACCCTCAACTTCGCTCGAATTCGGAGCTTCACGCAGCAGCGATGGTTTCGGCCACAACATCCGGTTCTTGGCGCGAGAAACTGAAGGCGACCGATATGGGACGCCTCCTTCCGGTTGCGGCCTGGGCGTTTCGAAAGGCCTGGAAAGTTGACCGGGTCCT
>JBFHLI010000163.1:0-8033 GCA_041594935.1 Gammaproteobacteria bacterium | reverse complement strand
TGCACTCTCGCGCTGGTCGCGCTCACGGCCGGCGCCGAGGCGGCGCGGGCCGCCCCCTTGGCGGAGGCCGAGGTGCCGGAACCGTTGAGACCCTGGGTCGGCTGGGCGCTTCGCGGTCATGAGTCGGCCCGCTGTCCGTTCGTTTACGACTCGCACGAACAGAAGCGCTGCGCCTGGCCGGGGGCGCTCAGCATCTCGGTCGATTCCAACGGCTTGCGCTTCCGCCAGGACTGGCGGCTTTACATCGAGGGCTTCATTCCGCTGCCGGGGGACGCATCACTGTGGCCGCAGGACGTGCGCCTCGACGAGACCGCGTCGGTGGTGTCGCCTGCGAATGGCGTCCCGAGACTGCACGCTCCGGCCGGCACCCACACCGTGAGCGGGCGCATGGATTTCGAGCGCATGCCCGAGTTCGTGCAGCTGGCGCCGCAGACCGGGCTCGTCCAGCTCGAGATCGCGGGCCGTGCAGTGGTCGACCCCGACCTCGACGAATCGGGGCGGCTGTGGCTCTCCGGCGATACCGGGCGACGGGCCGGCACCGCCGAGGTGACGAACGCGCTGGAGCTGCGGGTCTTCCGGCGAATCGTCGACGAGGTGCCTCTGCAGATCGTCACCCGCATCGACCTCGACGTTGCCGGCGAGCATCGTGAGGTGCTGCTCGGTCCGGCGCTGCCGGAGCGAGCCATTCCGATGTCGCTGGAAACGACGCTGCCGGCGCGGCTCGAGCCCGACGGCCGGCTGCGAATCCAGGTGCGCCCGGGGCGCTACACGGTCACGCTCGTTTCCCGCGAGCCCGGGCCGGTTACCGCGCTCTCGCGACCCGCCGCGGCCGCGCCCTGGCCAGGTCACGAGGTGTGGGTCTTCGATGCCCGCAACGCTCTTCGTCTCGTGCAGATCGAGGGCGTCGCCAGCGTGGACCCGAGGCAGACCTCGCTGCCGTCCGAGTGGCGCAATCTGCCCGCCTTCCGCGTGGGCCCCGATGATGCGTTTCGCATCGTCGAAAAACGCCGCGGTGACTCCGAGCCCGATGCCGATCGACTGGCGTTAACTCGGATGTTGTGGCTGGATTTCGACGGCGGCGGCTATACCGTCAACGACCGGATCCGCGGCCAGCTCTCGGCGAGCTGGCGTCTCGATGCGCAGCCCGTGCTCGACCTGGGCCGCGTCGCGGTGGACGGCGAGCCGTGGTTCATCACCCGCCGCGCCGGCGCCCGCCAAAAAGGCGTGGAGCTTCGCCGCGGCGATCTGGACCTGTCCGCGGACGCGCGGGTCGAGCCGCGCAGCGCACTCCCCGCCCTCGGCTGGGACCACGACTTCCAGTCGGTCCACGCCAGCTTGCACCTGCCTCCCGGGTGGCAACTGCTCTCCGCGACGGGTGTCGACCGCGCGGACGACACCTGGATCTCACGCTGGACGCTTTTCGACCTGTTCCTGCTGCTCGTCGTCGCGGCCGTCGCCGGGCGCCTGTGGGGTTGGCCGTGGGGGCTCGTGGCACTGGTTGCCATCGGTCTCGTGTTTCACGAGAGCGGCGCCCCGAGACAGGCCTGGCTGCACATCTTCGCCGCCACCGCCTTGCTGCGCGTATTGCCCACGGGAAGCTTCTCGCGCTGGGTGAGCGTCTACCGTTATCTCGCACTCGGCGCACTGCTGATCCTGCTTCTTCCCTTCGCGGTGAATCAGGTGCGGGTGGCGCTGTTTCCGCAGCTCGAGCTCCCGTCACTGGCCCAACCGGCGGGAGTCTCGGTCCCGGGCCGGATTGCGCGCGATGCGCTTGAGCTCAAGTAGTCGGCCCGCGTCGCGACGCCGGCGCCGGACGCGCCGATGGAAGCGCAGACGCTCGCCGAGACGTCACCGGGGGCGATATCGAGCCTGAGCAAGGCCTACGACTCGCAGCCGCTCGAGCGCATCGATCCCAAGGCGAACGTCCAGACCGGTCCGGGGCTGCCACGCTGGCAATGGAATCGCGCCGAGCTCACCTGGAACGGCCCGGTCGCCCGCGGCCAGCCGCTGGAGCTCGTGCTGCTCTCGCCGGCCGTGAATCTGGTCCTGCGACTTGTTTCCGTGGTGCTCCTTGCCGGTCTCGCGGTGCGTGCGTTCGGAGTCGGGGACAAGCCACGGCCGAGGATGAGCGCACGGTCCGCGGGGGCCGCCGCGGCCGTGGTCATCGGCATTAGCCTCATCGGCGTTCCGGACGCGGCGCGCGCGGCCGAGTTCCCCGGCCCGCCGCTGCTCGATGAGCTGCGCGCGCGATTGCTGGAGGCGCCGGAGTGCGTTCCCGAATGTGCCTCGCTTCCTCGCATGCGCATGGAAGTGACGCCCGAAGCGCTCACCGCGCGCATCGAGGTGCACGCGCGCGAAGAGGTGGCGGTGCCCCTGCCGGGCCGGCAGGGGGCCTGGCTCCCGGACGAGATTCAGGTAGACGGCTCGGCCGCGCCCGGCGTTTATCGCGACCCAGGTGGAAACCTCTGGGTTGCCCTCATGCCGGGGATTCACCAGCTGGTCGTGTCAGGCAAGCTGCCCGCGCGTGAGCGGGTGGAGATCGCGCTGCCGCTGACGCCCCGGCGGGTGGAGGCAACCGCCGCGGGGTGGGAGGTGGACGGCATTCACGATAACGGCATCGTCGGCGAGCAGATCCAGCTTCGCAGAGTCGGCACAGCAACGACCCGTCCCGAGGCCCTCGAGCCGGGAGCGCTGCCGCCCTTCGTGCGCATCGAACGCACCCTTTCGCTCGGGCTCGAGTGGCGCGTCCTCACGCGGGTATTCCGCGTCTCCCCGCCCGGCGCCGCCATCGTGCTCGAGGTGCCGTTGATCGAGGGCGAGGCGGTTACGACCGAGGGGTTGAGGGTCGAGAACAATCGGGTGCAGGTCGCTCTTGCCGCCCAGGCCATGCAGGCGGGGTGGGATTCGGTGCTGGAACAGCGCCCCAAGGTCGAGCTCGTCGCGCCGGATGTCATTGCCTGGACCGAGATGTGGCAGCTCGATGCGAGTCCCATCTGGCATGTGGAGACGAGTGGAGTCCCGGTCATCCACCAGCAACAGCAGGGGCGTAGATTTCCGCAGTGGCGGCCCTGGCCCGGCGAGCGCATCTCGCTCGAGGTATCGCGTCCCGAGGGGGTGCCGGGCAACACGCTCACCATCGACATCTCCAAGCTCAGCCTGCGGCCGGGTCAACGCGCCACCGATGCCGCGCTTTCGTTCGAGGTTCGAACCAGCCAGGGCGTGCAGCATCCGGTGTCGCTGCCGGCGGGGGCCGAGCTCCAGTCGGTGATCATCGATGGCCGCTCCCAGCCGGTGCGCGAGGAAGACCGTATCGTCACCCTGCCCCTTGCTCCCGGTACGCACGAGGTCGACCTCACGTGGCGCACTGCCGGTGGCGTCTCGTCCTGGTTCACAACGCCGCCGGTGGATCTCGGGGCCCCGAGCGTCAATGCGTCCATCGAGGTGTCGGTGCCGCGCAGCCGCTGGGTCCTGTTCACCGGCGGCCCGGCGCTCGGTCCAGCAGTGATGTTCTGGGGGCTGCTCATCGTCGTCGTGGCGGTCGCGGCGGGCCTCGGCGCTACCCGTCGCACGCCGCTCAAGACCCGCCACTGGGTGCTGCTCGGGCTGGGGCTGAGTCAGATCCCTGTCTATCTCTCTCTCATGGTGGTCGGCTGGCTGTTCGCGCTCGACGCGCGCCGCCGCCTCGATGCGGAGCTTCGCAAGTGGCAGTTCAATCTCATGCAGATCGGCCTGGTGGTGCTGACCGTGGTCGCGCTCGGCCTGCTCTTCTATGCAGTCCAGCAAGGACTGCTGGGACTGCCCGACATGCAGGTCGCGGGAAACGGCTCGAGCGGCTACACGCTCCGATGGTTTCAGGACCGCGCCGGACCGGTGCCATCGCCGGCGTGGATGCTGTCGGTCCCGCTCACCGTCTACCGCCTGCTCATGCTCGCCTGGGCGCTTTGGATCGCGTTTGCGCTGATCGCCTGGCTGCGTTGGAGCTGGGAGGCGTTCTCCGCCGGCGGCTACTGGCGATCCATCGTGCTCCGCCGCCCGAAGCGTGTACCAGCACCGTCTTCGGAAGCGCCGCCGGGGGCGCCGAGGCCCGAGTAAACGCGCCCGCCCCACCCGGGACCGAGCCCGGCGGTCGGATCGTGCGATGCGGTGAGTGATCGGCCGGGGGTGCGGCGTGAGGCAAACGGCTAGACATCATGTTTTGAGGCCGTCAGTCCCCACTCACTCATTCCGAGCTCGCCGCCGGCGCGCCGCTCCCCGGTGGAATCAGCACGAGCTTGCCGAAATGCTTCTTCTCGAGGAACTCGCGTTGCGCATCCGCGATCTGATCGAGGGGAAAGGTCTTTGCCAGGAGCGGGCGCAGCTCGCCGCGCTCGATGTAGCCGATGAGGTTCGGGAACACGGGCTCGTCCCAGGCGGTGCAGCCGATCAGGGTCAAGTCCTTCAGGTAGAAGGTGCGCATGTCGAGGGTCACGAGCGGGCCGGCGATAGCGCCCGACGAGACATATCTGCCTCCTCGCTTGAGCACCTCGAGCAACTTGCCGAACGCCGGTCCGGCCACGTTGTCGACAACGACGTCGACGGATTCCTCGCCCAGGGCGGCGACGACGTCGTCGCCCCGCGTGATGACCCGGTCGGCTCCGATCGCTCGCACCGGCTCCATCTTGGCCTGCCCGGCAACCGCGGTGACGATGCCGCCACGGCGCTTCGCGAGCTGCACGACGGCCGAGCCCACCCCGCCCGACGCACCCGTGACCAGCACCCGCTCACCGTCCTGCACCCGGGCCCGATGCACCATGTTCTCGGCCGTCCCGTAGGCGCAGGGTATGGTTCCGAGCTCGGCGTCGCTCCAATCGCAATCGACCTCGAAAATCTCCCCCGCGGGCACTTTCACGAACTGGGCAAACGCGCCGTCGAAGTCGGAGCCCATCCAGAGGTTGTCCCACGAACCGAACCCCGACTCGCGCATGCAAGCGCGCACGAGCACCCGCGAGCCGATGGCGCCCTCGTCGCCACCGGGCCCGACCGCCACCACCCGGCCACAACAGTCCGTGCCCTGGATGAACGGAAACGGGGTCGCCAGGTTCCATCCCCCGTCCGCTTTGACGCCCCCGTTCTCTTGGGCCGACGCATCGACGGTGCCGCTGGTCACGGTAGAGGAATACCAGCCAAGGCGCGTATTGATTTCGGTATTGTTGACCCCGGCCGCCAGGACTTGCAGCAACACCTCACCCCCTGCGGGCGTCGGGACGGGCACGTCGCGGTACTCGAGCCGTTCGTAACCCCCGTTGCCGGTGGTCACGACCGCCTTCATGATGGGTCCGCCCCTGCGGTCGAATCGGTCTCGGCCGGGAGCCGTTGTTTCATCCGTTGCCACGCTGTCGTTCAGAATACCGCCTCTCCTTTCGAAACTGAATTGGCGACAATGGCGCGGGGCCTGAGTCACTAAGGGGGAGCTCGAGATGAACAATACGCTGCTGACGGTGCGGGGCGGATGTTATTGCGAGCGGGTGCGGTACCGCGCCCTCGGGGTGCGCCGAGAGGTAACCGAGTGTCACTGCTCGCAGTGCCGCAAGCAGTCCGGTCACCGGTACGCGAGCACCGGCGCCCGGGCGAGCGAGGTGGAGATCGACGGCGCGCAGAACATCACCTGGTTTCGCGCCTCGGATGAAGCCGAGCGTGGATTCTGCTCCACGTGCGGGTCAACCCTTTTCTGGAAACCAAGCGGACGGGACTACATCGGCATACTTGCCGCATCGATCGACGACGCGGAGGGGCTCGAGGTCACCAAGCATATCTTCGTCGAGGATAAGGGCTCGTACTACGCGATCACGGACGGGCTGCCGCAGTTCGCCGGGTACGACAATCCGATGGCCTGATCCACGAAGGCGCGCCCGGCCGGGACTCGATGACCGAGCCGGCGACCCGGAAGCTCAATCGCCGATGACCGGCTTTCGACCTCTGAAGTGGGTGGGACGCAGCTCTCCGCGGTCGATGACGATCTTCTTCGTCGAGCTGCTCTTGAGCCGGTGCGCGGCTGCCTCCTCCCCCACCGCCGCGATCAAGTGCGGGTAGTTCTCTCCCGAGATCGACGCGAGCTCACGCTTGATTTCGTCGCGGTACCAGTCGTTGCGATCGCGAAGGCGCACCTCCACGAACCCGGCCGATTCTAGGGCTCGCCGGGTACCCTCGAGATTCTCCATGTTGAAGGTGAGCCCGACGATCGCGAACCAATCTTTCATCTCGGCCGAGTACTCGCCGGCGCCCCCGCGCAGCCAGTCGCTGCCGACGAACCACCCCCCGGGCCGCAGCACCCGCAGCACCTCCCGGTAGAACGCGGTCTTGTCCGGGACGTGAATGATCGAATCCTTGGTGAACACGACATCGAAGCTGTCGGCCTCGTGCGGGAACGGGCCGGGAGAGACGAGCTCGAGAGTGATGCGATGGCTGAGGCCCGCCTCGGCCACCACCTGCCGGGCACGGGCGATGAGCGGGGCTTCGATGTCGATGCCGACGACGTGTCCGGCACGATGCTCGCGCGCCAGCAACACGTCGATACCGCCGAGGCCGCAGCCGACGTCGAGCACCCGCTTGCCGGCAAGGCCCACGCCCTCGAGGATCCGCGCAACCTCTCCCGCACCGCCGGGCGAGAGAAAGCCCTCTCCCCACATGCACTCGAGCGCGGCGACGAAGGTATCGTCGTACTCGCTCTCCGGCTCGCTCCGATCGCCCACTGTCCGTAACCGGCCCGCAATATCTCGCCTTCATTCTAACCACGGATTCGGACCGGGTCGAAGGACCGGACTTCGGATCGACTTGCCCGGGGTTCCCGACACGCCCGCGATCGTGCTCGCACCTCCGGCACATTGGTTACACTTGCCGCCCACACCCCGACCGGAGCTGGAAATGCAACGTCTCCCCTTCACGCCGCTGGTAAGCACGTTGCCCTCTACCGTGCCGTTCGTGGGACCGGAGGCACTGGAACGCTGGCGCGGACGCCCGCTTCGCCTTCGCATCGGCGCGAACGAGAGCGCATTCGGTGTCTCGCCCCGGGCCGCGCGGGCGATGCGCGCCGCGATGAAGCAGATTGCCTGGTACGCCGACCCGGAGGGACATGACCTGCGCAGCGCCCTTGCGCACCAGCACGGCGTCGACCGCGACGAGATCTGCCTCGGCGCCGGTATCGACGAGCTGCTCGGTCTCGTCGTTCGCCTCGTGGTCGAGCCCGGCACGCCGGTGGTGAGCTCGCTCGGTGCGTACCCCACGTTCAACTACCACGTGGAGGGATTCGGCGGAGCCTTGCACCGGGAGCCCTACCGGGACGACCGCATCGATCTGGAGGCCCTCGCCGCCGCCACCCGCCGACTCGATGCACCGCTGGTCTACCTCGCCAACCCCGATAACCCGATGGGAACCTGGCACGGCGCGGCGGCGGTGCGATACTTCATCGACGCCTTGCCGGGAGATTCCCTGCTCATCCTCGATGAGGCCTACCTCGACTTCGCGCCGGAACCGATCAGCCCGAGCGGCGACGTTGCCAGCGACTCTGTGATCCGCATGCGCACCTTCTCGAAAGCCCACGGCATGGCGGGGGCACGGATCGGTTACGCGATCGCCGCCAAGGAGATCATCACCGGCCTCAACAAGGTGCGTAATCACTTCGGCATCAACCGCATCGCCCAGGCCGGGGCCCTCGCCTCGCTCGAGGACGAGGCGTTCATTCGCAGGGTGGTCAATAAGGTGGCGGCCGGCCGGAAGGACTACGCGGCGCTCGCCGTGCGGCTCGGCCTCACGACCCTGCCCTCGGCCACCAACTTCGTGGCCTTCGACGTCGGCGACGGGGACCGGGCGCGAAGGCTGCTCGCCGCCCTGCTCGAGCGCGATGTGTTCGTCCGCATGCCCTCGGTCGCTCCACTCGACCGCTGCATCCGGGTGACGGTCGGGACGCCCGAGGAGCGCGCGCTGTTCGCGCAGTGCCTGGAGGAAGCCCTCGCGGACATCTAACCCGGATATTTCACCAAGGCGCCTTGTCGCCCGTG
>JBFHLI010000162.1:0-8071 GCA_041594935.1 Gammaproteobacteria bacterium | reverse complement strand
TTCATCCTGTATCAATGGAAGCAGGACTGACTTTCGTCGTCTAGATGCCGTTGCCGCGTATCAAGCTCGATCGGTGCGTTGAGCCGATCGGGCGGACAGCCCGCGCCGACGAGGCTCTCGCCGCGATTCTCGTGCGCCGAGGGCGGATGCGGGCGCGGGCTCTGTGTCAACGACCGGTGCCGCATGAACCGAGAGCGAAAGTCGAGCCAAGCTGATTTCCTCGAGAGACCCGATGTGGGGCGAGGCACCTCGGGGCGATGCTCGCACCGATGAGTATTCCTGTTCGACGCGACGCTGACCATCCGACGGGGTTTCTAGCTCGTCCGTGCCCAGGAGGGCGCCATCCGGACCGAACCTCAGGGTGACTTCTGGCTACGCGAAAAGACCTACGAAGTGCGGCATGAGTTGGCTCCCCGGGACGGGCTCGAACCGCCGACCTAGTGATTAACAGTCACCCGCTCTACCAACTGAGCTACCGGGGAATCGGAAAGCGCCGCCATGGTAATGGCGGCATCGATCGGGGTCAATTAAAGCACCGGTTCGCGCTATTTGCGACCTAAGACGGTTCCCAATCGGCTGAGGGCTTGCTCGAGATTGTCGGTGCTGGTGGCGAACGAGAGGCGGGTGTAGCCAGGGGCCCCGAACGCGGTACCGGGTACCAGCGCGACTCCCACCTCATTGATGAGGTGCTCGGCTAGCTCGAGGTCGTCGGAGACGCTGTTCAGTCCGTCAATGGCCTGCCGCATGTCGGGAAACGCGTAGAAGGCGCCCTGGGCCGGCAGGCAGCGCACTCCCTTCAGGCCGTTCAGACCCTCCACCACCAGGTCGTGACGCTCCTTGAATACCTTGACCATGTCGCCGATGAAATCGTGGCTGCCGTCGAGCGCAGCCTGCGCGGCCACCTGCGCGATCGACGTCGGGTTCGAGGTGCTTTGAGACTGAATCTTGCGCATCGCGGCGGCAAGGGGCTTCGGACCGGCCGCGTAGCCCATGCGCCAGCCGGTCATGCAATAGGCCTTGGAAAGCCCGTTCACGACCACGGTGCGGTCGTAGAGCTCCGGGCAGGCCATGACGATGTTCGAGAAGGGCTCGTCGCTCCACATGATGTGCTCGTAGATGTCGTCCGAGCAGACGAGCACTTTCGGGTGCGCCAGCAGCACTTGGCCCAGCCGGATCAGCTCGTCGCGCGAGTAACACACCCCGGTCGGATTCGACGGGCTGTTAAGGATGATGAGCCGGGTCTTGTCGGTGACCGCCGCTTCGAGCTGGTCGGGTGTTATCTTAAACCCGGAATCGATGTCGGCGTCGATGATCACCGGCCTCGCGCCGGTCAACAGCGTCATGTCCGGATACGACACCCAGTACGGGGCAGGAATGAGCACCTCGTCGCCCGGATTGAGCAGGGCCTGCATGAGGTTGAAAATCGAGTGCTTCGCGCCGCACGAGACCACGATCTGGGCGGGCGCGTAGTCGAGATCGTTGTCGCGCTTGAGCTTTCGCGCTACCGCCTCCTTGAGCGAAGGAATGCCGTCCACCGCCGTGTAGCGGGTGAAGTTGTCGTCGAGGGCCTTCTTGGCGGCGGCTTTGATATGATCAGGCGTGTTGAAATCGGGTTCTCCCGCCCCCAGTCCGATGACGTCCTTACCGGCGGCGCGAAGTTCGGCCGCGCGGGTAGTCACGGCGATGGTGGGCGACGGCTTGATGGCCTGAACCCGCTCGGAAAGCTGAATGTCCAACGGGTTACTCCTCGAAGAAAAGATCCTTATGAGCCAGGGTACTATACGTCAAACCACGCGCGCCTCAACCCCGCCATGAAGAGACCGTTTGACCTGATTTCGGATTACGCTCCGGCCGGTGACCAGGGCGGTGCGATCGCGGCTCTCAACGAGGGTCTCGAGGCGGGACTGGCTCATCAGACCCTGCTCGGGGTGACGGGCTCGGGCAAGACCTTCACGATCGCCAACGTGATCATGGCCCAGCAACGTCCGACCATCATCCTGGCGCCGAACAAGACCCTTGCCGCCCAGCTCTACGGCGAGATGCGCGAGTTCTTTCCGCACAACGCGGTCGAGTACTTCGTCTCCTACTACGACTACTACCAGCCGGAGGCGTATGTCCCGACCACCGACACCTACATCGAGAAGGACGCCTCGATCAACGAGCACATCGAGCAGATGCGCCTCTCGGCGACGAAAGCGCTGCTCGAGCGGCCCGACTCGATCATCGTCGCCACCGTGTCTGCCATCTACGGCCTCGGTGACCCCGAGTCTTTCCACTCGATGGTCTTGCATCTGGTGCGCGGCGAATCCCTCGACCAGCGGCAGATGCTACGCCGCCTCGCGGAGATCCAGTACCGGCGGAACGACACCGAGCTGCATCGAGGCACCTACCGCGTTCGCGGGGAGGTGGTCGACATCTACCCGGCCGAGTCGGAGCGAGAGGCGGTCCGCGTGGAGATGTTCGACGATGAAATCGAGGCGTTGTCTTACTTCGATCCCTTGACCGGCGACGTTCTTCGTAGGGTCCCGAGGCTCACGATCTACCCGAAGAGTCACTACGTAACCGAGCGATCCACGGTCCTCAATGCGATCGAATCGATCAAGGTAGAGCTTCAGGAGCGCCTCGCGGTGCTTCGAGACCACAACAAGCTGCTCGAAGCACAGCGTCTCGAGCAAAGGACGCGATTCGACATCGAGATGATGCACGAGCTCGGCCATTGCAAGGGGATCGAGAACTACTCCCGGTTTCTGTCGGGGCGAAAGTCCGGAGAGCCGCCACCGACTTTGTTCGACTACCTGCCGGAGAATGCTTTGCTCGTGATTGACGAGAGCCACGTGACGGTGCCTCAGCTCGGGGGCATGTACCGGGGCGACCGTTCGCGGAAGGAGACCCTGGTCGAATACGGGTTCCGATTGCCCTCGGCCCTCGACAATCGTCCGCTTCGTTTCGACGAGTTTGAGCAGCTCGCGCCCCAGACGATCTTTGTCTCTGCTACCCCCGGACCGCACGAGGAGCAGCACTCGGGGGGGATTGTCGAGCAGGTGGTTCGCCCGACCGGGTTGGTGGACCCCGAGGTCGAGATTCGGCCTGCTTCCACCCAGGTCGACGATCTGATGTCGGAAATCGAGCGTCGAGTTGCGGTCGACGAGCGGGTGCTGGTTACGACCCTCACCAAGCGAATGGCAGAGGACCTCACCGACTACCTCTCGGAGCACGGCACCCGAGTGCGTTATCTGCACTCCGACGTCGATACGGTCGAGCGTGTGGAGATCATTCGCGATCTGCGCATGGGCAAGTTCGACGTGCTGGTCGGAATCAACCTCCTACGTGAAGGCCTCGATATGCCCGAGGTCTCCCTGGTGGCAATCCTGGATGCGGATAAGGAGGGATTTCTGCGCTCCGATCGGTCGCTGATCCAGACCATCGGCCGGGCCGCGAGAAACATCAACGGCAAGGCGATACTGTATGCAGACCGCGTCACCGGCTCGATGCAGCGCGCCCTCGACGAGACCAACCGGCGCCGGGCGAAGCAGCTCGCCTACAACGTGACTAACGAGATAACGCCGCGCGGAATTCGCAAGGCGGTAGCCGATATCATGGAGGGGGCCTATACCGTCACGCCCGCCCACTCGCGGCGCCTGGCGCAGGTGGCCGAGGACAGCGCCCGTTACGCGGCGATGTCGCCCGACGAGCTGGCCCGCACCATGCATGCGCTCGAGCAACGAATGTACAAGCATGCAGAGAACCTCGAGTTCGAAGAAGCGGCGAGGTTGCGAGACGAGCTGGCGGAGGTCAGAGAGCTCGGTCTCGGGCTCGCCCCGGCGCGGGAAATGGTGGCGGAGTAGGGGGCGAGTTGTCGCCCGGGCTCGGCCCGATTTGCGGACGTGCCCTCGACGCTGGAATGCCGGCTCGATGCTTGCGAGATCGCCGGGCAGCCGTTATCTTGATATTCCAACACTAGGCGCGTAGCTCAGTGGTAGAGCACTACCTTGACATGGTAGTGGTCGGTGGTTCGATCCCACTCGCGCCTACCAGAACACATACGCTTTCGGTGATTTGCGGAATCCCGAAATCATACGGGGTAACGGCCGGGGTAGTAACTCGCTTCCGGCCTATGGAGTCTTGGCGCAATTTTCGTGGCCTCCACCAGGTGCGTGTGCGGTGCGCCCTTCGGGCCGAATACCGCATTGTTTTCGCCTTTTGTGATGTTTTGGCTCTCCGCTTGAATGAGGCACCATAGATGTCCGTTTACCGGCACATTCTCGTTCCAACGGATCTCTCCAGCTATAGCGAACGAGCGGCGATTCGGGCCAAAGAGTTGGCCACCGCCTTCGATGCCCGTTTATCGTTGCTGCACGTGGTGGACGTGCCACTGGGCTATGTTGCGGTGGAGTTGCCGGAGACCTATGGGTCGGAGAAGTGGCTATTGGAACGGGCGGGGCAGCAACTCAAGATGTGGGCCGAGTCTCTCGATCTGACCGATGCCGGACGGTGGGTCAGATCCGGAGTGCCGAGAAGAGTGGTGATCGACTTGGCTGCCAAGGAGAGGGTGGACCTCATCGTGATCGGCACGTCCAGCTCGGATATGCTCAAGCGCATTATCGGCTCCACGACCGCGGGGATTTTGCAGCATGCCCCGTGCGACGTGCTCTCCGTGCAGGCCGACGCGAATCGCCAGCAGTAAGGCTTTAGGGGCCGTTCATTTCTTACCCGTGAACCCTTGCCGAGCGCTGGGGTAACGGGTGCTGCAACCGGTTCGAAACCTTCGCGCAGGCCTTACAAGATTCCCTCACCGAGCGAGCAGTAGATTGCCCGAGGCAATGTACTCCTCGAAAATCCCAGTGCCCAAAAGCTCTCAATTGCCGACTCATGCCCTGTTCTTCTTCGGTTTCTTGGGCCTTGACATCGTAGTGGTCGGTGGTTCGACCCCACTCGCGTCTACTCGCTAGAACAGGAGCTTACGAAGACTTCTTCTGCTGAAATCTCGAACCGGGAAACGGCAAGGGTAACAAATCACCGCCTGATCGGGGGCACGGCCTTAGTGCGTACGAGGTTGGTGGCGAAGATCTCTGTCTCGGGGCGCAGCCTGCGTGTGCGCGTGCTGTCGACTTGCTCTCGGCAGGTGGTCGGCTTAGCTCGATATTGGATGTACGACGGTGCCACCTCGTGCACGTCGAACGGAATCGCGCGCCGACTCCGGTCACACCGTATGTCACGCGTCATGAGGCGTTCGATAGTGCAGGTGATGATGCCGAGCATCTCACCAGCGGTTTCTTTTTGGCGACTAGCGCGGGAGGGATTGGCATGGGGGATAGCCTATCGAGGTTCCAGCGGTACCGGCGCTTGCGGGTCCGGCGTGGAAGATGTTGCTGGCGGCGGGGATGGTGGTGCTGGGGTTGAGGGTGAGTCGACGGCGATGGCGTGCAACGCGGCCATCCGGTCCGGCTCGGGGCGAGTTCACAATTGTTTAAAATCGTAGCGCCGCGCGCGGTTGCGCGCCCCTTAGGGGCTTGAAATGATATGTCCCTGTAGTTAGGTAGATCACTCACCCGGGGACCGCGCCCCGAGATCCCGTGGCCAGCTTCGCGTCGCCGAGAATAAGAACATTCCAGTGGACGGGGAAGGATAATGAACCTCATGCAGATGTTCCTTGATGCCAGTGACGACTCCGCCGGCTCGAAGGTCGACCGCGAGGTTCGACTCGACGCGCCGAGCACTCGAAACATCATTGATCAGCTCACGCCCGAGCGGTCGCGAAATGCCTCAAACCTCCACCTCATCTTGCCGGGTGAGAAGGTTAGAACCGCGATGGGATAGAGGGCTACCTGTGGCCTAGAGCCCGCACCATGTACGAGAGTTTCTATCGCTTCAGTCTTGACCCGTTTCGGATGGGTCCCGACCATGACCTGTGCTACGTCCATCGCAGCTATGGGAAGGCGAAGGCGTACCTGCGCTACGCGCTTCTCCAGCGCGAGGGTTTCGTGATGGTGACCGGAGAATCGGGCACCGGTAAGACTACGCTGATCGGGGAGTTGCTTGCGGAGCTCGACTCGCAAGAATATGTGGTCGCAAGGCTCGCGACCGCGCAGCTCGCCGGTCGAGATCTGGTGAGGTCAGTCGCCTATGCGCTCGCGCTGTCGGCCGAGGGGCTGGATCAGGCGACGTTGCTGCGCGACATCGGGCGCTATCTGGACGATCAGCACCGAGCAGGCAAGCGTGTGTTGCTGGTGGTCGACGAGGCGCAGGATCTGGAGATGGGTGCGCTGACCGAGCTGCGCTTGCTCGCCAACGCGCAGAACGGCAGCGAGCTGCTGTTGCAGATTTTCATGGTGGGACAGGATAGCTTGGCGTCGCGGGTGCGCCGCGCCGACATGCAACAGTTTCACCAGCGCATCATCGCCGCCTGCCATCTAGAGCCGCTCAGCCGGGACGAGACGCGCGGGTACATCGAGCATCGTTTGCGGCGGGCGGGCTGGCAGGGGGACCCCCGGATTGGCGTGGGGGTATTCCCCGCAGTTCATCGGTTCAGCCGGGGGGTACCGAGGCGCATCAATCTGACCATGAGCCGATTGTTGCTGCACGGGTGGAGCGAGGAGAGGCATGCGCTCACCGGCCGCGACGTGGAGCTCACCATCGCGGAGCTTCGCCGGGAAAATCTCGCCCCGGTAGAGCTCGCCGGGAAGCCCTCAGGCGCGCCGAGTTCGTCGGTCCCGATAAGAACGCTACCCTCGAGGTCGCAGCCGGTGAGAGCGTTAGCCGGTGATGTCGCCCCGAACCGCGGCGGGACCAGGGACGGTGCTCGCCGGACGTTTCCGGCGGGGGCCCTCGACGCGGACGAGGGCGGCCTGGATCGCGAGCCCGCGTGCCCGACCGATGCTCCCGTATCCGCGCTCGTCGGGCGTGTCTCGGCAGGACCCGGGCCCGCTCCTTCGTCACCGTCGCCGGAATTGTCCGGGCCGACCTCCAGCCTGCCCGGCTCGGCCGAGATGGCATCGCAGACGGTCGGTGGCTCGACGTCGGGAACCCAGATGGGTCTCAGAGTCGAACCAAGCCACTCGAGGGCATCGAGGCACGCCAGCAGGCGTCGCCACTCACAGGTGCGCTATCGCGCCTGGGCAGTCGTTTGCGTAACGGTAGCACTGCTGGGGGCGGGAGTGCTCGGCTACTCCGCGAACCGCGCCAACAAGCCGCCCTCGGCGTCGCTCGTGACCGCGAGTGCGTCAGAGAGCCCTGTCGAGGTCGTTGCCAAGGACGTGACGAGTCGCCTGGGCCAGCCGCAGCCCGAGCCCTCGCTGTCGTCGCGAGGTCGCGATGGGCCTTCGGTCGCGCCGCCTTCCCCACCGGTCGCCCCGCCGATGCCGAGCGATGCTGACACCGCCCGGCTGCTCGCAACTTCCCGGGCGAGCGATGCCGTCCACTCGATTGCGCCGCTCGAAACACGACCGCGTGAAGAAGTGCACGAGCCTGCGCGTGATCGTGGTGGCGCGAACGGTCCCCGTTTCGAAGGTCGGGATCCGGTGATGACGGTCCACGGGCTCGGCCAGGATCCGGCCGGATTCGCCGACCCCAGCGGCGTCGGGCTGGACGTCGCGCGCCTCGAGCCCATACCGCCGCAGTTCCTTCCCCAGCAGACGGGGCGCCCGCTGCCCCCGGTTTCCCAACAATCGAGCTGGCGGGCGGTCATCCATGTCGTACTCCCCCCCCTTGCCAATCCCATCGTTCCCCGAATGAAGCCAGCCGGGCAATGGGCCGAGATGTCCGCGGATGCGAGCAGAAATCAACCCGAATCTGCTTTTGAAGACGGAGAGGGAGATGGGCCAGGGCGGCCTCCTCGTGATGGCGTGGCCCAGCGTCGACCCTAACCCGGACGTATCACCAAGGCGCCTCGCCGCTCGTCATAAAGTTCTGAGTGCGATGAGAAAACGAACCGTGTTGGGCGCCCCGAGCGCGGTGCAATTGGTTTCCGCGGCAAGTCTACCCGGTCGCTGGCTCGGCTATGCGTGCCCGGACTTGAGCTTCGGCCAAGCCATAGCTACCGCTATCCCTTGCGCTCCCGCCCGGCGTCCAGACT
>JBFHLI010000161.1:0-8093 GCA_041594935.1 Gammaproteobacteria bacterium | reverse complement strand
GCCAACCGCGGTGAGAATGAGCGCGCGCAGCTCCGGGGTGAAGCGCCCGCCGTGGGTCGCGATGCCGACGATGGCGTAGTGGGGCGGCTCGGTGGCAGTGTCGAGAGCCTCGTCGATGCTCGCTACCATCGGGATGTTGCGACGCTCGCCGTCGAGCAGCTCGCCGGCGTCCTGCCCGGCACAGGTGTCGTCGACTACCGCCAGAATCCGGAAGCGATCGCTGCCGCGCACGAGACCGTGCGCACCCTTTCCATTCGGCCGGCGGAAATTCCCACTCGCGAGTACGATGGCGGGGTCCTTCATCGGAGCGCGGCGTCGACGCGAGCGGGCGACGCCGCGCGGGCTGCACGGCCGGGAGACAAGAGTCCACGGCAGCGCATCAGCAGTCCAGGGTGTGGTCGCGTTCCCACTCGGTTATGAAGGACGCGTAGCTCTTCCAGTCCTGGAGTCGCAGCTTGACGTAGGCGGACACCGCGTCTGCCCCGAAGCCCTCTCGCACCACCTTGCTCTGATCGAACAGGCGCACCGCATCGAGCAGGTTGAGCGGCAGGCGTCGCACCCGACGCAGCTTGTGACCCTCGGTGTACATGTTGATGTCGAGACGCTCCCCCGGATCGCGCTTGTTGGCGACGCCGTCCAGCCCCGCCAGCAGAACTCCCGCCTGCAGCAGGTAGGGATTGGCGGCGCCGTCCATCAGTCTCAGCTCGAATCGGCCCCGGTCGGGAATCCGGATCATGTGGGTCCGGTTGTTGCCGGAGTAGCTGATCGCGTTTGGCGACCAGGTCGCTCCGGAGAGGGTCACGGTGGCGTCGATGCGCTTGTAGCTGTTCACGGTCGGGTTGAAGATCGCGGCAAGCGAATCGGCGCTGTGGACGATGCCGCCGAGAAAGTCGTACGCGAGCTTCGAGAGACCCATATCGTCGCGCTGGTTGACGAACAGGTTCTTCTTACCCGTCTTGTCCCATACCGAGACGTGCGCGTGGCACCCGTTGCCGGTCAGATTCGAGAACGGCTTCGGCATGAACGTGGCGCGCAGCCCGTGATTCTCGGCAATCGACTTCACCATGAACTTGAAGAACGCGTGCCGGTCTGCGGTCCGCAGGCAATCGTCGTAGTCCCAGTTCATCTCGAACTGGCCATTGGCGTCCTCATGGTCGTTCTGGTACGGATTCCAGCCGAGTTCGATCATGGCGTCGCAGATCTCGCTGATCACGTCGTAGCGGCGCATCAGCGCGGCCTGGTCGTAGCAAGGCTTGGCCTGCGTGTCGAGTTCGTCCGAGAGACCGCGCCCGTCGGGGGAGACCAGAAAGAACTCGCACTCCACCCCGCTCTTGAGGTAGTGGCCCTTCTTCGCCGCCTTCTCCATCTGACGCTTGAGCATGATGCGCGGCGAAGCCTCGACCGGCTTTCCCCCCATCCACAGGTCGCCCGCCACCCAGCCCACCTCAGGTTTCCAGGGCAGCTGGATCAGGCTCTCGGGGTCGGGGATCGCGAACAGGTCGGGGTCGGCGGGCGTCATGTCGAGCCAGGCGGCAAAGCCTGCGAAGCCGGCCCCGTCTCGCTGCATGCCGGCGATGGCGCGCGCCGGCACGAGCTTGGCTCGCATCACCCCGAACAGATCGACGAAATTGATCAGGAAATACTTGATACCTTTTTGCTTGGCGACTCGGGCCAGATCGGTTGCCATGTAACGCCCCCTGCTGATGGTGTCTGTCTAGATGTTTTCCCCGACCGCGCTCCCCTGGCTGGCTCGCCAACCGCGGTGATGCTGCGACGGCATTGGCCTCGCGGGGCCAGCCGCGGGCTTCGGGCTTGTTGGACGTCTCAGATGCTCGTTGTTGTTGTCGTCAATGCGGTCCGACGAGGGGGATCCCGGTCGAGCGTGCGGTCTCGATCGTGATCGAGCGCAGGTCCTCCGGTTCCAGGTTGTGCAGGTTCGTCTTCCCGGTGCAACGTGCCATCATCGACGCCTCCCCCTCGCTTGCCTTGAGAAGGCTGGCGACGGCGCGGCTTCGGTCCTCGGCGGTGTAGTTGGAAGCATACCGAAGGCCGCCGCCGTTGGACATCTCGCCGCCGAGCGCGATGCCGATCGGCACCCCGAGCACCACCGCGCTCGCTCCCATCGCGATTAGCTTAGCGCCGTCTGTCCCCGAGCGCGCCCCCCCGAAATAGAGCAGATCGATCGCTTCCTCGCGCTTGCGCGTGCGCAGGATCCGGATGCTGTCGCGCAGAATCTCGAGGTTGGGGCCGCCGGCGAGCTCTGCCTCAAGGCCAAGCAGGCCCCCGGTGCCATCGAGCAGGAGCAGCTCGTGACCGTTGCCCAGCGCAAAGTCGATGGCGCTCTCCAGCAGCTCCGGCCGGGAAACCGCGAAGCCGAGCAGCTGATCGGGCCGGTACCGATCGTGGGCGGGCGCTTCGAAGCGCTCGCGCAGCCGATGGATGACGCCGCAGGCGCTCGGGTCCGGCGCCTCGCCGCGCTCCAAAACCTGAAGCCAGGGCACATCGGCCCCAATGGCGGTGGTGCCGACGTACAGGGTCTCGCTCGCCGCCAGTCCGGCCGCGAGCGCCTCACGCACTTCGTCCGGGGCATCGTCGAAGCCGGTGACGAGAAATGGATGGGCTACCTCGAGCTTCCCCGCAATGGTGGTGCTCACCTTGCACGCTTCGCGATAGGGGTCGATGACCAGCCGCGACAGGTTGGCGGGCAGGAAGACCAGGTCGTCCAGGGTGGCCCTGCGACCCTCTGGAAACGGGTTGGCGCGCGACTCCAGCCGGTGCTCGAGCATGGCCTTGAGCTTGGCGTGGTCTCCGGGCGCGGTGCGTGCCATGGAGAAGATGTCCTCGCGGTGGTGCACCGAGTAGTCGGCCGAGCCGGTCTCCGCATCGCAGCGATAGCAGCGCGCGGCCTCCGCCCGGGCGGTTTCCCAATCGTAGGTGGCCTCGATTTCAGGGAACGCGACGGGATTCTCGCCGAGCCCGAAGAATTCCGGCTCCTGGGGCGGAAAGCGCTCCCACATCAGGTCCTGGGCAACCGCTACCCGCCGCGTGCGATAGGGGGTGCGGTAGGCGAGCGGTCGCTCGCGGCCTTGCAAAAACGCCTTGACGTAGTACGCGGCGCGCTGGCCGTGGTGCATGGCCATGACGATCGTCGACCCGCCAAACGCGCCGTCGCCCGCCGCGAACACCTCGGGGTCCGCGGTTCGCATGCCTTCGAGATCCGCCCGCACCCGGTCATCCGCCATGAGCCCGCGGCGGTCGAGCTCCTCGCTCTCGGCCTGTTGCCCGACCGCCGCAATCACCATCCCGCAAGCGATGTCGTGCTCGGAGCCGGCAATCGGGACCGGTCGTCGACGCCCGTCGGGCTCCGGGTCCCCGAGACCCGTTTTCACGCAGCGAAGCCGCAGCCGATTACCCTCGGGGGAGACGCTCACCTGCTGGGTGTGGTAGATGAACTCGATACCTTCCTTGACCGCACCTTCGAGCTCGATGCGTCGGGCCGGGATCTCCTCGGGGCCGCGCCGGTAGATGACCTTGACGTGCTTGCACCCAGGTAGGCGCCTTGCCACCCGGCACGCGTCCATGGCCACGTCGCCGCCGCCGACTACGACCACCGTCTCGGGCAGCTCCGGACGCTCTCCGGCGTTGATCCGGCGCAGGAAGCCGACGCCGTCCACCACGCGCGGGTCGTCCTCCCCCTCGATGCCCATCGGCTTGCCCCACCACGCGCCGATCGTGAGGAGCACCGCGTCGTGCCGCTCCTTGAGCTCATCCAACGTGACGTCTCGCCCGAGGGCGCAATCATAGTGAAGCTCGATTCCGGGGCACCGCTGGGTGAGCCGCTCGATGTCCTCCTCGATGATCCCCGGCGGTAGGCGGAAGGCCGGGATCCCCCACACCATCATCCCACCGGGGCGGCGGGACATCTCGTAGACGTGGACACCGTAGCCGGAAACCGCGAGGTCATGAGCGGCGGTGAGTCCGGCCGGTCCCGCGCCGACGATGCCGACGGTCTGCTCCTCGGTGACCGGGACGGGCGGCAAGTTGTACGTCGGACCCACCTTGTCCATCACGAATCGCTTCAGGTTGCGGATCATGATCGGACCGTCACTCGCCGCTCGCCGGCAGGCGGGCTCGCAGGGCGCGTCGCACACGCGTCCGCAGATCGAGCTGAAGGGGTTGGTCGCGGTTATCGCCTCGAACGCCTCGGCGAACTTCCCTTCCCAGATGTAGCCGATGTAGGAGGGAGCATCGGTGCCGACCGGGCATGCCACCTGGCAGGGCGCCGGCACGAAGTGCAGATCCGCGGTGTCATCGGGGTAGCCCGGCGGCGGCTGCGGGACCCGGATCCGGTCGAGGTCGTAGACGCTCATTTCAGGCGACCCGCACCGGCAGGGCGCGGCTCGGTCTCGCAAAGCCCGGCTCGAGCGGAAGTCCGGTGATCGCCGCCGCCTCGGGGGTAAGCGCGACGAGGTCTTCCCTGCCGAGCTCGCGCACATCGGTGTAGCCGAGCGCCTGGGTGATGGCGGCGATCTGCCAGCGCACGCTTTCGAGGAAGCGATGGATGTTCTCCGCCTCGACGGACGGCTTGTACCGCTTCTCGTGCTCCGGGTCCTGGGTGGCGATCCCGGTCACGCACTGTCCTACGTGGCACTGCATGCAGGCGATGCACCCGCCCGCGATGATGGTCGAGGTGCCGAAGGCGGCCGCATCGGCCCCGAGGCAGAGCGCCTTCACCGCGTCGACGCCGTCGCGCAGGCCCCCCATCAGGACGAGCTCGATGTCTTGCCGGCGTCCGATTTCTTCCAGCGCGGCGACCGCCTCGACGATGGCCGCGATGGTGGGAATGCCGACGTACTCCATCACCTCCGCACTGCCCGCGCCGGTGGACCCCTGCATGCCGTCGAGCTCGACGAAATCGAAGCCGTCCTTGACCGCGATCTTGATGTCGTCGCGAATGCGGCCCGCCCCGAGCTTGACGCTGACCGGCAGGCGATAGCCGGTTGCCTCCCTGAACTCCTCCACCTTGATCACCAGATCGTCGGCCCCGAGGATGTCGGGGTGGCGCGAGGGGGAGCGCAGGTCGATCCCGGCCGGGATGCCGCGGATCGCGGCGAGCTCCGGCGTGACCTTCTTGGCCATCAGCTGCCCGCCGAAGCCCGGCTTCGCGCCCTGGGAGATGTAGATCTCGAGGCCGTTGGCGCGCTTCATGTCGTGAATGTTCCACCCCAGGCGCCCCCCGAGGCACTGGAAGATGAGCTGCTTGGCGGCGTTGCGCTGCGCATCGCTCATGCCACCCTCGCCGGTGTTCTCGGCAATGCCGGAGAGGGTCGAGGCCATCCCGACCGCCTGCTTGGTCGAGCGGCTGAGCGCTCCGTAGCTCATTGGCGCGATCATCACCGGCATGCTGAGCTCGAGCGGCTTGGCGCCGTTGAGCCCGCCGATGCGGGTGTGCATCTCGACCTTGGACACCACGTCCGGGTCGGCGCCGACCCGTGAGAGGTCGCTGCGGAACGCGAGGTCGGAGAGGTGCGGCAGCTCCCGGGCTCCGCCGTAGCCCCGGATCCGGTAGCGCCCGATCTGGGACTTGATGAAAATGTCCTCCTGGATCTTGGGATTCCAGTAGTCCGATTTTCCCGAGAAGCTGAAGAACGGGATGCTGCGCATCTGGCGCTCGCTCGTTGCGTAGCGCAGCTTCTTGCCCGCGTTGACCACCCGCTTGAACGTGCCCTTGAACTTGATCTGGTAGCGATCGAGAAATTCGCGAACCTCATCGAGCTCGGCCGCGTCGACGTCGGCCAGCTCGGCGTCGGAGCCGAGGCTGTGCACCTCGCCCCCGACCAGGATCTCGCCCCCGGTCATGTCCTCGCCGACCCGCTCGCCGGAATCGCCGAGGATGATGATGCGTCCGCCGTACATCATGTAGCCGGCCATGAAGTTAGCGTTCCCGGCGCAGCAAAGGGTTCCGGCCTTCATGACCTGGCCGGCGCGCGAGCCGATGTTTCCCCGCACCACCACCTCCGCCCCGCGGATCGCGACTCCCGCGATCGCGCCCGCGTTGCCGCCGACCACGACCGAGCCGGTGTACATGTTGTCGGCGAGGCCCCAGCCCACGTTGTGGTCCACCTCGAAGCGCGCGCGATCGGTGAGGCCGGCGCAGAAATAGCCGGCCGAGCCGCGGATCCTTACCGTGATCTCGTCGGTGAGCCCGACCCCGAGGTGGTGGCGCGCGTCGGGGTTGACGAGCTCCACGTCCTCGCCGGCGGCGCCGTGCTGGCGGACGAGCTCGTTGGCCTGGCGGACCGGGACCTTGGCTAGGTCGATCGTGACCATGTGTCGTAGGTCCCGGGCGGCGGCTCCCGCGTGTCGAGGGCACGCCCGGGGAACAGCCGGTTGAGCGAGACCTCCTCCGAGGCGACCGCGACCAGGTCGTCGGTCTCGTACATCACCATCGGCTTGGCCGCCAACCGGTCCTTGGCGTAGCCGATCTCGTCCTTGGTCGAGACGAGAAACGAGAAGGTGCCGTCCATGTCGTCGATGGACGTGCGCAGCGCTTCCTTGAGCGCGATCCCCTGGGCGAGCTTGTCGGCGAGGTAGACCGCGATCAGCTCGCTGTCATTGTCGGTGCGAAACTCGAACCCGCGCTGCTCGAGGCGCCGGCGCATCTTCCAGTAGTTGGTGATCTGGCCGTTGTGCACGATGGCGACGTCGGCGAAGCCGGTGGCCCAGAACGGGTGTGCCGCCTCGGGCTTGACATCGGACTCGGTCGCGAGGCGCACGTGCCCGAGCCCGTGGGTACCGCGTACCTCATGGACGTGGTAGCGCTCGTCGACGTCGTGCGCCCCCCCGACGTCCTTGATGATGTCGAGGCTGGTGCCGATCGAGATGACCTTGGCCGCGTGCTCGATCGCGTAAGCGAAAGCCTGCAGGTCGCCGTCGAAGGTGACGGCGGCACGATAATTGTTGCCGATCCGCTCGTCGTCCACGATGGCCGCGCCCTGCTCAGCGAGCGTCTCGCGAATCCGGGCGATCGCCTGGTTCGCCTCCTCGCCCTCGCCGATGAAGAAACGCAGGCGCAGACGACCCGCCTGCGGGTCGCCGTAGAGGGCAAACCCGGTCGAGTCGGGCCCGCGATGCTGACAGCCGTCGAGCATGTCGATTAAAGCTTTGCCGGTCGCCGAGCCGTCAGCGCCGTGCTTGAACATGATTCCCGCAATTCCGCACATGCAACGAAACCTCTTCCGCCGAACGGTCAAAGTTTATCAGGAATCGCTTCGCTTGGTTCAGCCGCCGGACCGGATACCGGCCCGCCCGAGCGGCGGCGAACCGGCCGGAGCGGCGGCCCGTAGTGGCGTCAACGCAGTAATCGCGTAAAATGCGGCCTCGGGGATGGTTCGGAGGGCGCAGGACATCAACAACAAGCCCGCCAGCGAGGTCGTTCGATCACGGGCTGCCTGCGCCCCGCATCCCAGCTGCAATCACGTCACCCGGCTCGAGCAGGCCCGGTTGGGCCGCGCGCGCTTGCGTGCGCCCCAGCTATTGGTGAGCCGTGCGTCGTGTCCGGCGGCGCCGCTGCAGCGCCGCTACGCGCGCTTCCCGTTCCGGAACCGCGTTACGTAACCGTTGGGGGAGGAAGATGGATGGACAATGAACTTACCGCATTAGGAATCATCTTCACGGAGTTCTACTACTGGTTGACGGTGGTGATCATGTTCTTCATTCACGTCGGGTTCTGCATGTACGAGGTCGGGGCCTCCCGGCACAAGAATCACATGCACACCCTGATGAAGAACACCATGCTGATACCGCTCGTCACCATCACCTTCTTCTTCTTCGGGTGGTGGATATACTTCGCATTTCCCAACGGCCCCGGAATCACGGGCGGCCTGGGAGATGCGTCGCACGCGACTCCCTGGAGCACGACGATGGCCCCGCACATGGGCGGTGGGGACGATCTCGACAACGGCTGGGCCCGCATCAACGGCGTATTCTGGGCAGCGTTCCTGCTGTTCTCCTGGACCGCGGCCTCCATCGTCTCGGGCTCGGTCATCGAGCGCATCAAGTCCACCGGTTTCTGGATCCTGGCGGTCGGGATC
>JBFHLI010000160.1:0-8131 GCA_041594935.1 Gammaproteobacteria bacterium | reverse complement strand
CTGGGCATCCCCAACGCCTCCCCCGCCACTCCGCAGATCATGACCGTCATGCGAGACATGCTGCCCGAGAATGCGCGCTGGGCCGCGTTCGGCATCGCCCGCTGGGAGTTTGCGATGGTCGCACAGGCGGTGAACCTGGGCGGACACGTCCGGGTCGGCCTGGAAGACAACCTCTACCTGTCGAAAGGGGAGTTCGCCACCAATGCCACCCTCGTCGAGAAGGCGGGGCGAATCGTGCGCGAGCTCGGCGCCGAGCTCGTCGAACCGGCGCGGGCAGCGGAAATCCTCGAGCTGCCCCCCCGCGCCCAGTCGAAGCCTGCGGGCTAGACCAGATCGCGGGGCAGCGTGATCTGCCAATCGCGGTGGGCGAACAGCTCTTCGCCTTCGAAGGCATCGAGGTCGGCGCTGAACTGGAATCCGTCGATGGTCGCGGTGAGCCGAGTCCGGCACTCGATGCGTACTTGCCAATCCGCGCGCTTAAAGCTGGTTCGCTGGACGATCTCGGTCTGGGCCGAGAGCGGATCGGTTTCGATGATCCGGTAGCGCCGGAGAAAAGTGTAACCGAGGTCGAGATCGATCGCCTCGATTCGGGCCAGCGAGGCGCCGCCGAGCTCACCCCCGTCGCCGTACAAGGTGTGGACCGTCTCATTGGTAGCGAGGTCGACCTCGATAGTCCGCCGCAGCGGCAGGCGGCGGAGCTTCTTCTGCTCGCCGCTCGATGCCCCCTCGGGCGGCTCGAACCGACGCAGCTCCCGGTCGGCGTTTGACGGCGGGCGCACCGGCAGCGCCAAGTCACTCCGGCCGGCATCGACCGTCACGCACGCGAGCTCCGGCGACGGCCACACCATCGGCCAGAAGCTCGTCGAGATCGCGAGCCGGATCCGATGGCCCGGCGGAAACGCGTGGGCGATGTCGTTCAGCGAGATCCGCACCCGATACTCGACGCCCGGCTCGATCGGCGCCGGGCTCTCATGACCGTCGCGGTGCGTGAGATTGAGCAGTCCGTAGGTGACCAGCGTGCCCGCCCCGTCCGGGGCAACGTCCACCAGCCGCGCGGCCAGCAGCGCATTGGGCCGATCGGCACGCACCGTCAGGGAAACAGCGGGCGCCCCGAGGATCTCGAGCCGCTGCGGCAACGGCGCGGTATCGAAGCATAGGGAGGCACCGTCGTCCGGGCGCTGATCGCGCGGCAACTCCCCTTCCATCCCGAACCCGCACCAGTCTCCCGAACGCACCCCGGTGGTCTGCGGCGAGCAGATCGACTGAACCCCGCCCGCCCCCGGCCCCTCGCCGAGCCGGCCGGGGGCGAGGTGCAAGGTCCGGGGCTCGATTCGCGGCGACGGCCAGCTCGACTCCGCCACCCACCGCCCGGGACGCTCCGCGTAGTGCGGCTGCGGCGGGACGCTCTCCTGCATCCACGCCCGGTAGACCGGCTCATCCATGATTCCGTTGTCCTCATTTCGCAGCCAGTGACCCCACCAGCGCATCGCCTCCTGGAGAAAGCCGATCGCCGGACCGGGCACCCCCTTGTGCGGAAAGTTGTGCGACCAGGGCCCGATCAGGGCCTTGCGCGGACAGGAAAGACCCTCGAGCAGGCGGGGAATCGCGTTCGAGTAACCGTCGGCCCAGCCGCCGATGGCATACACCGCGCAGCGGATGGCCGCGTAGTCCTCGCACACCGAGCCGTGCTGCCAGTACTCATCGCGGCGCTGGTGGCGCATCCAAACGGCCGGGAACGGCTCGATCGCGTCGATGCGTTGCCGCCACGTCCGGCGCCACCCCTCGCCCACAATCTGGGGGTCCGGGGGATAGGCCCCGTAGCCGAGCAGGATGGACCCCCACTGCATGTTCTCGTTGAGCAGGCAGCCGCCCATGTAGTGCGCATCGTCGGAGTACCGGTCGTCGGCGCAGCACAGGGTGATCACCGCTTTGAGCGCCGGCGGGTTCAGCGCCGCGACCTGCAGCGAGTTGAAGCCGCCCCACGAGATCCCCATCATCCCGACCGCGCCGCTGCACCAGGGCTGCTCGGCGATCCACGCGATCACCTCGAGCGCGTCGTCGAGCTCCGCTTGCGTGTACTCATCGGTCAGAATCCCGTCCGAGTCACCGGTGCCACGCAGATCCACCCGTACCGACACGAGCCCGTGAACCGCGAAGTAGCGATGGATCGGCTCGTCGCGGAGCCGCATGAAGTCGCGCTTGCGATACGGGATGTACTCGAGCACCGCGGGGGCCCGCTCGACGCCGCCCGGCAGCCACAGGCGAGCCGCGAGCCGACACCCGTCGGCGAGCGTGATCCACACGTTCTCGATCTCGGTGATCGACTCGGATGAGACGGTGTCCATCGGGACGACCCTCCGGTTCACCTCGAACCGCGCCGGAGGGTTGCACATCGAACGTGGCCCCGCAACCCGCCGCGGCAACCGGATTCGGCTCGGGAAACCCTCATCGCGAGCGCCGCGCGGCGGCCGCCTCGCGCCGGGCCCCGGCGCGCATCAGGGCGGGGAGCACGAACAGCGCACACAACAGGGTGAGCACCAGACCGATCGCGAGCACCTGGCCCATGCTGGCGGTGCCGCGGTGCGGTGAGAACGCAAGATTACCGAAGCTGACAATGGTGGTGAGGGTGCTGAGGACGACGGCCCGGCCGGTGCTCGACCGGGTCACGCTCTCGAGGCGAGCCTCCCCTCCCCGCAGCCGCCGCACGACGTGAATGCCGCTGTCCACCCCCATGCCGAGCAGAAGCGGCAGGGTGATGACGTTGGCGTAATTGAACGGGATGTCGAGCGCGACCATTGCGCCCACCGTCACCAGCCCCGCGAGCGCGAGCTGGCCCATCACCATGAGCATGTCGCGGGCCCGTTTGAGCAACACCCACAGCAGCAACGCGACCAGCGCGGCGGCCGAGATCAGGGCCTGCTGGAACGCCCCGACCACCACCTGGCCGGACTTCAGATCCACGACCGGGGAATCGGTTGCGCTCGGTACGAGCGCGGTCACCTCGGCGACGAAACGCTCCAGGGCGGCTTGATCGGTGAGCCTCTCGGCCGGATAGATTTCGATCCGCGGGCGCCCATCGGGGGTTACCCAGCGGGCGGCCAGCGACGGGGGCAGCGCTTCGAGGACGACGGGGCCGGCGCCGAGCGCCTGGTGCAGCTTGCCAAGGACCAGCGGCAGCGTTCCGAGCACCCGCGCTCGCAGCCCGTCGAAGAGCGCCTGCGCCTCGCCCGGCTCCGCAGTCGCGGCGCGGAAGCGATCGAGCGCGCCCGCCAGCTCGTCGAGCCCGGGGGCGAGCGCGTCGTCCGGGCCCGCGGCCGGGCGAGCCGAGAGCTCGCGGAGCAGGCGATCGAGCGAGCCCTGCAGATCGGAGACGCTGGGAACCGGCAGCGGCGAGGCGCCGAGCAACCCCATCACGAGACTGAGCTCGTCGAGGATCTCGAGCTTGTCGTCCTGCGCGCCGGGCACGAAGTCCTCGAGGCCGATGGTCTTGTCCACGCTCGGCAGGGCCTCGAGCCGCGGCCGGAGACGTCGGGCCTCGTCGGACCCGGCGACGATCACCGACATCGTCCATGGTGAGGTATCCGGGTCATCGAGTAGGTCCTGGTAGGTCGCGAGCGCCTCGGTGCCGGGCTCGCGAAGATTGAGCTCGTTGTGGTCGAAGCGCACGTGCGGCAACGCCACCAGGCTCGCGACGCCGGCGAGGGTCGCGACGGCGAGGGTCACCCGTCGAAATCCGGGGCGACCGGTGAGCGCGAGACCCCGTCCCGAGTCCACCGGTCGCGGGGGGCGCGGCGGCACGAGGCTCATCAGGGCGGGAAGAACGGTGAGGGTCACCACCAAGCTGATGAGCATGCCGGTTCCCGAGATGAGCCCGAGCTGCGAGACCCCCACGAAGTCGGTGGGTACGAATGCATAGAAGCCCACCGCGGTGGTGAAGGCACAGATCGCGAGCGAGCCCCCGACCCCGCCTGCGCTGAGCCGCAGCGCCTCCGGGTGAGCGTGACCCTGACCGAGCAGCTCGCGATAACGCAAGGCGTAGTGAACCGCGTAGTCGATGCCGAGTCCGATGTAGAGCACCGCGAACGCAATCGAGATGAGGTTGAGCTCACCGACCGCCCAGGTCGCAAACGCGCCGGTCCAGATCAGTCCGACCACGAGGGTCGTGAGGGTGGCGAACACGAGGCGCACCGAGCGCAATCCCCAGTAGAGCGTGGCCCCGACCATCAGGAGCGCCAGCCCGGCTCCCACCGCAGCACCCCGACTCACACTCCGCAGCTCCTCGTACGACATCGCGAGCCCGCCAGTGACCCGCACCCTCACCCCCGTACTCGCGGCGAGGCCGAGGTCGTGCGCGACGGCGCGGATGTGCGCGATCGCATCGCCGGCGGGGAGCAGCTCCGCGTAGTCGAGCCGCGGCTTGACGAGGACGAAGCGGCGAGTGTCCCGCGCAAGCACCGTGTCTCCCGCCACCAGGGAGAACCAGGATAGCGAGAAGTAACGCCCCTCCAGCGTCGCCCGGATGGCCGCGCTCAGATCACTCAAGGCGCTTGCGAGAGCGCCCTCGAGCGGAGCGGAGGAGTCGGCGAGCGCATCGCCGATGAGGTCGAACAGACCGCGAAGGCTCGGATCGCGCTCGAGCCGGCCGAGGAACGGCTGCACCTCGACAAGTCGGTTGGCAAGCACTCGGAGCTCATCGGTGCCGAGGTACAGGAGGGCGTTGCGGTCGAAGAACTCGCCACCCCCCGGGCGATAGACCCACGCCACCAGCTCGGGCTCGCCGGCGAGTCGCTCCGCGAGCAGGATCGCTGCCTGCTCGGCGAGGTCGGGGGTCGCGCCGTCGATGACGACGCTCAGGGTGTCGGAGAACTGCGGAAACGCGGCCTGGAAGTCCCGGTAGGTCTGCCGCCACGGAAGCTCATCGGCGATCATGTCGGCGGTGTTGGTGTTGATGCCGAGGTTGTCGACGGTGTAGGGCAGCGCGATGCCGGTCATCCCGACGACCGCGGCGACCACCCACCCCGCTCGCCGTCGGACCGCATCAACCCAGCCGGTGACGGCCGCGCTCACGAGCGGCAGGTGAAACGATGCCGCAGCGCAGCGCTCGCCCCCGCCGTGCGAGCTCGGTGGAGGCGGCCGGTGCCGGTCAACGGTGGGTAGCCGTGGGGCGCGCAGGCGCTGCGTTCGAGACTATCGATCGCCGCCGCCTCCTCCGTTAGACCTCGAGCTTCGGGGGGTCGCCGGGAAGCTCCCAGTCGAATCGGGGCAGTCCGGCGAAGACCTCGCGCAGCCCATGGTGCCAGCCGGCGCGGATCGCGGCGAATTCCGGGGAGCTCATGTCGAGCCGGAGGCGTCGATCGATTGCGATCGCATCGGTGCGATAAATTGCAACCTCGAACGGCGGCCCGACCGTGATGTTCGAGCCCCGGGTCGCGTCGAGTGAGACCAGCGAGAGCCGGGCACAGTCTGCGAGCGAAAGCGAATGCACCAGGATCCGATCGAGGACCGGCTTGCCGTACTTGCTCTCCCCGATCTGCAGGTAGGGCGTTTGCGGCGACGCGGCGATGTAGTTGCCCTGCGGGTAGACGAGGTGGATGTCGTGGGGCTGCCCGCGAATCTGGCCGCCGATGATGAGCGTCGCCTGCCCGCTCACCCCGCTTTCGTTCAGGGCACTGGCATACTCGGCCTGCACCGCCCGGCTGACTCCACCCAGATAGCCCGCCGCCTCGAACTGGTAACGCACGGTGCGCAAGTTCGGCCCGGGTCCGGGATCATCGAGATCGCGCTGGACGCGATTCACGATCTCCTGGCTGGTCGCGAGATTGCCGGCCGAGAGCACCACGAAGATCCGGTCCTCCGACGGGGTGAAGAGGTGCATCTTGCTGTAGGTCGTGACGTAGTCGACGCCGGCGTTGGTACGGGAATCGGACGCGAACACGAGGCCCGCATCCACACTCATGGCGAGACAGTAGGTCATGTTGGCCCCCGGCCAGCGCGCCGCAGCGCAGCGAAAATCCAGCAACGCGACCGCATGTCCGAGAGTCCGCGGCGGGGCATGTTGGCGATGAGGCTCGGCTAGTCGGGAGCTCGCCGCGAGGACCCGAGCCAGCCCTCGAGCAGTCTCGAGGCACGCGAGCTATGCGCCGGTCGCAGAGCGCCCGAGTCGGTGGACTTTGGCGTGACTCTCATGGACTCGATCGATCGCGGCGAAATGCATCTGGTGTCGGCTCCCGGCTAGAGTCTAGCACTCTCGCCCCGGCCGTGCGTCGTGCGCACGGAAGTGCCAGAATGGCGGATTCTGAGGGTTTCGATCGAAGCGCAAACCATGGCCATCCGCGTCGCCGTCAACCACAAGACGGAGTACAAGTTCGACCGCCCGGTTGCCGTCTCACCGCACGTGGTGCGCCTGCGCCCGGCACCACACTGCCGCACCCGAATCGAGGCTTACTCGCTCGGCGTCGAGCCCAAGAATCACTTCATCAACTGGCAGCAGGACCCCTTCGGGAACTACCTCGCAAGACTGGTGTTCCCGGACCGGGCCAAGTGCCTTACGTTCGAGGTCGATCTGGTCGCGGAGATGACGGTGGTCAATCCGTTCGACTTCTTCCTCGAGGAGTACGCGGACCGCTACCCGTTTCAGTACCCACCCGAGCTGCGCCGTGATCTCGAGCACTATCTCGAGGTCACGGAGCAGGGGCCGAGGCTCAGAGACTGGCTCTCGGAGGTCGGACGATCGGATCAGGCCACGGTACCGTTCCTGGTCGAGCTCAACGCCCGGCTGCAGCGCGACATCGGCTATGTGGTGCGCTTCGAGGCGGGGGTACAGGCGTGCGACGACACCCTGGACAAAGGCACCGGATCGTGCCGCGACTCCGGCTGGCTGCTGGTGCAGATCCTGCGCCATCTCGGCCTCGCGGCCCGCTTCGTGTCGGGCTACCTCATCCAGCTCTCCGCGGACGTGAAATCACTCGACGGTCCCTCCGGGCCGGAGCAGGATTTCACCGATCTGCACGCCTGGGCCGAGGTCTACCTTCCCGGCGCCGGATGGGTGGGGCTCGACCCGACCTCAGGGCTGTTCGCGGGGGAAGGGCACATTCCGCTTGCCTGCACCCCCCAGCCCTCGAGCGCCGCCCCGGTCAGCGGGGTGACCGACAAGTGCGAGGTGGATTTCTACTACCACAACCGGGTGACCCGCATTCACGAGGACCCGCGGGTGACCAAGCCTTACCACGAGGGCCAGTGGCAAGAGATCCTCGAGCGCGGGCACCGGATCGACGCCGATCTCGCGAAGGCGGACGTGCGCCTCACCTTAGGCGGCGAGCCCACCTTCGTTTCCATTGACGACATGGATGCGCCCGAGTGGAACACCGCCGCCCTGGGGCCTCACAAGCGCGAACGCGCCGAGGAGCTGGTGCGAAGGCTGTGGCAACGCTTCGCCCGCGGCGGGGTGCTCCACCACGGCCAGGGAAAGTGGTACCCCGGCGAGCCGCTGCCGCGCTGGGCGCTCTCGGTTCACTGGCGGGCGGACGGTCGCCCGGTCTGGTCGCATCCGGAGCTGCTGGCCGAAGAGAACCGGGACTACGGCGCCGGGGCCGAGGAGGCCCGGCGCTTCGCCGAAGCGCTGGCCGGGCACCTCGCGGTGGATCCCGAGCACATCGTTCCCGCGTTCGAGGACGCCTACTACTACCTGTGGAAGGAGCAGACCCTCCCGCAGAACCTCGACCCGCACGACAGCCATCTGCGCGACCCGCTGGAGCGCCGGCGACTCACTCGGATCTTCGATCGCGGACTCGAGCAGGTCGTCGGCTACGCCCTGCCGCTCGGGTGGACGGAGACCGCGGGCAAATCGGGTGGGTGGGAAAGCGCGCGCTGGCACTTCCGACGTGAGCGCATGTATCTGGTCATCGGCGACTCGCCGATGGGCTTTCGGCTTCCGCTCGACTCGTTGCCGTGGGAGCCGGAGTCCGAGCGCGATGTCACCCCGGTGCGGGATCCGTTCGAGGAGCGCCCGCCGCTCGACGACGCCTACGGCGAGGTCATGCACCGTTACAGCCGGCTTGCGGACGAGCCTCCCCCGCGCGACGACATCACGCCCCAGCCCCCGGCGGACGCCGAGCCGCCGCCATCGGTCGTG
>JBFHLI010000159.1:0-8214 GCA_041594935.1 Gammaproteobacteria bacterium | reverse complement strand
GAGGGATGCGCCCGGGCGGTGATCGAGCCGCCGAGCGGTGGGGGTCGCGGGCGATTTCTAGGAAATGCGGTTGATCGCGCGGTAGTGGCGGCGCGCGTTCGGACAGCGAGAGGGGGGAAAAGCAATGGTGAGCATGGACCGGGCGTTCGGCTTCCGCACGCCACGTCGCTGAGCACCCGCGGCGATGCAGCAATTCCTCGGCCTGTACAACTACTGGATCGTCATCTTCCTGATGATGTCCGGGTTCTACATCGTGATGACGAGCCGCAATCTCGTGAAGAAGATCATCGGGCTCAACATCTTTCAGGCGTCGGTCTTCGTGTTCTACATCTCGATTGGCAAGGTGAGTGAGGGCACGGCGCCGATCGTTGCGGAGGGACTGAGCCGGTATTCGAACCCGCTGCCGCACGTTCTCATTCTCACCGCGATCGTGGTCGGGGTCGCAACTACCGCGCTCGGCCTCGCCCTGGTCGTTCGAATCCACTCGGCCTACGGCTCGATCGAGGAGAATGAGATCGAAGAAGGTGGCGACGAGGCGTGATCAGCTCGCACCTACCGGCGCTCCAGGTCGTAATCCCGCTTCTCGCTGCCCCCCTTTGCATCGTCGTGCACCGGGCCAAGGCGGCCTGGGCGATTGCGCTCGTCGTCAGCTGGGCGTCTCTCGCGATCTCCGTGCGCTTGCTCGAACGCGTGCTGCAAGAGGGCGTCGTGGTCTACGCGATGGGCGGCTGGGCCGCGCCCTGGGGCATCGAGTATCGCATCGATGAAATCAACGCGTTCCTGCTCCTGATCGTCTCGGGCGGCAGCGCGCTGGTGCTGCTGTTCGCCCGGGTCAGCGTCGAGCGAGAGATCGAGGCCGAACGGCGCTACGTGTTCTACACGATGTGGCTCCTCTGTTTGACCGGCTTGCTCGGCATCGCGATCACCGGCGATGCGTTCAACGTGTTCGTGTTTCTCGAAATTTCTTCCCTGTCCTCCTACGTGATGATCAGCCTCGGTTCGGACCGACGGGGACTGATGGCCGCGTTCCGGTATCTGATCGTGGGCACCATCGGTGCAACCTTCATCCTCATCGGTATCGGGTTGCTGTACATGATGACCGGTACCCTCAACATGGCGGACCTGGCCGAGCGTCTGCCGGCGGTCGCTGACACCCGTACCGTCAAGGTGGCCTTCTGGTTCTTCGCGGTCGGAATCGGTACGAAGATGGCGCTCTTTCCGCTGCATTTCTGGTTGCCCAATGCGTATGCGTACGCGCCGTCGGCGGCGAGTGCGTTTCTCGCCGCCTCCGCCACCAAGGTGGCGGTGTACGTGTGGCTGCGCTTCTACTTCAGCGTCTTCGGCGCGTCGTTTTCCTTCGACGCAATGTCGCTTTCGGACATTCTGCTCCCGCTCGGGCTCGTGGCCGCATTGGTCGGGTCCGCCGTCGCCGTCTTTCAGCAAGACGTCAAGCGCATGCTCGCCTATTCGAGCGTGGCCCAGATCGGCTACATGGCGGTCGGCATCAGCTTCGTATCGGTCAACGGCCTCATCGGCGCCATCGTTCACCTGTTCAATCACGCGCTCATGAAGGCCGCGCTGTTCATGGTCCTCGGCTGCGTGTTCTACCGGCTCGGCTCGGTCGCGCTGCGTGACCTCGACGGTCTCGGGCGGCAGATGCCATGGACGATGGCCGCCTTCGTGGCCGGCGGGCTCAGTCTGATTGGAGTTCCCTCGAGCGCGGGCTTCATCAGCAAGTGGTATCTCATTCTGGCCGCGCTCGAGTCCGGGTCGTGGCCGGTTGCGTTCCTGGTGCTCCTGTCCTCGTTGCTCGCAGTCGTGTACGTGTGGCGGGTGGTGGAGGCGGCCTACTTCCGCGCGCCACCCGACGATCCTTCGAGGCGGGTGGTGGAGGCACCGGTCTCGCTCCTGGTCCCGGTGTGGCTGCTGGTGGCAGCCAACTTCTACTTCGGGCTGCAGACGAGTCTCACCATCGGCGTCGCCGAGCGCGCAGCGCGAACCCTGCTGGGAGCGGGCGGGTGACCTCGGCCGCCGCGCTGCTCCCTTATGCGATCGCATTGCCGCTCGCGGCGGCGCCCCTGATCGCGCTCGCCCGGCGACACCCCAATTTGCGCGAGGCGATCACGCTGGTCGCGGGCGGAGCACTGTTCTGGCTGGTGCTGTCGATACTGCCCGAGGTCGAGGCCGGGGGGCGCCCGGCCATCTCCTTGCTCGATACGGTTCCGGGATTGCCGATCGCGCTCGAGGCCGAGCCGCTCGGCATGCTGTTCGCGCTCCTCGCGAGCTTTCTGTGGATCGTGACCTCGATTTACTCCATCGGCTACATGCGGGGCCACCACGAGCAGAACCAGACCCGGTTCTACATCTGCTTCGCGGTCGCGATTGCGAGCACCATGGGGGTCGCCTTCTCCGCCAACATGTTCACGCTTTTCTTGTTCTACGAGGCGCTGACCCTATCCACTTACCCGCTGGTGACCCATGCCGGCACCGAGAAGGCGAAGCGGGCGGGGCGCGTCTATCTCGGTATCCTGCTCGGCACCTCCATCGGATTCCAGCTCCTTGCCATCGTATGGACCTGGTCGCTCTGCGACACGCTCGACTTCCGGCCCGGCGGGATCTTGCGCGATCGGGCCTCACCGACGGTGATCGGAGTCCTGGGCGCGCTGTACGTGTTCGGGATCGGCAAGGCGGCATTGATGCCGTTTCACCGCTGGCTGCCGGCGGCGATGGTCGCACCCACGCCGGTGAGCGCGTTGCTCCATGCGGTGGCGGTGGTCAAGGCCGGCGTGTTCACCGTCCTCAAGGTCGCGATTTACATCTTCGGGATTGACCTGCTGGCCGAGCTCGGGGTCACCGAGTGGCTGCTCTACATCGCGGGGGCGACGATACTGATTGCGTCGATCGTGGCGCTGCGCAAGGACAACCTCAAGGCGCGGCTCGCCTACTCGACGGTCAGTCAGCTGTCGTACATCGTGCTCGGGGCGCTCCTCGCGAACTCCTGGGCCGCGATCGGGGCCGGCATGCACATCGTCACCCACGCGTTCGGCAAGATCACGTTATTCTTCTGTGCCGGCGCGATCATGGTCGCCGCCCACAAGACCGAGGTGAGCGAGCTACGCGCGATCGGGCGTGCGATGCCGATCACCATGCTCGCTTTCCTGGTCGCGAGTCTCAGCGTTATCGGGTTGCCCCCGCTCGGGGGGATGTGGAGCAAGTGGTATCTTGGAGTCGGTGCCCTGGAAGCCGACCAGATCGTGTTCCTCGGGGTGTTGATGCTGAGCTCGCTCCTGAACATCGCCTACCTGCTGCCGATTCCGGTGAGAGCGTTTCTGAGCCCGCCGAGCACCGAGTCGCCGCCGGAAGGAATGAAGGAGGCGCCGATTCCTTGCCTCATCGCGCTTCTCGTCACCGCGGTCGGGAGCGTGTGGTTGTTCTTGAGTCCCGAGCCGATCTATCGCTTGATGGTGCAGGCGGTGGGACCTTGAGCGGACATTCAACCTCGCAGGGCGCGGAGCCCACGGCGGCAGGAACTATGCCGAAGCGTTTAGAAGCCTGAGGATTGGAAAGGGGACAACTCTTCGTATGACGGCCGGAATCGGGTCTTGAGCCGAGTCGTCGACTAAACTAACAGCTCTGTTGCCGGGTCTTCGAATTGCCCTGGGGTGGAGCGAGTGAACGGATCGATCGAACCATGAGAGAAATGGAGTGCAGGATGCCATCGAGCTTGCGGCGGCAGAGCGGGCTGATTCCCAGCCCGGTGGACGGGCGTGAGGCGCCGGTGACCGGTTTTCGCGAGGAGAACGCGCCGGGTGGCTAGCTCAGGGGCCAAGGTCGCATTGATAACGGGGGTGAGCGGGCAGGACGGCGCCTATCTCGCGGAGTTCTTGCTGAACAAGGGCTATATCGTGCACGGCATCAAGCGGCGCGCGTCGTTGTTCAATACCGCGCGGGTGGACCACCTCTACAAGGACCCGCACGAGAAGGATCGGCGCTTCATCCTGCATTACGGCGACCTCACCGACTCGACCAATCTCATCCGCATCGTGCAGCAGGTTCAGCCCGACGAGATCTACAACCTGGCGGCCCAGAGCCACGTCGCGGTCTCCTTCGAGACCCCGGAGTACACCGCCAACGCCGACGCCCTCGGTACGTTGCGCCTCCTCGAGGCGATCCGGATCCTGGGGCTCGAGAAGAAGACCCGCTTCTATCAGGCCTCGACGAGCGAGATGTACGGCAAGGTGCGCGAGTCGCCCCAGAGCGAGACGACACCGTTCTACCCGCGCAGCCCCTACGGCACCGCCAAGGTCTATGCGTACTGGATCTGCGTCAATTACCGCGAGTCCTACGGGCTCTACGCGTGCAACGGTATTCTCTTCAATCACGAGTCACCGATCCGGGGTGAGACTTTCGTCTCGCGCAAGATCAGCCGGGCGGCCGCCCGGATCAAGCTCGGCTTGCAGGAAAAAATCTACCTTGGGAACCTCGACGCGCGACGCGACTGGGGCCACGCCAGGGACTACGTGGAAGCCCAGTGGCTCATCGTGCAGCAGAGTGAGCCGGACGACTTCGTGATCGCGACCGGTGAGCAGCACTCGGTGCGCGAGTTCGTCGAATCGGCGTTCGCGGTGGTCGACATCCCGATCGAGTGGCGGGGCGAGGGCACCGCCGAGCAGGGGATTGACCGGCGGACCGGCAACGTCGTGCTGGAGATCGACCCGCGATACTTCCGTCCCTCCGAGGTGGACACCCTCCTCGGCGATGCGAGCAAGGCAAGGACCAAGCTCGGCTGGCAACCCGGCACCCCGTTTCCGCGGATGGTGGAAGAGATGGTGCGAGAGGACATTCGCGAGGCGGAGAAGGAGCAGCTCTGCATGCGCGAAGGCTACCGCACCTACCAGTACTTCGAGTAGCTGCCTGCCGGTGGAGCGAGATGCGCGTATCTTTGTCTGCGGACATGGCGGGCTGGTGGGCTCGGCGATCGTGCGTGCGCTCGCCGCCGCCGGGTTCGCGGAGCCGATCGTCGCCAGCCGGACGGAGCTCGATCTGTGCGATCAGGCCGGGGTCGAAGCGTTCTTCGATGACCATCGGCCGGAGTACGTCTTCCTCGCCGCCGCCCGGGTCGGCGGGATTCACGCCAACGAGAAGTATCCGGCCGACTTCATCTACGAGAACCTCGCCCTTCAGACCAACGTCATTCACGCCGCCGCCCGGGTCGGCGTCAAGAAGCTGTTGTTTCTCGGAAGCACGTGCGTGTACCCCCGGCTCGCGCCGCAGCCGCTCAAGGAGGAGTATCTGCTGAGCGGCCCGCTGGAGCCCACCAACGAGTGGTACGCGATAGCGAAGATCGCCGGCATCAAGCTCTGCGAGGCCTATCACCGTCAGCACGGGCATCGATTCGTCAGCGTGATGCCCACCAATCTCTACGGCCCCGGGGACAACTTCGACCCCGAGACGTCGCACGTGCTGGCGGCGCTCATCCGCAAGTTCGACGAGGGCCGGGCCGCCGGCACCTCGCCGGTCGAGGTGTGGGGCTCGGGTAAGCCGCGCCGCGAGTTTCTCCACGTGGACGACTGTGCCTCGGCCTGCCTGTTCGTGATGAAGCACTACGAGGCCGAGACCCCGATCAACATCGGCACCGGCAAGGACGTCACGATCGCGGAGCTCGCCGCGCTCATCAAGGAGGTGGTCGGCTATCGGGGCGAGATCGTCTTCGACCAGAGCAAGCCGGACGGCACGCCTCGAAAGCTCGTCGACGTGAGCCGCCTGAATGCGCTCGGCTGGCACGCCACCACCTCGCTGCGAGAGGGTATCCGGCAGACTTACGAGTGGTACGTGAGTCGGTGAGCGGGGCTCGCCGGCTCGTCCCCCAGCAAGTATCGCCTACCGCTGCGAGCCCTCGTTGAATCCGGGGGCGCGACGCCGCGTGCGGCGGGCATCTTCTATACTTCGGGGGTTAAACCGCCCTCCGAAATAGGATTAGCTTCCACGTGATGCTCACCGGGCTATTCGATCGCACGCGGACTCGACGCGGCGCCTCGTCGTGCGCCGTGAGGTAGCGCCGGCGATGTTGCTTCACCACGAGTTCGTGCAGACCGCGAAGCGCGAGGGGGGCAAGCTCGCGTTCATCGACCGCACGCTCGGGCGTCGAATCTCCTACGCCCGCGCCTTGACCGGGGCGCTGCTGCTCGCGCGGCGTTTCCGCGCCTATCCCGATCGGTACCTCGGCGTCATGCTGCCGACCTCGGCCGGCTGCGCGCTCGCGATCCTCGGGGCGCTGATGGCGGGGAAGATTCCGGTGATGATCAACTACTCCACCGGGGCGGCGGAGAATGCCGAGTATGCGCAGCGTAAGTGCGGCTTCTCCACCATCGTCACCTCGCGGGCCTTGCTCGAGAAGCTCGACTGCCGGGCGGTCGAGGGCATGGTGTTCCTCGAGGACGTCCAGGCGGAGGTGCGGCTGGCGGAGAAGCTCCGGGCCGCGGCCGAGGCGAAGCTGCCGGGCGCCGTGATCCGGGCCCGGCTGATCGGCACCGGGCGTATGGACGACACCGCGGTCGTGCTCTTCACGAGCGGGAGCGAGATGGCGCCCAAGGCGGTCGAGCTCACCCACCGCAACTTCTACACTAACGCCCGGGCCTGCGCGGAGGCGTTCAGGTGCTCGCGCGACGACTCGATCCTCGCCATCCTGCCGGCGTTTCACGTCTTCGGGCAGACCACGAGCCTGTGGCTGCCGCTCCTGGTCGGCATGACCATGGTGACCTACGCAAACCCGCTCGACTTCAAGACGGTGGCGCGGGTCATTGGCGAGGAGCGCCCGAGCCTGATGGTCGGCACCCCCTATTTCCTGATGGGCTACGCGCAGCAGGCCAAGCGCGGGCAGTTTGCGTCGCTGCGCCTCGCGGTGGCGGGGGCGGACAAGCTGCCGGATCGATTGCGCATCGCCTATCGCGACGAGCACGACGTGGAGGTCTTCGAGGGTTACGGGGCGACCGAGACGAGCCCGGTCATCTCCACCAATCGGCCGGGCGCGAACCGGGCGGGGAGCATCGGCAAGCCGCTGCCCGGGGTCGAGGTGAGAATCGTCGATGTCGCCACCGGTGAGCCGGTGCCCGCGGGACACGAGGGCAAGATTCTGGTGCGCGGAGACCTCGTGATGAAGGGCTATCTGGGCGACGTCGAGGCGACCTCGCTTCGTATCCAGGACGGTTGGTACGAGACCGGCGACATGGGGCTCCTCGACGAGCAGGGCTACCTGTGGCACCGAGGAAGGCTCAAGCGCTTCATCAAGGTCGGCGGCGAGATGGTCTCCCTGGTCCAGGTGGAATCCGAGCTCGAGCGAGTGCTCCCCGATGAGGTCGAATGCTGCGCGGTCGAGGTCCCCGATGCCCGGCGCGGCGCCCTGGTCGGAGTTGCGCTGACGCGGGCGGTGGACGAGCGTGCGCTCGCGGCCGAGCTCGCCAAGCGCCTGCCCGCGATCGCGGTTCCGAGGCGCTTCTTCGTCATCGACGAGCTGCCGAAGATGGGGAGCGGGAAGATCGACTTCCGGGCCACCGAGGAGATGCTGCGCGACCGGCCCGAGGTTGCCGCGAAGGCCTGACTTGACCGGCTTGTGCTCATTGCGGGGGATTCCCCGGACTCCGGGCGAGCCGCCGGCGTTCAATCGTGGCCCGCGGGAACGGGCCTCCCGGCGTCGGGCGAGGGTGGCGCCGGCGAGGAGGGGGCTCATCAGCTTCGAGAGTGCATGAATGGATAGCTTCGACTACCGGGAAGCGTTTGCGCGCAACATCGGCTGGCTGACGCCGGACGAGCAGGCGGTGCTCGGCAGCAAGCGGGTGGCGATTGCCGGTCTCGGGGGGGTCGGCGGGAGCCACCTGATGACGCTCGCCCGGCTTGGCATCGGGCGCTTTCACGTCGCCGATCTCGACCACTTCGAGCTCGCCAATTTCAACCGCCAGGCCGGGGCCTCGGTTCACAACCTGGGGCGAGAGAAGGTCGAGGTGCTGGCGGAGATGGCGCTGGCGGTCAACCCGGAGCTCGTCATCGGACGGTTCCCGGCCGGGGTCGACGAGGACAACGTCGGTGAGTTCCTCTCCGGGGTGGACCTGTTCGTGGACGGCCTCGATTTCTTCGCCCTCGAGGCGCGGCGGCTCGTGTTCGCGGCCTGCGCGTCGCTCGGGATACCGGCGGTGACCGCCGCGCCGCTTGGGATGGGGG
>JBFHLI010000158.1:0-8300 GCA_041594935.1 Gammaproteobacteria bacterium | reverse complement strand
GCGTTCTGGATCTGCCGCTCGGTGTGGCTGTCGACGTTGGCGGTCGCCTCGTCGAGGATCAGCACCCGGGCGTCGGCGACGAGCGCGCGCGCGAAGCTCAGGAGCTGGCGCTGGCCGAGCGAGAGGTTGGCGCCGCGCTGCTCGAGCTCGGTACGGTAGCCGCGCGGAAGCTTCTCGATGAACTCGTGCGCCCCGACGGCGCGGGCGGCTGCCTCGATGTCCGCCGGTCTCGCATCCGCGCGGTCGTAGCGGATGTTGTCGTAGACCGTTCCCGTGAACAGGAACGGGTCCTGCAGCACCATCGCGACGTGGCGCCCGAGCGCGGCCTGGCGTACGTCGCGGACGTCGTGCCCGCCGATGAGCACCTCACCTTCCCACACGTCGTAGAAGCGGTGGGCGAGCGAGGTGATAGTGCTCTTGCCCGATCCGGTCGGGCCCACCAGGGCCACCGTCTCTCCCGGCTCGACCCGAAAGCTGATGTTCCTGAGAACAGGCTGGCCGGGTTGATAGCCGAAGGTCACGTTCTTGAACTCGACCGACTTGTCGTTCGGGCCGAGCTCTCCCGCGCCGGGACGGTCCCGGACCTCGATCGGCACGTCGAGCACCTCGAAGATTCGCTGCCCGGCCGCCATCGCGCGCTGCATGACGCTGTACTGAATCGTGAGCGATCGAATCGGGTCGAAGAAGCGCTGCACGTAGAACAAAAAGGCCACCATCACTCCGAGCTCGAGGTTACCCTCGAGAACGCGATGGCCCCCGGCGATCACCACGATGGCCATCGCCGCACCGGTCAGCCCGTCCACGATCGGCACCATGATGTTGGAGAGCTGTGAGGCACGAAGGTTGGCGCGAAGATTGGCCCTCGACTTTTCTTCGAACAGGCGATGGTTCACCGCCTCTCGCCCCATCTCCTGGATCGTGCGTACCCCGTGCACGTTCTCCGCGAGTGCACCGTTGACGGCCGAATGCGTCTCGCGGGCGGCGAGGAAGGATCGCCTGGCGTACGGCAGCCAGACGATCCGCACCAGGAGCAAGGTGGGCACGACCGAGAGAGTGAGGACGCCAAGGTGCGGATCGAGCCACAGGAGCACGCCGACGATCCCCAGCAGCAGCACGAGGTCGCCGATCGCGAAGATCGAGGTCTCGAGAAACTCCTGCAATGCCCCGACGTCGCCCTGGAGCCTCGACATCAACCGGCCGGCCTCCGTCTTGTCCATGAATGCGAGCGAGACGAACTGCAGATGCCGGTACATGGCGCGGCGCAGATCGAAGAGCAGGTGACCCGCCACCCGCCCCACCACCAGCTCCTGGGCGATGTTGGCCGCGTAGTTGACCCCGACCACGACGAAGAACGCGACGATGATCCGGTGCAGCAGCCCGATCGCCGGCGCGTCCCCCGCGAGCGCATCGTCGATGACGAAGCGCATCAGCAACGGAATCGCCACCTGGGTCAGGGTGAACACCAGCACTCCTGCGATACCGACCCAGAGCAAACGCCGGTAGGGGCGCAGGAACTGCCAGAACCGTCGGATCACGATGCCGTCGAAGGCGGCGCCGAACATCTCTTCCTCGTAAGACACCTGGGAGCCGACCACCGCCCGTGGTGCATGCTCCGAGCGGGCTGGCTCCGAATGAGTGCTCACGAGTCCGATTCCTCCCGGTCGGCGGCAACGAGGTCCGCCTCGGTCGCCTGGGTTTGCAGGGTGTATAGCTCCGCGTAGCGGCCCCGTTTCTCGACCAGTTCCTCGTGAGTGCCGCGCTCCAGGATCCGCCCCCGCTCGAGGAACAGGATCTCGTTCGCGTGCATCAGCGACGAAAGACGATGGGCAATGATGATGGTGGCCCGGTCCCGGGTGATTGCCTCGAGGGACTCGCGAATGAGCCGCTCGGTGCCGGCGTCGACCGCGGCCGTCGAGTCATCGAAGACTATGATGCTGGACCGCGGGAGCACCGCCCGGGCGATCGCGAGGCGCTGTCGCTGGCCGCCCGATAGCGAGACCCCTCGCTCACCGACCAGCGTCTCGTAGCCCTCGGGCAGGTGGGCGACGTAGTGGTGCAGCTGCGCCGCCTCGGTGGCACGCCGCACCGCGCTGCGGTCGGCCCACGGGTCGCCGTAGGCGACGTTGCGCTCGATGTCCGCGGTGAACAGGAACGGATCCTGTTGCACGACGCTCACCGCCGCGCGCAGTGACTCCAGCGTCACGTCCCGAATGTCGCGGCCATCGATGGTGATTCGCCCCGCGCTCACGTCGTAGTAGCGAGGCAGAAGGTGCGCGATCGTCGACTTGCCGCTTCCGGGCGGGCCGACGATCCCCACGATCTTGCCGGGCCGGGCCTCGAAGCTCACCTCGTGCAGGACCGGCAACGCACCGTCGTGGCGTGCGTAGCTGAAGCTGACCTGCTCGAAGCGCACCACTCCCTCGGTAATCTCGAGATCGTCCGCACCGGGCCGGTCGCGAATCTCGGGCTCGAGGTCGAGTATCTCGAACAAGCGCGACCCGCAGGTCGAGGCGCGGGCCATCGAGTTCACCATCCAGGCGATCTGGCGCACCGGGGACTGCAGGATGGCCATGAACGCGAGAAACGCGGTGAGCTCCCCGATCGATATCTCACCGGCCAGCACCTTCTCACCTCCGATCCACAGGGTGAGCCCCATCGCGAGAAAGAACACGAACGTCATGCTGGTGGTGCCAACGACGAAGATCTTGATGCGACGGTGCAGGATCTCGAGCGCCCGATCGGAGATCACATCGAACCGGGCGAGCTCGAAGAGCTGGGCGGCGAAGGCGCGCACGACGCGAATGCCGGCGAGGTTCTCTTCCATCACCCGGGTGAGCACCCCCAGCTCCTCCTGTAGAAGGTGCCAGAGCTCGCGCAGGCGCAGCCGGACCACGGTGGCACCGACGCCCACCACGGGCACGAAGCTCAGCGCAACCAGTGCGAGCCAGCGGTCAATCGCGACCAGCACCGCGGCGCCTCCGAAGATGAGAATGACGAGCAGCACCACCCGCAGAATGCCGGTGTGCACCCACAGACGGGTCCCCTCGATGTCGAGGATGCCCCGGCTCATCAGGTCTCCGGTGTGGACGCGGTCGTGATAGCTGAAGGACTGTCGTTGCAGCTTCGCGTAATAGGCGACCTTGAGCTCGTAGGCGATCAGGTGGCCGACCGCCTCGCCCTGGTAGTTCTGTAGCATCGTGCACAGCCCTCGAAACAGCGAGGCCCCGAGCAGTATCCAGGCAGTGGAGACAAGCGCGGCCCCCGCCTCCGCCCCGGAGTCCCCCGCGGGCGCGAGGAAGCCGCGGGCGTTGTCGACGGCACCGCCGATGAGCTGTGGAATGATGATCTGTGAGACCGCGGCGAGCGCGGTGGCAACGATGGCGACCCACATGCGCCAACGATGGGCAAATGCCATTCGAGTGATGCGCGAAAGGGTGCGTGCGTCAAAGGCGGTCGCGCGGCGATCCAAGCGCACCGAATTGGGCACGAGGCCTGGAAGCGCCGGCGCGTCGGTCTGAGAGTTCATCATCCCCCGGAGCAAGGTAAAACCACCATTGTCGTTTGCCGGCCAAAGTTCGGCAACACGCGGGGCGGAATGAAACGGCACGCAGCGCGTACGGTGTTTTTCGCTCTGCGATTCCAAGGGTCGTCTTGCACCGCGGCGCTTACGCGCCAGGGACGGCGACTCGGTCGTCAGGGCGGGTCCGGCGGGATGTCCCCGGCGGCGGCCGCGCTCGCGCGTCCCTTGACCACCGCATCGACGGCGAGGCAGCCATGCGAGGAGACGATCAACGGATTGACGTCGATCTCGGCGACGGCCTCGCCGAGGGCGGCGGCGAGCAGCGACAGGCGGCTCACCGCCCGGCAAAGGCTCCGCCGGTCGGCGGCGGGCCGCCTGCGTGGCCCGCCTCTCAAAGATCGCGTACCACCCGCGGGTGGAAATGGCGCGTCGTGTAGGTCGCGGCCACGACCGGCTTCACGGTGGTCGACGCGACTCTTTTGCAGGCGCTTGCGAGCGTCCCGGGGAAGTTGTCGCTGTTCGAGGCACCGAACTCGGTGAAGGCCACCCCGATCGCGGTGTCGGGGTCGTCAACGACGGCGCGAAAGCAGTCGTGAAGAACCTCGTCCCAGTCCCGATCTCCGCCCCAAGCGTCGACCGAGTTAATCGCGAGCAGACTCGGGTTCAATCGCTCGCGAAACCGTGCCCGCGTCGTCTCGTTGATAGCCGCCCACGGAATGCGCAGCTCCTCGGCGAGGTCGCAGAGGTGAGCGCGCTGCCCGCCGGAGTCCATGATCGCGGCGACGCCGCCGGCCTTGGCTCGGCGCTCGTGGCTCATGAACATGAGGGTGGTCCACCACTCGTCCATGCTGCGCCCGCACGTTACCGCAAAACCCGCGCCGACCCTACTGTGCGAGCAGCCAGTCTCGAAACCTGGCCACCTTCGGGAGCGCTCCCGTACCACGCGGATACACGATGTAGAAGTTCGTTTCCTCGCCGGTCTCGCGAAAGGGCTGGGCGAGCTGCCCGGCTGCGACCTCCGCTGCGGTCAGCGCGGTGTGAAGCAGTCCCACTCCGTGGCCGCTCAGGGCGGCGCCGTACACCAGATTGATGTCGTCGAACACGGGGCCTCGCTCGGCCTCGCTCGGGTTCAATCCGTGGCGCCGAAACCACTCCTGCCAGGCCCGGCGGTCGAACTCGTGCAGCAGGGTATGCCGGGCGAGGTCCTCGGAACGCTCCAGGATGGCGCCCGAGGAAAGCATTCCCGCGCCGAGGGTCGGGGTCAGGTGTCCGCGCAGCAGGAGGATTGCGTCTAGACCCGGCCACTGTCCGGCCCCGAGTCTTATCCCCAGGTCGAACCGCGGCGCGGCGGCGTCGAGCTCGCGACGCCACGAGGCTTCGTGCAAGCGCAAGTCGAGCTCGGGGTGCTCGTTCCACAGCTGCCCGAGACGGGGCGCGAGCCACCGCACCGCGAAGGCCGGAGTGGTGGTCACGTGGAGCGGACCGTCCGGGCCGGTGCGCACCCGCGCGGTGCCGGCGCGGATCTGGTTGAACGCGTCCTCGATTACCGCGCGATACTCCTGTCCCGATGGCGTGAGCGTCACCGCGCGGGTGCGCCGCTCGAAGAGCGCGAGGCCGAGCCACGTCTCCAACGCCTTGATCTGATGGCTGACGGCTGCGTGAGTGACGCTCAGCTCATCGGCCGCCCTCGAGAAGCTCTCGTGGCGCGCCGCGGCATCGAATGCCCGCAGGGCCGTCAGTGGCGGCAGGCGTTCGTTCATCAGGGCATAAGAAGGATTAGAAAAACTAACATATACGTGAAAATGAATCGTTTGTGAAGCGGCAGGGTCAAACGACATAATGCAACCGCTGATGGCAACTAGATTCAAGGAGAAGTAACATGTTCGGAGATGCGATCTACATGGTCGTGACGGCAGCAACCGGGCGAGCGGGCCGCGCGCCGGAGGGAGCTTTCGATTCGCCCGGGCGGCGGGTCGTTCGCAAGGTGGCCAATCGCGCCCACGTAAATTCAACGAGAAGTAACATGGTTGGAGATGCGATCTACATGGTCGTGACGGCAGCAACCGGGCGAACGAACCGCGCGCCATCGGGAGCTTTCGATTCGCCCGGGCGGCGGGTCGTTCGCTAAGGTGGGCAATCGCCCCCAAGGGTGGCGTCGTCGGCTCAAGCGCGCGGCGCGAGGGGATGCGGGTGGCTTCGAGGCCTAGAATGAGTCATCCACCGCGGCGGCTCGAGCCGGCGCAAGTCGATGGATTCTGGCGCGACGGATATCTCGTCGTCGACGCGGGTTTCGATCCGGCCGAGCTCGGGGCGCTGCGCGAGCGCCTCGGGCAGTGGGTGCAGGCGAGCCGCGCGCACCCGGGGTCGTTCGGCGAGACGGTCGACGGGCGGCCGCGCTTCGATGTGGCCGAGTCGCATCGCGCCGAACGTCCCGCCCTGCGGCGCGTGGACAACCCCTCGGATGTGGACGACGGCTACGCGCGGGCGGCCTTCGACAGCCCGATGACCGACATGGTCGCGGACCTCGTCGGACCCGACGTCCGATTCCACCACTCGAAGATCAATCTGAAGCAACCCGGCACCGAGACCCGAGTCGACTGGCACCAGGATTTCTCCTACACCCCCCACACCAATGACGACGTGGTGACCGCGCTGCTGATGCTCGATGACACCGACGCCGAGAACGGCTGCCTGATGGTGGTGCCGGGCAGCCACCGCGAGGGGCAGAAGAGCTTGTGGCAAGGGGAGCGCTTCACCGGCAAGACCGATGCGGCCGTCACGCGCGAGGCGCGCACCCGCGCCGTACCGGTCACCGGTGGCGCGGGCAGCGTGTGCTTCATGCACACGTTGCTGCTGCACGGCTCGGAGCCAAACCGCTCGAGCGTGGCGCGTGCTCTTTTCATCGCAGTCTATGCCGCCGCCGATGCGATCCCCCTGGCGGCTTCGCCCCTTCCCAATCAAAACCAGGGGCGCGTGGTTCGAGGCCGACCGTCGCGACACGCGCGCTTGAACGCGGGCCTCGTCGAGCTTCCCGAGTCGTATCGCGCGGCCTCCTTCTTCGAGGTCCAGGAGCGCAGTACCCCGCGGTCGTAGCGCGTTACCTCGGTCGCACGAGCAATGCGCTACCACGCGTCGCTGGGAGCGGTTTCACCTCGTACGTGGGTTCAGCAGGTAGAGCCCGGTTGCGACCAGCAGGGCCGAGCCGGCCAACGTCCACAGATCGGGCAGCTGGGCGAATACCGCCCATCCGATCGCGATCGCCCACACGAGCTCCGAGTAGACAAACGGGGCAACTCTCGAGGCGTGGGCGGATTCGTACGCCTTGATGACCGCGAGGTGCCCGGCCCCGCCGAAGAAGCCGGCCCCGATCATTCCCGCCCACTGTCCCGGGCTGAGCGGCACCCAGTAGAAGGGCACCACGCACGAGGCGGCGACGGTGCCGACCAGGGCGGTGTAGAAGAGCGAGGTGAGCGGTGGGGCAAGCCCGCGGATGACGCGGGTGAGCACCTGATAGGTGGCGTAGCAGGCGGCCATCATGAGCGGTAGCAGCGAGGCCCAGTGCATGACGCCCAGGCCCGGGCGCAGGATGACGAGCACCCCCACGAAGCCGATGGCGACCGCGATCCATCGCGCGAGGCCGACGCGCTCGCCCAGAAACACGGTGGCAAGCCCCAGCACCAGCAGCGGACCGACAAACCCGAGGGCGGCGACGCTCGCGAGCGGGAGATAGCGAAGGGCGGTGAACGCACAGACCGTCGCGCCGAGGACGAGCACCGAGCGCAGCACCTGGAGGTCCTTGCGCCCGCTTGCAAGGAGGGAGGGCGCGCGGCGCGGAAACAATACCACGATGAGGAGCGCGTGGAAGAAGTACCGTCCCCAGATGATCTGCACGACCGGCAGGTCGGCCGCCAACCATTTCGCGCATGCGCCCATTGCGCTGAAGAACAGGGTCGATACGCAGATGAGGGAGATCGCGAGAAACGGTTGCGACGCCGAAGGCTCGCTCGACGGCGTGGAGTCGAGCCTCACCGCGCTACGATCGCAATCCGGCCCGGGTGATGGACCATGGGCTCATCTACGCAACCGACGCGCGTGCTCCGCTCCCTGCTTCCGGCGGGGTTGCCCGGCACGCTCCCGCGGCCCGCCCGGTTGGGCTTCGCCGGCGCGGCCCCGGTTTGGCACTCACTCACTTGCGGCGCGTTTCGACCAACACCCCTTCGCTCGCGAGCCGCTCGATCTCCGCCTCCCCGAATCCGTGTTCCTGCAAGATTTCCCGCCCGTGCACTCCGAACGCGGGCGGGGTCCTTCGCACCGCACCCGGGGTGCGCGAGAACTTGATCGGGATACCGCTGCCCTGGTACCAGTCCAGACTGACCGACATCTGCCGGTGGTGGGTGTGGGGGTGGGCCATGACCGCGTCGGTACGCAGGATCGGACCGGCCGGAAGCCCCGCCTCGAGCAGCCGGTTGCAGAGCTCGAAGCCGTCCACCGCGAGCAGCAGCTTCTCCAGCGACTCGATGAGAGCCTGGCGATTGACGACCCGGTCGCGGTTGTCCCGAAAGCGGGGGTCGTCGGCCAGCTCCGGCTGTCCGAGCACTTCGCATAGCCGGCGGAAGGCGCGATTGTTGCCCGCGCCGAGAAAGATCTCGGTGGTCGCGGTGGGGAACTTGTCGTACGGGCTGATATTGGGATGCGAGCTCCCGGTGAGACCGGGGACCCGTTGACCGAGGAAATAGTTGGATACGTGCGGGTGCATGAGCCCCACCGCGCAGTCGTACAG
>JBFHLI010000157.1:0-8316 GCA_041594935.1 Gammaproteobacteria bacterium | reverse complement strand
GCCACGACTGTTTTTGACGTATGCGTTCTACCACTGTCACGGTCGATGCCGACTCGATATCGAATCGTGCCGAATGGGCAGAACCGGAAAGCTGGGGGTTATCCTGGTGTATCGATGTCGGTCGCAACGGGCACCGGGACGAACCTGGATCGGGCACCTTCGTGGTCGCGCCGTGGAGTCCGAGCTAGCGAGGTACTTCAACCGAGCGCCGGACATATCTGAGCTGCGAGCCATTCCCCGACCGCCGAAATCGATTCGCAAGACTTGATGCGCAAGAGATTACGTGGGCGCTACGGCCACGCCTGAAAGCAATCATGCTCGAGATACTCATCCTCTATTACAGCCGTCATGGCAGCGTCGCCGAGATGGCTCGACACGTCGCCCGGGGCGTCGACGAAATCGAGGGCACCGCCGCACGAGTTCGCACAGTGCCGTCGATCTCGAGCGTTCGCAAGTCGAGCGCGAATACAATCCCGACGCGCGGCCCGCCGTTCGCGACCCGCGCAGATTTGGAGCAGTGCGCCGGCCTCGCGCTTGGGAGTCCCACCCGGTTCGGAAACATGGCCGCCGCCCTGAAGTATTTTATCGATGGCACCGGGACGGAGTGGCTCTCCGGCGTTCTCGCCGGCAAGCCTGCCGGTGTGTTCACCTCCACCTCGAGTCTTCATGGGGGACAGGAGAGCACCTTGCTGTCAATGATGCTGCCGCTGTTTCACCACGGTATGATCCTGGTAGGCCTTCCCTACGCGGAGCCCGACCTGATGCGCACTCGTAGCGGCGGCACCCCCTACGGTGCGACCCACGTTGCCGGCACGGATAGCGACCTACCGCTCACGCAGGAGGAGAAGCGGCTCTGCGTTGCCCTCGGGAGACGCATTGCGACCACCGCTCGCGCCCTCGCCGCTCGGTCCCTCCCAGATTAGGATCGAATCCGGTCAATGCCGCTCGCTGCCGCGAACATCGCTGGGCAGAAACATCGTAGAGGCTGGCCCGGTACAGTGCTCCGAATCAGCCTCCGTCCAGCAGCCGTTTCACGAGCGGGATAGTGGCCCGTCGCTGCTCGGCGAGCGTGGCTCGGTCCAGCTGCTCCAAGACGGACATCAATGCGTGCATGTCGCGCGGAATCCGTCGCATCAAGTACCTTACTACCGCTTTCGACATGTCGAAGCCGCGTTCACGCGCGCGCTCCCGTAGTGCCCTTTCGCGACCGATGTCATCCAGATGACGCAGTGCAAACGAAACCGCCGCCACCAACCGGGACTCCAGGTCGGGCAACACGATTCCAATCTCCGAAGCTCGACAACGGCTACTGAGCAGCAGACGGGTGCCGGTTGGCTCCGCTCGGTTATAGAGGTCAAACAAGGATTGCTCCCAACCCGCCGTGGCCGCGACCGCATCGATATCATCGACGCAGACCAGAGAAACCTCCTCGAGGCCGATCAGGAATCGTGGGTCAAATTCGGAATGCCGCTTCAATGGCACATAGGCGGCTGCGCCAATCGACAACCCCATGGCCCGGCAGGCCGCCATCAGCAGATGCGTCTTTCCGGTGCCCGGTGCTCCGTGGATCAGTATCACCTGTTCCCCGCGATCGGCCAAGAGCTCGGTCAGCGCATGGTATGCCTCCTCGCTTTGCCCCACGACGAAGTTCTTGAGCGTGGCACTTGATTGAAGTTCAATTCCAAGCGGGAGTTGCAAAATATTGGGCGGCGGGCGATCTGACGAAAGACCCCGGTGCCGGCTCAGCGAAGCAACCGGAACTGCATCCCTGCCGACGAGTCCGTCGTGATGAGCGTGCGACCCAGTCCGATCACCTGTCGGAGCGCGGCGCTGCTGCCGCGGGTGTGAAGGAGGCAAGAAAGCGTATCGGCCCGCAATCTCGTGATATCGACCTGCGTGACCCGGTCGAGGGAACGCAGATAATCGACAACCCGTGCATAGTCCTCCAACGTGCGAACGTCATGAACTTCGATTGGGATTCCCTCCGCGCCAACGTTCTGGGGTGTCCCGGCGAAGCGGCGCGCGATCAAGTCCGCGGCGCGGTTGAACCCATCTTCCAGCAGGGGCGCGAGGGATTTGCCTCGGTTTGACCAATCCTGCGCCGCTGCATCCAGGAACAGTATCCAACTGGCCTGCCAGACTCCTGACCCGGCCTCATTCAGTCGCGCCACGAGCACGATGTCCGAGCGATAACGCGCTGAGGACTGCAAGATCTTGCCCCCGGATCCGGACCAGACATCGGTCCCGCTCACACCAGCCCGATCCTCGAGGTCAAGGAGTGGGACAAGCAGAGGCAATCCCCGATCGGCCGCCGACCGCTCGAGCACCTCGAAGACATCGGGTCGATCGTCCACCCCGATCAGCACCGGCCCCGACTCCCCCCCCAGAGCGACCCACGTCAGCACCGCGGGACGGGTAGATTCCCAGATTGGCAGGCCCGCCTCGCGGAGCAAATCGTCGACCGCTCGGGGGTCGAAACGAGCCCACAGCTCGAGCTGCGCCGGGCTACCGGCTTCCGTCGATGGGGAAGCCAGGTAGCGGAACTGCTGCACGAAATGCCTCGGCTGGCTCATTGCTCGAACTACCCCCGGACTCGCCTGCGGATTTCGCTCGCCGGTCAGCTTGACCAGCACCTTGCGAAGCGCCGCCCCGAGGGCAAGCACCCGCTCCGTCTCTCCTTTGTCGACGACCGGGACCTGCGCTTCATATAGCTCGTGCACTTGATCGGCCGAAGCCGCGAGCGAAATCATGCACGCGGCCACCAGCACTAGACACCCACGATTCGTCAATGGATTGCGCATCGGGGCCGACGCTATTCTGGGCGTTCTGCCAAGTCAAGGTTTACACCGGCGAAATCCCACCGATAAGATGCCCGCGCGATGAGCGAAAAAGGCGCAGGAGAACCCATCAGCTATCGCGACGCGGGCGTCGATATCGATCGCGCCGACGCGCTCGTCAAACGCATCAAGGCAATATCAGCGACCACCACCACCCGGGGCGTGCTCGGCCGGGTGGGCGGATTCGGTGCGCTTTTCGAGCTCCCCCTCGACCGGTATCGCCATCCGGTACTGGTGTCCGGGACGGACGGGGTCGGAACCAAGCTCCGACTTGCCATCGACACCGGCTGTCACCAGTCGGTCGGGATCGACCTGGTGGCGATGTGCGTGAACGATGTCCTAGCCCTCGGGGCCGAGCCGCTCTTCTTTCTGGACTACTTCGCGACCGCCCGCCTCGACTTGGAGGTCGCGGAGGCAGTGATCCAGGGAGTCGCCGCCGGCTGCAAGCTGGCCGGAACGGCTCTGATTGGCGGCGAGACGGCCGAGCTTCCGGGAATGTACGCGGACAAGGACTACGATCTGGCCGGATTCTGTGTCGGTGTGGTCGAACGAGATCGAATCATCGATGGAAGTCTCATCAAGCCGGGTCATGTCTTGTTGGGTCTTGCCTCGAGTGGCCCTCACTCCAATGGTTACTCGCTCATCCGCAAGGTCGTGGAGCGGGCCGGAGTGGACCTCCAGTCGCGATTCGGGGCACGAACGCTCGCGGAGACGCTGCTCGAGCCCACCCGTATCTATGTCGATGCAGTACAACACCTCATCCGCGACGTACCGGTCCTTGGGATTGCCCACATCACCGGCGGCGGGCTGCTCGAGAACGTTCCCCGCATCCTCCCGGTCGGATGCCGGGCGAATATTGACACCCGATCCTGGAAGAGGTTACCGATCTTCGATTGGCTCCGCGAAGCCGGCAACATTCAGAATCACGAGCTTTACCGTACCTTCAACTGCGGCGTCGGACTGGTGGTTTGCGTCGATTCGCGCGATGCGGAGCGCGCCGGCGACCTGTTGCGTCGACGCGGACAGGAAGTCGCTGCGATCGGGGTGATCGACGAGGCCGAGTCTCAAGAACCCTGCGTGTGCCTCGATGGGCTCACGCCAACGGATGGTTAAGCCACTTGCCATGGTCGCTCTGATCTCGGGGCGGGGCAGCAACTTGCAGGCCATCATCGATGCGACCGGGCACAGCATCCCGGGGCAGCTTTGCGCGGTCATCAGCAATCGGCCCGGCGCGCCTGGCCTGGCTCGCGCGGTGGCCGCGGGCATCCCCGTGGAGACAGTAGATCACCGCAAGTTCAGCTCCCGGGCAGCCTTCGAGAAAGAGCTCATCAAGCGGATCGACCGATATGATCCCGGTCTCGTGGTGCTCGCCGGCTTCATGCGAGTGCTCACCGAGGGGTTCGTGTCGCACTACCGCGGACGCCTCATGAACATCCATCCGTCACTGCTGCCTCGTTTTCCCGGCCTCGATACCCATCAACGCGCGATCGACGCCCGTGAGCAGGTCCATGGTGCCACGGTTCACTTCGTCACTGACGAGCTGGACGGGGGACCGATCATCATCCAGGCCTCGGTCCCGATTGAGCCCGATGACGACGCCGACACGCTTGCGGCGCGGGTGCTCGAGCAAGAGCATCGAATCTATCCCCTTGCCGTGCGCTGGTTCGCCGAGAACCGGCTCGAGATCGTGGAGAAAGTGGTGTGGCTCGACGGCAGACCGGTCAGCCCCCGGGAGCAGCTTCCGGCGCCGGCGCATGACGCGGGGGTCGATCCTGGACCTTGCACCAGCGGGCAAAGCGAGGGCGGGTAGCAGTCTGAAGACGCACGCCATGCGATCAGGTCGCGCGCGCAGGCGGGTCGAGACGGGAGGTTGAGACCGTCCTCCGGAAGACGGCCGCAGATTGAGAAAGATGTGCGACGAGAGCGGTTGGCTGGTGAAACATCCAGGCTCGGAGCGTGTACCGCATTGGTCGAGCGACCGAGCAACAGCAGCACGATCTACGATTCGCCCGCCCAATGCGGTACACGCTCCTAGCGCTTAGCGCGGCGCTGGGCGGCGGTCAATATCCCCCGAAGGATGTTGAGCTCCGTGCGGTCCGGAACGGCACGGTTGAACAGACGCCGCAGCCGGCGCATCAGGAGCTTTGGTGCGGCAACGTCCAGATAGCCGATATCGATCAACGCCTGCATCAGGTGCTCATACAGACGCTCCATGTCCTCGCTCGAAACGGGTACGTGAGACTCGATCTCGCCGCGCCAACTGCCGCTGGGCTCGAGCGATGCGAGCTGCAGTTCGTAGCCGAGAATCTGGACCGCCGCGGCGATGTTGAGCGAGCTGAACGCGGGATTGGTCGGAATCCTAACCAGCGCGTGGCAATGGTCTAGCTCGCTGTTCTTCAATCCCGAGTTCTCTCGCCCGAACAACAACGCAACGTCGGTGCTCCGAGCTTGCACCACCGCCTTCAACGCGCTATCCCGAGGCGCGACGCTAGGCCAAGCGATATGCCGAGCCCGCGCGCTCGTCCCTATCACCCAACCACACCCTTCCAACGCATCGCTCAGCGACTCGCATACGGTGGCGCGGTACAGCACGTCGTCCGCCCCCGCCGCCCGCGCCGTCGCCTCGGCGCAGGGAAAACGCTTGGGCCGAACCAAATACAATCGCCGCAGACACATGGTCTTCATCGCTCGCGCCACCGCCCCGATGTTTCCCGGATGGGACGTTTCGACGAGCACGACCCGAAGCTTTTCGACCAGATCTTGTTGCATCATCGCGAGCCTGATCTCTGGGGCCACATCGATATCGGGCCCACACCGACAGATTCGGTGTTGGCTTTTCCCGACTCGTCAATCAGTCAGGCACCGTCGCAAAGTTTTTCAGCCGCTCTAGTGCAAACTTGACTACAATGGGTCTCGACCAAAATCCGACCCTCAAGGAGCCGCGCTGCACGCCCTCATCAACATCGCCGTCCGCGCCGCTCGAGCCGCCGCGAGCATCATCCTACGGAACGTCGAGCGTGTCGACCGACTCCAAGTCGACTCCAAGGGATTGAATGACTTCGTGACCGCGGTCGACCGGCAGGCCGAGCAGGCCATCATCGATGTCATTCACCGCTCCTACCCGGATCACGCAATACTTGCCGAAGAGTCTGGACTAAGCCCGGGCGATGATTTTGTCTGGGTGGTCGATCCGTTGGATGGGACCACCAACTTTCTGCACGGGTTTCCGCAATTCGCGGTCTCGATTGGGCTCAAGCACCGGGGTCGCCTCGAGCACGGCGTGGTTTTCGATCCCCTCCGCAACGAACTGTTCACCGCGAGTCGTGGATCGGGTGCACAACTCAATGAGCGTCGAATCCGCGTGAGCAATCGCGCCGGACTAGGCGGCGCTCTCCTCGGCACCGGCTTTCCGTTTCGGGCCATCGAAGACTTGGAAACCTACCTTCGCACCTTGCAAGCATTGATTCCGGCCACTGCTGGCATCCGGCGCGCTGGCGCCGCCGCCCTCGATCTCGCCTACGTGGCGGCGGGGAGACTGGACGGTTTTTGGGAGTTCAACTTAAATGAATGGGATATGGCGGCCGGAGCCCTGCTGGTTCAGGAGGCCGGCGGGATGATTGCCAGCCCAGGTGGCGGGGAAACCTGGCTAACGTCCGGAAACATCGTCGCGGCAAGCCCCAAGGTCTTGAGCGACATGCTGCAGTGCATCGGGCCGCACTTGAACGAATCGCTGAGGAACTAGCGTACCGGTTGTGGGGGTTGGGCGAGATGGCAAGTCGTTCGGCCGAACCCGGTGGTTAGAAATGGCGATTGTCAAATGCGAAGGGTCGCAGTCCCGGCTGGCGGCTCCGATTTACTCGCAATAGAGAAATTTCTGACGGGACCGGTTCAAGGAGCGCGATCTTGTTCGAGAAGGCGACCGTCGCGGTGGTGGTGCCATGCTACAACGAAGAGACGCTGATCGGCAGAGTCATCGAGACCATGCCGGATTTCGTCGACCGCATCTATGTGGTAGATGACCAGAGCACCGATGAGACTGTGGCAACCGTGGCGCGATACGCTGCCGACCAACCGGATCGCGTCAAGCTCATCAGACACGAGACCAATCAAGGGGTGGGAGGCGCGATTGCCTCCGGCTACAAGGCAGCGTTGGCCGACAACATGGATGTCGCCGCGGTGATGGCCGGCGATGCCCAGATGGACCCCGATGACCTGGCAAGGGTGATCGCACCGGTTGCCCGAGGCGAGTGCGATTACACTAAAGGCAATCGCCTCTTTCGCGGGGACGCGTGGGAAATCATTCCGCGGGTCCGGTACCTCGGGAACTCTGTGATCTCACTGCTTACCAAGATTGCCTCCGGTTATTGGCATATCGCCGATTCCCAGTCCGGCTACACCGCAATCGGCCGGGTTGCCCTGGCCCGGATCGATTGGGATACCATGTACAAGCGTTACGGCCAGCCCAACGACCTTCTGGTGCGTCTGAACATTTGCAACTTCAAGGTGCGCGATGTCACGGTCCGACCCATCTACAATATTGGCGAGAAATCCGGCATCAGACCAATCCGGATGATTCCCAAGCTGTCGTGGCTTCTGCTCAAGCTGTTCTTCTACCGGATGTTTCAAAAATATGTGATCCGTGATTTCCACCCATTACTGTTTTTCTATGCTACCGGTATCATGCTTTTTCCCACAGGCCTCCTGTTCGGGACGTTCCTGTTCCTCAAACGCATTTTCGTAGGTCCCGTGGCGGAGACGAGCGCACTGTTTGCGGTATTCCTGGTGATTAGCGGGCTCCAGTTCTTGCTGTTTGCCATGTGGTTCGACATGGAGACCAACAAGGACTTGAAGTAACGTTTTCTCTTCCGGAGCCTTCGAGATCTCAGCCACCGATTGGACTCTCGACAAGTACGGAGCGCTGTGCGGAGCTCTCCTGAGTGCGTCTTATCGAGTTCAGCGCATCGACGATTTTCTCGCGGGACCGAACCCGCCGGCCGTGATCCTCAGGCACGACGTCGACCGGATTCCAGCGAACGCGCTCGCAATGGCGGAACTCGAGCACCGACTTGGAATCAAGAGCACTTACTACGTGCGGACCGTCCCCTCGGTACTCAGTCCCAAGCTCGTGCGTCGACTTCACGAGCTGGGTCACGAAATTGGCTATCATTACGAGGTACTTTCGAAGTGTGGGGGCAACACCAAGAAGGCGCTGGAGCTTTTCGCGAACGAGCTCGGGCAGCTGCGACGGCTCGCCCCGGTCACCACCGCCTCGGCCCACGGCAGCCCGTTGTCCGGATGGAATAATCTCGGAATTTGGGAAACCGCCGATCCGACCGACTTCGGGCTTGCCGGCGAAGCATACTTGCAGATCGACTACGCCCAGGTGGGCTACTACACCGACACGGGCCGGCGCTGGGATGCGGTCAGGACAAATCTGAGAGACCGGGTCGAAAGCCACGGCGAGACTTTTCCGACCGTG
>JBFHLI010000156.1:0-8323 GCA_041594935.1 Gammaproteobacteria bacterium | reverse complement strand
GGGGCTCATCAACCGGGTGACGATCCACGCGATTGACGCCGCCGGAGCTCACCGGGTGGTCGCGGTCAACGGCCGGGATAACACCTACTGGCGCTGGCAAGCCGGCGATCCCGCCCCCCGATCGGTGAGCGCGGAGACGGTCCGCATCGGCTGATGTCCTCACGTGTGAACCAGCTCGCAAGAAAGGAGGGAGGTCGATGAAACTCTTTCGCCACGGCGCCCCGGGGGCCGAGCGGCCGGGGCTGCTGGACCCGGCCGGAGTGAGACGCGATCTGTCGGGACGCGTGTCCGATATCGATCCGCGCTGGCTCGCTCCCGATTCCTTGGCGGAGCTCGCCGCGATCGACCCGCAGTCGCTGCCGCGGGTGGAGGCGTCGGTGCGACTCGGGCCGCCGGTCGCGGGGATCGGAAAAATCGTCGGAATCGGTCTCAATTATCGCGACCATGCGAAGGAGGCCGGGCAGCCGGTCCCAGAGGAGCCGGTGCTCTTCATGAAGGCCACGAGCTCGCTCGGCGGACCCTACGACCCGGTGATGATGCCGCGGGGGAGCCGCAAGGTGGACTGGGAGGTGGAGCTCGGGGTGATCGTCGGCACCCGCGCGAGCTACGTCGAGGAAGATGCGGCGCTTGGCCACGTGGCCGGCTACTGTGTCGTGAACGACGTATCGGAGCGCGCGTTTCAGCTCGAGGGAACGGGCCAGTGGGTCAAGGGTAAGAGTGCCGATACGTTCGCCCCGCTCGGGCCCTATCTGGTCACCAAGGACGAGGTCCCCGACCCGCAGGATCTGCACCTCTGGCTCGATGTCGATGGCGAGCGCTGCCAGGACGGGTCGACCCGGACGATGATCTTCGGGGTGGCGCATCTGGTGAGCTACGTGAGCCGCTTCATGAGCCTGATGCCGGGGGACCTCATCGCAACCGGGACCCCGCCCGGGGTGGGGCTCGGGATGCGACCGCCGCGTTTTCTCCGGCCCGGAAATCGGATGCGTCTCGGCATCGAAGGACTCGGAGAGATGGAGCAAGCAGTGGTCGCCTATGCCCCGGGTGTAGCGTCCTCGGGCCGCGGATAGGGTGCGACGTGGACGGGCTGCGCGTCGCCGCGCCGTGCACTGGGAGCGTCTCGCGCTCTGGTGTAGAGTGCGGCGGAGGGAAATTGTTCGATACGGGGGTGAGCTTGAGCGCGGAGATCGATTCGGCAAAGGCGATGCTCACCCGGCTGGTTGCGTTCGACACCACTAGCCGCAACTCCAATCTCGAGCTGATTCACTTCATCGCCAACCACCTCGAGGACCACGGGGTGAGCTCCCGGCTCACGTTTGACGGGGAAGGCGGCAAGGCCAATCTCTTCGCGACCCTGGGTCCCGACGAGCGCGAGGGCGGGGTGGTGCTATCGGGCCACACCGACGTCGTGCCGGTGGATGGACAGGACTGGACGAGCGAGCCGTTCCGTCTCGTCGAGCGCGACGCACGGTTGTATGCGCGCGGCACCGCGGACATGAAGGGTTTCATCGCGTGTGCGCTCGCGCTAACCCCCGAGTTCCTCAGCGCGAATCTGAAGGTTCCGGTGCATTTCGCCTTCACCTACGACGAGGAGACCACCTGTGCAGGGGCGAAGAACCTCGTGAGCGATCTCGATGCTCACCGGTACTCGCCGCGGGCGGTGATCATCGGCGAGCCCACCTCGATGCGGGTCGTGAACTCTCACAAGGGTGGGTTCAGCTACACCACGACCATCACCGGTCACGAATCCCACTCGAGTCTCGTGCACCAGGGCGTGAATGCGATCTCGGTGGCGGCAAAGCTGATCGAGCACCTGAACGGATACATGGCGGAGCTCGCCGCGCGTACCGATCCCGACAATGGTTTCGACCCGCCGTACTCGACGGTGAGCGTCGGCATGGTCAACGGCGGGACCGCAACCAACATCGTGCCGCGCGAGTGTGTGCTGCGCTGGGACTGGCGCCCGATTCCGGGCGATCCCCGGCAGGGGGCCCGCGAGAGTCTCGACGCCTATGTGAAGACCCTGCTGCCGCAGCTGCGCAAGTTGGCGCCCGAGGCAGATATCGTGACGCGCCCCGAAGGCGGCAATCCGCCCCTGATTGCCGAGGAGGGGTCGAGCGCGGAAACGTTGGTGATGGCGCTGGCGGGCACGAACCGTACCTTCAAGGTGTCCTATAGCACCGAGGGTCCCTACTACCAGGAGGCGCGAATGCCGGTGGTGGTCTTCGGCCCGGGCAGCATCGAGCAGGCGCACAAGCCGGACGAGTATCTCGAGCTCGAGCAGCTCGATGCGTGCCTCGCCTTTCTGCGCAAGCTCGCGGGCCGGTTGTCGCGGGACTTCTGATCTTCCCCGGCTCGGCCGGTTACCGCAGCCGGCGGCGGACCCGGTAGCTCGTTCGCCGCGACCACCGCGCAACCTTCCTCACGAAGGCCTCGGCCGTTGCCCGGCATGAATTCATTCGCGCGATCGGGGGTGGTGCACCCGAGTGGCGGGGCGACGCGGGTTGTGCTAATGGGGTGGGCACGGCGCGAATGGGAGGGGATGGCAATCGTGACGGATGAGACCGCGGCGGCAGCCGATTCGGAGCACGGATCGCCGCTGGCGATGGACGGAGCGCGCTTTCGGGAGCTGGGTCACCGGGTCGTCGATCAGATCGCCGCCTTCCTGGACCACCTGCCGGAGCGGGCGGTCGCGCCGGACGTCACCGTTGCCGAGATCCGCCGGCAGCTTGGGGGCAACGGGGTGCCGGAGTCGGGGGCGGACCCGGCCGAGCTGCTAGACCGCGCCCTCGCCTTGCTCGAAAACTACAACCGTCTCACCCCTCATCCGCGGCAATGGGGGTACATCATCGGCTCGGCGGCCCCGATCGGCGCCCTCGCGGACCTCATCGCGGCCGCGGTGAATCCCAATGTCGTCTCCTGGCCGTCGGCTCCGATGGCCACCGAGCTCGAGACGCAGGCGGTTCGCTGGGTGGCCGACCTGCTCGGCTACCCGCGCGACGGGGGTGGTCTCATGGTGAGCGGCGGCAATGCCGCCAACTTCGTCGGTTTCTTCGCCGCTCGCCGCGCCAAGGCGGGCTGGGCCGTGCGCGATAACGGGATGGAGGACGGCGCTGCGAGGCGGCTGCGGGCCTATGTCTCGAAGGAGACCCACACCTGGGTCGAGAAGGCGGCCGACCTGAGCGGGCTTGGCACCGGGGCAATTCGCTGGGTGGAAACCGATCGTCACCAGCGCGTGGACCCGGTCGCGCTCGAGCGCCAGATTGAGCAGGACTGCGATTCGGGCCTGGCACCGTTCCTGGTGGTGGGCAGCGCCGGGACCGTCAGCACCGGGGCGGTCGACCCCCTGCCGGAGCTCGCCGCGATTGCCCGCCGTCACGGACTGTGGTTTCACGTCGACGGCGCCTACGGGGCCCCGGCGGTCCTCGCGGAGGGCACCCCGGCCGATTTACGGGGTCTCGCGCAAGCGGACTCTCTCGCCGTCGACCCCCACAAGTGGTTGTACGTGCCGCTCGAGGCGGGCTGCGCGCTGGTTCGCGACCGGCGCCACCTCACCGATGCCTTCTCCTACCACCCGCCGTACTACCACGCGCAGGCCGGGCAGACCGAGGAGTTGGTCAATTTCCACGAGATGGGCCCGCAGAACTCGCGCGGCTTGCGCGCATTGAAGGTGTGGCTAGTGCTCCAGCAGGCGGGGCGCATGGGACTTCGCCGGCTCATCGAGCACGACATTGCGCTGGCCGAGGCCCTGTGGCGCTGCATGCACGAGTCGCCGGACTTCGAGGCGTTGACTCGAGGACTGAGCATCACCACATTCCGGTACGTGCCGCCGGACCTGTGCGGGTACGCGCCGGCCGAGCCATACCTCGATGAGTTGAATCGCGCTCTGATGGGCGACATTCAGCGCAGCGGTGAGGCGTACCTGTCGAACGCGGTGATCGGTCAGCGCTTTGCGCTTCGCACCTGCATCACGAACTTTCGCACCCGCCGTGAAGACGTGCTGGCGCTGCCCGATATCATTCGACCCCTCGGCCGGTCGCGCGACGCATCGATGCGGCCCGCGACCCTTCGGCGGGGCTCGGCTCATTAGACGTTTCGACCGCCCATCCCCGGGGCGGCTTTCTCTCCTTGCCCCGCTACCCCCAAACGTTTGGTCGCGGCAATCGCCACGGCGTTTCGGCCGGGCCGGGCGCTCGCGGCGACGTCCGATGTTCCATGTGCACCGCGCGAGCGCTAATCTTGAGAGAACCGCGGAGCGCCGTAGCATGAAAGACAGCGAAAAGAACGAGCTTACCCGGCTCACACTGGCACCCTACATTCAGAAGGCAACGGCACTCATCGGGCATCATCGAAAGGTCGGGGGTAACCAGTTTCGGCACGCGATGGCGACCCTCGCAATCCTGATCGACTACAAGTTCACCGACCCCGTCCTGCTGAAGGCCTCGGTCATCCACGACCTGTTCGAGGACGTGCCTGACACCGATCCCAAGACGATCGCCGCCCTCGACGGTGACGGGCCGGAGGTGGTGAAGCTGGTGACTGAGGTCACCCGCGGGGCCGAGACCAAGACCGAGTTCCTCGAGCGAATTCGCACCAAGGGGAGCTACCGGGCGAGGATCCTCAAGACGGCCGACCGGATCAGCAACCTCACCGATCTGCACAGCAGCATCTTCCAGGACAACTACGTGCAGCGCTATCTCGAGGAGACCGAGCGCTCCATCTACCCGATGGCCCTCGACGTCAATCAGGATATGGCGCTCGAGGTCCAGGACCTAATCGCGCGGCGCCGTGCGCGGCTGGAGGCTTCTGCGCTAGGCTCCTGAGCAACGCCGCCGTACCTACCCCGGGAGGCTGGGGTCCGTTGCGCCGTTTCCCGGTCGTGATCCCAGACTTCAGTGCCTTCGAATCAACCCACGGCCATCCTCGATGGTCCCCGCCGCTCGTGATTAAGCTTTTGAGAGGGACGAGAAAACAAACCGTCATGGGCGGCCCGAGCGCGGTGCAGTTTGATTCCACGGCAAGTCAATCCGGGTGCTGGCTCGGCTACGCGGGCTTGGGACCTGGGCTCCAGCCCGTCGTCCAATCTGACCTATCCGTCGCCATCGTCCCGCGTCCTTGGTGCAACATAGCGGTTAAAGACTTCGGTCTGAACGGTCGAGATCCCCCCCACGCGACCGAGGATAGAACGTGATGGGAAGAACCCGACGACGATCACCGCCCGCCGACCGCGCATCGCCCCGCACGCTGGTGGTCCTTGCCGTCCTCGCAATGATGCCGATTGCCCTTCGTGCGGAGGTTCCCATCCCGGAGCTGACGGGCGATTCCGCCCGCCGCGGGCTGCAGCAGTACCTGGACTACGCTGAGGGACTGCGTTTCAAGCTCTTCGCCCTGAGCGCAGACGGCGCCTGGAGCTGGTACGCACTGTCGACCTACCAGGAGGCGCACGACCGGGCGCTGGCCGATTGCGCCAGCCTCACCAAGACCCGCCGGTGCGAGCTCTACGCGGTCGGTAATGCGGTGGTTCGGGGCCTGCGACCGGCGCGATACCAGCGAACGGTTGACGCCTATCGGTCCAAGCAATCGTCCGGGCCGCCCACCGGTGAAGCGGGGCAGATCAAGAAGATAAACCACCCGGGTGGTTTCACCGCCGTCGTCGAGGTCGCGCCCGAGCAAAGCGCGCGACCGTCGAGGAGTAAGTGAGGGCCGCAATCAGGCGCCGGCGGGAGGCCTGATCTGCCCGCGGCTCAGAATACCGACTGCCCGGTCTTGGTCGTGAACAGCTCCAGCGCCTTGGTGCCGGCAAGCGAGTTCCCGGCCCGATTGAGGGCGGGGGACCACACCGCGACCGCGAGGGTCCGGGGCAGAACCGCGACGATGCCGCCGCCGACGCCGCTCTTCGCCGGCAGCCCGACCCGATAGGCGAAATCCCCCACCACGTCGTAGGTGCCGCAGGTCATCATCAAGGCGTTGATCCGCTTCACGAGCCGCGGGCCGACGATTGCCTCCCCGTTGGCGGGTACGACGCCCTCGTTGGCGAGATACAGGCAGGCGCGTGCCAGCTCGTTGCAGCTCATGGCGATCGCGCACTGGTGGAAGTAGACGTCCAGCACCGTCTGCACCTCGTTCTCGAGGTTGCCGAAGCTCTTGAGAAAATTAGCAAGCGCCCGGTTGGTGTGTCCGGTCTCGCGCTCGGAGCGGGCGACCGTCGCGTCGTAGGCGATGTCGTCGATGCCGGTGAGGCGCTGGAGGAGATCGAGCAGCTCGCGCTTCGGGTCACCGAGGTCGCTCACCAGGCAATCGCTAACGACGTGCGCACCCGCGTTGATGAAGGGGTTTCGCGGGATGCCGTGCTCGTGCTCGAGCTGAACCAGGGAGTTGAAGCGGGTGCCCGATGGCTCGCGCCCCACCCGCTGCCACAGGCGTGCTCCCCGCCGCTTGATCGCGAGAGTGAGGGTGAACAGCTTCGAGATGCTCTGGATCGAGAATCGCTCGTCGGCGTCGCCGACGCAGTACCGCTCGCCCCCCACCGTGGCGACCGCCATCGCGAAGCGCCGCGGCGGCACCACCGCCAGCGCGGGGAGGTAGCTCGCCACCTTGCCCCGGCCAAGCAGGGGGCGCACCTCTCGTCCGATCCGGGCGAGGATGGCCGCATAGTCCGGGCCGCCGGGCGCTCGCGGCGCGGTCAAGGGCGGTGGCGCAGATCGAGCGTGTACGGATAGTCGACGCTCGGCTCTTCGGGTGGCGGTGACATCGGTCCCGGCGTGTGGCCGTGCGGCCAGAACCGGGCAATGCGCCGCGCCTCGGCCTCGCTCGCGTTGACCGGCAGCGTTTCGTAGTGACGCCCGCCCGGGTGCGACACGTGATAGGTGCACCCCCCGATCGCACGTTCGTTCCAGGTGTCGACGATATCGAAGACGAGCGGGGCGTGAGAGCCGATGGTGGGGTGCATGCCCGAGGGCGGCTGCCAGGCCTTGTACCGCACTCCGGCGACGAACTCGCCCCGCGTCCCGGTGGGAAAGAGCGGTACCCGACGCCGGTTGCAGGCGACGACGTGACGACCGTCGGTTGCGCCGCGCACCAGCACCTCGAGGCGCTCGACCGAGGAGTCCACGAACCGCGCCGTGCCCTGGGCGGTGGTTTCCTCTCCGAGCACGTGCCAGGGCTCGATCGCGAGCCCGAGCTCGAGCTCGACCCCGTGCGCGTTGATGCGGCCGTAGCGCGGGAAGCGAAACTCGAGAAAGGGTGCGAACCAGTCTAAATCGAGGCCCAGCCCCGCCCGGTCAAGGTCCGCCAGCACGTCGGCGAGATCCTCCCTCACGAAATGGGGCAGCATGAACCGGTCGTGCAGCGCGGTGCCCCAGCGCACCGGCCGGCGTCGATAGGGCTCCCGCCAGAACCAAGCGATGAGGGCGCGCAGCAGCAGCATCTGCACGAGGCTCATCTGCGGGTGCGGGGGCATCTCGAAGCCCCGGAACTCGAGCAGGCCGAGGCGCCCGGCGGGGGTATCGGGCGAGTAGAGCTTATCGATGCAGAACTCGGCCCGGTGGGTGTTGCCGGTCACGTCCACCAGGAGGTTGCGGAACAAGCGATCCACGAGCCAGGGGGTCTGGACGTCGCCCCGGGGCAGCTCCGCGATCGCGATCTCGAGCTCGTGAAGCACCTCGTCGCGCGCCTCGTCGACCCGCGGCGCCTGACTGGTCGGGCCGACGAAGAGGCCCGAGAAGAGATAGGAAAGGCTGGGGTGATGCTGCCAGTACAGGACCAGGCTCGCGAGCAGGTCCGGTCGGCGCAAGAAGGGGCTGTCGGCCGGCGAGCGGGCCCCGATCGTCACGTGGTTCCCCCCCCCGGTGCCCGTGTGACGCCCGTCGAGCATGAACTTCTCGGTGCCAAGCCGGGCGAGACGCGCTTCCGCGTACAGGGCCTCGGTGGTCTCGACCAGCGCCCCCCAGGTGTCGGTCGGGTGGATGTTCACCTCGATCACACCGGGGTCGGGGGTCACCCGAAAGCTCGACAGCCGGTGGTCGTGCGGCGGCTCGTAGCCCTCGATCACCACCGGCTGCTCGAGCTCGAGGGCCACCGCCTCGATGCGGCCGAGAAGGGCCAGATAGTGCTCGAGATGGGTGAGCGGGGGTAAGAACAGGTACAGGCGCCCGTCCCGCGGCTCCACGCATAGCGCGGTACGCACGACCGATGGCGGCGGCTCGGCGTCCGCCGGGGGCTGGGGCGTGATGTCGTCGCGCGGGGGAGGCTCGTCCGCAAGCCGGCTGTAACGGTGCATGACCTCGCCGTAGGCGTCGTCGAGCGGCGGGCGCTCCTCGAACGG
>JBFHLI010000155.1:0-8325 GCA_041594935.1 Gammaproteobacteria bacterium | reverse complement strand
TCACCAAGGCGCCTCGCCGCTCGTGACTAAGCTTCTGAGAGCGATGAGAAAACGAACCGATTTGGGCGGTCCGGGCGCGGTGCAATTTGTTTCCGCGGCAAGTCTACCCGGTCGCTGGCTCGGCTACGCGTGCCCGGACTTGGGCTTCACGCAAGCGATAGCTACGGCTATCCCTTGCGCTCCAGCCCGGCGTCCAGACTCGCCTATCCGTCGCCATCGTCCCGGGTCCTTGGTGAAATATCCGGGTTAACCAAAATTCCTAACCGGCGGGCCTCACCGATCGCGACCGAGCCCGCGGGAGAAATGAGAAGACGAGCCGTTTCGGACCCTCCGAGCCGGCGCTTTGTTCCGGCGGAGAGTCTACCCCGGCGCTGCCTCGGCGAGGCTTGCTTGGGCTTGGGCCTCGCGCGCCGACCTTTTCCGCTCGTGCTCCTTGGTGAGCCGCTTGCGAACTCGGATCGACTTCGGCGTTACCTCGACCAGCTCGTCGTCGTCGATCAGCTCCATGGCTCGCTCCAGGCTGAGACGCAGCGGCGGGGTCAGCAAGATGTTCTCGTCGGAACCGGCGGCCCGGATGTTGGTGAGTTGCTTGGCCTTCATCGGATTGACGACGAGGTCGTTCGCGCGAGCATGGATCCCGACCACCATGCCCTCGTAAACCTCGTCACCCGGACCGATGAACAGTCGGCCCCGTTCCTGCAGGTTGAACAGCGCGTAGGCGAGCGCCTTGCCCTGGCCGTTCGCAATGAGCGCGCCGCTCGGTCGCTGTGCGATGGCGCCGGGCGCCTGCGGCCCGTAGTGCGAGAAGGTGTGGTGCATGAGACCGGTGCCGGACGTGGTGGTCAGAAACTCGGTTCTGAATCCAATCAGCCCGCGCGCGGGGATCTGGTAGTCGAGTCGCACCCGACCGCGCCCGTCGAGCCGCATGTCCTGGAGCTCCGCTCGGCGCCCACCCAGCAGCTCCATGATCGCGCCCTGATCGGAGGCCTCCAGGTCCACGCTGAGCTGCTCGAACGGTTCGAGCACCCGTCCATCGACCGTCTTGCAGATGACGAGCGGTCGCGACACCGCAAGCTCGTAGCCTTCACGGCGCATGTTCTCTATCAGGATCGCGAGGTGCAGCTCGCCGCGGCCCGAGACCCGGTACTTATCTGGGTCCTCGGTCGGCTCGACCCGAAGGGCCACGTTATGGACGAGCTCGCGCTCGAGCCGGTCGCGAATCTGGCGGCTGGTGAGGAACCGCCCGTCGCGGCCCGCGAAGGGCGAGGTGTTGACCTGGAACGTCATGCTCACGGTGGGTTCGTCCACCATCAGGGCCGGAAGACTCTCTACCACCGCCGGGTCGCACAACGTGTCCGACACCCGCAAGCCGTCGATGCCGGTGACCGCGACGATGTCACCCGCCTCCGCCGTCGGGACCTCCGTGCGCTCGAGCCCTTCCGAGCGAAGCACCTGAAGCAGGCGCGCCGGGCGACGTCTACCCTCTCGATCGACGCAAATCACCGGCAGGTTGGTTCTCGCCGTCCCGCGTTGAATGCGCCCGATTCCGATCGGACCGACGTAGCTCGAGTAATCGAGGGTGCTCACCTGCATCTGAAACGCGCCGTCCGCATCTACCGCGGGCGGCGGGGTGTGGGCGACAATCGTTTCCAGCAGTGCGGTCATGTCGGTGCCCTGGCCGGGCGCCTGAGTGCTCGCGTAACCCATCAGGGCGGAGGCGTAGACGATCGGGAAGTCGAGCTGCTCATCGCTCGCGCCTAGGCGACAGAACAGCTCGAAGGTCTGGTCGAGGGCCCACCCGGCGCGCGCACCGTCCCGGTCGACCTTGTTGATGACCACCACCGGCTTGAGACCCCTCGCCAGCGCCTTCTCGGTGACGAAGCGGGTCTGCGGCATCGGGCCGTCGACCGCATCTACGAGCAGCAAGACGGAATCGACCATGGACAGCACCCGCTCCACCTCGCCGCCGAAGTCCGCGTGTCCGGGGGTGTCCACGATGTTGATGCGGTATCGGCCCCACGCAATCGCGGTGCTCTTCGAGAGAATGGTGATGCCACGCTCGCGCTCGAGGTCGTTCGAGTCGAGGGCCCGGTCGAGGGCCGCGCCCCGGGCACCGAGAACGCCCGATTGCTGCAGCAGTCGGTCCACGAGCGTGGTCTTGCCGTGGTCGACATGGGCAATGATGGCAATGTTGCGAATGTCCGCCAATTCGTACTCCGGGCTCCGGCCAACCCAATAGTATACTGCGGATTCTCAAGCCGTGGCGGTCTCTTGCGCTTGGGCGCGCATCGAGGCCGTGCCCGAAATCCGTCTCACCGGCACCGGTGAGGCGCAGCCGAGGCAGGGCGTTGCCGAGAAGGAGGCGAGATTGAGCGACGAGATATCGAAGCAAGACGAGGCCAGTCGCCGCAAGCGGCGTACCATCGACGCTCACCCGGTCTCGACCCTGCCGCCCGCGGTCTATCCTGGCCGGGCCCCGCTCGAGGCTAGCCGGATTCGCCTCGAGCCCGTCGATCCGCGTATCCACGCCCGCGATCTGTTTGCGATCGGTCATGCGGACGAGGACGCCCTCGCGCTCTGGAAGTACCTTCCCTACGGACCCTTTGCCGATGCGCCCAGAATGGAGGGGTGGCTGCGCAGCTGCGCCGCTTCGTGCGACCCGGTCTTCGTCGCGGTTCGGGACCGCGGCAGCGGCCGGCTCGCCGGCATGGCGAGCTTTCTCGAGATACGACCGCTCATCGGCGTCATCGAGATCGGCCACATCTGGTTTGCGCCGCCCTACCAGCGAGGGGTTCATGCCACCGAGGCACTGTACCTCATGATGCGCCACGCGATGTTGGACCTCGAGAATCGACGGCTCGAGTGGAAATGCAACGCACTCAATCAGGCGTCGAGACGAGCCGCACTGCGGCTCGGGTTTAGATTCGAAGGCGTCTTCTTCAATCACAACATCGTAAAGGGGTGCAATCGGGATACGGCCTGGTATTCGATCATCGATACCGAGTGGCCCGCGATTCAGTCGAACTTCGATCGGTGGCTCGCCGCCTCGAACTTCGATGCCGAGGGCAAGCAGCGCTCATCGCTCGGCGAGCGTAATCGCTCGCTCTGGCAGCGGGTGACCGGAGAACGGGACTAAAGCCCGGGTAGCGCCCGTACGATAACGTTCTCGGTGAGGACCAACCCGAAGGTGATGAATGAGCTTCCCTCCCGAGAGTACTCACGACCGCGCATCGGTCGCGGAGCAAAGCGCTTTGATCGAGCAATTGAAGGAGTTCGAACCCTTCGACCGGCTGGCTGAGGAAGCGCTCATTGTCGTATCCAGCCGTGCGAAGGTGGAGCGCAGCAACAAGGGCTGCAAGCTTTTCGAGCTTGGCGACGATGACCCCTGGATATTCTGCCTGCTCGACGGCAGTATCGATCTGGTCGCCAGCGATGGTCGAAAACACCGGGTAGATGCGGGAACCAGCCAGGCGCGCCGCCCGGTGGCCCAGCTGAAGCCTCGTAAGTACGCCGCGTTCACCCGTTCTCCGTCGCGTTTCATCCGTATCGACGGTACCGGGTTCGGCGATTTCAGCGCGCCGGGTGACGAGAACAGCTACTTCGTTGCCGAGCTCGATGCGTCGGCCGCCGAGCACCAGGACCGACACTTTCAAAGTTTGGTCGAGGGCGATCTGTCTCTGCCGAGCCTGCCGGACGTGGCGGTTCAGACCGCGCGGCTTGCCCGGCGGGAGGATGTGAGCCTCGCCGAGATCGCCCGCGTGATAACCCGTGATCCGGTCATCACCGCGAGACTGATCAAGGCGGCCAACAGTCCGATCTACTACGGCAAGGGTGCGGTCGAGACATGCGAACGAGCCGTGACTCGCCTCGGACTCGATACCACCCGTCAGCTCGTGGTTGCGTTCTCGGTTCGGGAGCTGTTTCGTGCCGAGTCTCAGGGGTTGACACGACGCATGCAGCGCCTTTGGCAGCACAGCGCCGAGGTCGCAGCGAGCTGCTTCGTCCTTGCCCGTACTCTGGGTGGCTTCGACCGCGACGAGGCGCAGCTCGCCGGCCTGCTCCACGACATCGGCGTGATCCCGATTCTCACCTATGCGCAAGGTCATCCGGACCTGCTGAGCGAGCCAGATCGGCTCGACCGGCTCATCCGCTCTCTTCGCGGCCCGATTGGACGCAAGCTCCTCGAGAGCTGGAACTTCTCCAGCCGCCTCGTCGACGTGGTCGCCCATTCGGAGGACTGGTGGCGTGATGACGGGCCGGACCCTGACATCGTCGATCTCGTGATCGTGGGTCAGCTCATCAGCTTCATTGGCCGGGACAAGCCGGCCGACGTTCCGAGCATGTCGCGCTTGCCTGCGTTCAAGAGGCTGGTCGGGGATCGGTTGGACCCCCAGTCCGTGCTTAATCTGGTCGAGAGCGCGGAGGAGGAGATGACGCAGGTGAAGGCGTTGCTGCAGGGCTAGATAATGCGGCATCACGTCGGTCGAGCGACCGACGGACTGCCGCAGCCTCCGTGATTCTGGAGCGCTTGCGCGCCGCCGGCGAGGCCAAGGGCGGCACCCGGGGGTGTATAGTGCGTGGGTGGGCGCTGGAGGCCGGCAGGGGCGACGCGCCCGAAGCCGGTTGGCCCGCCACCATGACAACGACGATCGAACCGACAGCCCAGACCCTCGCCGGGGTCGAGATCTTCAGTCGCCTGGGACAGGCGGAGCGCGACGCCATCGCCCGCCGGTGCCGCGGCCGACGCTACCTAGCGGGACACGAGATCCTGCACCATCGCGACACCGGTGACGACGTCAACTTTCTCGTCAGTGGCCGGGTCCGGGCAACGATATTCTCCGCCTCCGGCAAGGAAGTTGCGTTTCGCGATCTAGGCCCCGGCGAGATCTTCGGGGAGCTGTCGGCGATCGATCACCAGCCGCGCAGTGCCAACGTTATCGCGCTCGAGGAGTCGAGCGTCCTCTCGATGTCATCGGCGGCGTTTCTTACCTCGATGCGCGAGTATCCCGAGGTTGCGATCGCCTTGATGAGCAACCTGACCGCGCTGGTGCGGCACCTATCCGAGCGGGTGGTGGAGTTCAGCACTCTGGGAGTCAACAACCGCATCCACGCGGAGCTACTGCGGCTCGCGAAGGCGGGGAAGCCGGTCGGGGCCAAGGTGGAGATCGAGTCGCTTCCCACCCATGCGGAGATCGCAAACCGGATCAGTACCCACCGCGAGGCGGTCACCAAGGAGATCAATCGGTTGGCTTCCCAGGGTCTGCTGGAGAAGCGCAGGGGAGCACTCGTGATCCGCGACGTCGGCAAGCTCGCCGAGATGGTCTCGGACGTCAAGCGCTAGCGACGACCCCGATTCAAGGTCTCAGGACCGAGCCGCGGACGTTGTCCACGCTCGACGAGGGCCCGGGCGCCCCTACGATGCCTCGCAGATTGCCACCGCATATGCTCCTCTTCACCCCTTGCCCGACGTAGGGTTAGCCCGCGGGGATCTCGCGCCCACGGGCTCTCGGGACGGTGGTCGGCTCGGGCGGGATCCATCGACGTCGGCCTCGTAACCAATTCCGTCTCGCCTGTATACTTAATGGTTTTAGCCGCAGGACCACCATGAACAAGCTCCAGCGCGAAGTCGAGCGGCGGCGCACCTTCGCGATCATTTCTCACCCCGACGCGGGGAAGACGACCCTGACTGAGAAGCTTCTGCTCCTCGGGGGCGCGATCCAGATGGCGGGCACCGTCAAGGGCCGTAAGTCGCGCCGTCATGCCACCTCGGACTGGATGCGGCTGGAACAGGAGCGAGGTATCTCGGTCACCTCCTCGGTCATGCAGTTCCCCTACGACAATCGGATCATCAATCTGCTCGACACGCCCGGCCACGAGGACTTCTCCGAAGACACCTATCGCACCCTGACCGCGGTGGACTCCGCATTGATGGTGATCGACCACGCCAAGGGGGTGGAGGCCCGTACCATCAAGCTGATGGAAGTGTGCCGTTTGCGCGACACCCCGATCATCACCTTCATCAACAAGCTCGATCGCGATGGGCGCGAGCCGGTCGAGCTCCTCGACGAGGTGGAAGGAGTACTCAAGATTGGCTGTGCGCCGGTGACCTGGCCAATCGGTATGGGTCGCTCTTTCAAGGGGGTGTACCATCTCGATGAGGATCGGATCTACCTGTACCGCGCGGGCGAGCGCGGGCGAGCGGCCGAGTGCCACACGATCGAGGGAATCGACAGCGAGGCGGCGCGCGAGGCGATCGGTGACGACCTCCAGGCGCTGCGGGAGGAGATCGAGCTGGTAAGGGGGGCCGCTCCCCGATTCGAGCTCGACGCCTATCGCGCGGGGAAGATAACACCGGTTTTCTTCGGCTCCGCGCTGACCAATTTCGGGGTGCGAGAGCTGCTCGAGGCGTTCGTCGACTACGCTCCGTGTCCCCGCCCGAGGGGGTCGACGACGAGGGAGGTATTCCCCGAAGAGCCGGAGCTGACCGGGGTGGTCTTCAAGATCCAGGCCAACATGGACCCGTCCCACCGCGATCGGATCGCGTTCATGCGGATCTGTTCGGGCAAGTTCGAAAACGGCATGAAACTCAGACACGTTCGCCTCGCCCGCGACATCCGGGTCGCGGACGCGGTGACCTTCATGGCGTCGGAACGGGAGCATGTCGCGACCGCTCACGCGGGCGATATTATCGGCTTGCACAACCACGGCACCATCAACATCGGCGATACCTTCACCCAGGGCGAGTCGCTGCAGTTCATCGGGGTGCCGAACTTTGCACCGGAACTGTTCCGCCGGGTGGTGCTGCGGGACCCCTTGCGTGCCAAGGCACTTCAGAAGGGCTTGGTCCAGCTTTGCGAAGAGGGAGCGACCCAGCTGTTCAAGCCGCTGCAGAGCAACGAGTACATCCTCGGCACCGTCGGTCCGCTCCAGTTCGACGTCGTGGCTTATCGGCTGAAGGCCGAGTACTCGGTGGAGTGTACTTTCGAGCCCATCGCGGTCACCACCGCGCGCTGGGTGAGCGGTGCCGACGCCAAGCGCTTGGAGGAGTTTCAGCGCAAGGCGCAAGAGCACCTCGCCCTCGACCACGGTGACGCCCTGGTCTACATCGCCCCGACCCGGGTCAACCTGGACCTGGCCGTCGAGCGCTGGCCGGATCTCGAGTTTCACGAGACGCGAGAGCGCGCGGCCTGAGTGTCCGGCCGGTCGAGCGCCGACGTCCTCGCGAATGGCCCGTAACGCGCAATCTCCTCCCTCGAAGACCCCGTCCACGTCCGTCACTCAGCGGCGTCGTTGGGCGCGGCATGCCGAGATCCAGGTGGAGAGGTTGCACAAGGCGTTCGGCGCCGAGGTGGTGCTCAAGGGGGTCGATCTGGAGATTCGTTCCGGGGAGATGGTGGCCATCGTCGGCGAGTCGGGCTGCGGCAAGACGGTCCTGCTCAATCACGTCCTCGGGCAGCTGACCCCCGATGCCGGCCGGGTGATGGTGGCAGACCATACGATGCGGGGTGCTCCGCTGCGTGATCTCGCCGCGCTGAGCCCTGAGGAGCTCGATGCAATCCACGCGCACTGGGGGGTGGTTTTCCAGCGAAACGCACTATTCTCGGGCAGCGTCTACGACAACATCGCATTGTGGCTGGATGAGGTGAAGCAGCTGGACGAAGGAGCGATTCGGCGGGTGGCGCGCACGGTCTTGGCATCCGTCGGGTTGCCGACCGATGACGGTTTCCTGGAGCGCGACCAGTCCGAGCTCTCCGGCGGCATGGCAAAGCGCCTCGCGGTGGCCCGTGCCCTGTCGATGGATCCGGTGGTCGTGTTCTACGATGAGCCGACAACCGGGCTCGATCCCTCGAGCGCGATTCAGGTGCACGACCTCATTCTCGATACCCACCGGCAGGAGGGACGCGAGGGTGGACCGAGAACGACTCTCATCATCACGCACGATAAGGACCTGCTGCGCCGACTTCGTCCCCGGACCGTGATGCTCCATGACGGCGGTGTCTTCTTCGATGGGCGCTTCGAGCGATTCGAGGCTTCGGACTCGACGATCATCCGGCCGTACTTTGACCTGATGCCGCGGCTGCACGCACGGCGCTTCTCCGCCGACTGAGGGTCGGCACGCGTAGCCGAGCCAGCGACCGGGTAGACTTGCCGCGGAAACAAATTGCACCGCGCCCGGGCCGCCCAAATCGGTTCGTATTCTCATCGCTCTCAGAAGCTTAGTCACGAGCGGCGAGGCGCCTTGGTGAAGTATCCGGGCTAGGCGCGATGGTTGGGCGTCAGTGCTTCGAGAGCCAGAAGGTGTCGGGCCGGTAGATGCCGAAGTGG
>JBFHLI010000154.1:0-8343 GCA_041594935.1 Gammaproteobacteria bacterium | reverse complement strand
GGCAGCGAGGAGTGCACGGGTGCGAATCGACTGAGCGGGGCTCCAACCCCCCTCGGTCTCCACCAGAGACTCTCCCTCGACACCCATCACGACGAGCGCAATCAGGCCCAACGTCCCCACAACGAGCGCCAGCACACCACCCCGTACCAGCCATCGAACCATCGCGTGCGCACGGCTTCGCCACGCGCCGGGGCGCGCGCTCCGTCCCGCATCAATTCGACTCATCTGCGTTGATCGTGACATCGGCCGGCTGACATTCGGGCTACGCGAGCTTATCCTAGCCGCATTCCCCACCGGCAGAGAAAAACCCTTCTGCCGCCACGAGCACGGACCTCGCATGAGCTGCGATTCTCGACAGACGCTGGGTGCGCTCCTGTTCGAAGATTTCGAGCTGCTCGACGCATTCGGTCCGCTGGAGCTTTTCGGTCTGTGCCCCGAGCATCTTCGCATCATCACCGTCGCCGAGCGCCACGGGGTGATCGCGAGCGCCCAAGGCCCTCGTTGCGCCGTCGACCACTGCTTCGATGACTGTCCGCGGATCGACGTGCTCCTGGTGCCCGGGGGGCGCGGCACCCGCCGGCAGGTCACCAACGGGACCCTCCTGGCCTGGCTGCAATCCTCCGCTCGCAGCGCCCGCCTCCTCGCCTCGGTATGCACCGGGGCTTCTCTGCTGGCGGCCGCGGGTCTGCTCGATGGTAAGCGGGCAACGACGAACAAGCTCGCCTTTCGGTGGGTCACCGAGCAGGGACCACGGGTTCAATGGGTAGCCAAGGCGAGGTGGATCGAGGACACGAACATATTCACCGCCGCGGGGGTCTCGGCCGGAATGGACATGGCGCTCGGGGTGATCTCGAGGATGCTCGGCCCCGAAGAGGCCGAACGCGTGGCGAACGAGGCAGAGTACGACTGGCATCGTGATCCCAGGTGGGATCCGTTCGCACGACAAGCCGGGCTCTCATGACCCATCGGAGGACGCTTCAATGGAGCTGAAGGTATTTGCCGTGATTTTTGCGGCGATATTCGTGGCTGAGCTCGGCGACAAGACGCAGTTGGCGACGATGCTGTTCGCAGCCGACCGGGAAGTGAGCAAGCTCACGGTATTCCTCGGCGCCTCGCTCGCGCTGATCCTTAGCTCGGCCCTCGGCGTGTTGGCGGGCGGGGCGATCGCGCACCTCGTGGGAGAGCGACAGCTGAGACTCATCGCCGGGCTGGGGTTCGTGGCTATCGGAATTTGGACCCTCCTCCGGGCCAACTGAGCGGGCCGATGGCAAGCGCCCGGCGAGCTATGATTCAATGCCAGAGCGAAGCGGAACGCGGGCTCGCTCCCTGATCGAGGGAAGCGGATGAAGAGCGACAACGGACCCATTCAGCCGGTCAGCGGTACCGTCGTTCCGAGGTACGCCGGCCCTTCGACGTACGCGCGATTACCGGAGCTGCGCGACGTCTCGGGGTGCGATATCGCGGTTCTCGGGATCCCCTTCGACGCGGGCACCAGCTACCGCCCGGGCGCACGCTTCGGGCCGCTGGCAATCCGGCAAGCATCGCGTCACCTTCGCACCCAGTATCACCCCGCCTACGCCACCGAGCCGTTCGCACAGCAGCAGGTCGCCGATGCGGGAGACGTTGCGTGCAATCCATACAACATCCACGAGGCGGTGGAGCAGATCCAGCTGGCCGCGACCAACCTCCTCGGTCGGGTCGGCGGGCTCATCAGCCTCGGCGGTGACCACACAATTGCGCTGCCCCTTCTGCGGGCGGTGAACCATCACCACGGGCCGGTTGCGCTGTTGCATTTCGATGCCCACCTCGACACCTGGGACACCTACTTCGGTGCCCCCTACACCCACGGGACTCCGTTTCGACGAGCGGCCGAGGAAAAGCTCTTTCTCGATGAGGCGTCGATGCACGTCGGGATCCGCGGGCCGCTATATCACCGCGACGACCTCGAGCGCGACGAGGCACTTGGGTTCAAGGTCGTGCACTGCGACGAGTTCCAGACCGAGGGTATTTCCCGGGTGGTTTCGAGAATTCGTGATCGGATCGGAGACCACGCGGTCTATCTCTCGATTGACATCGACGTGCTGGACCCGGCTCATGCGCCGGGAACCGGTACCCCCGAGATAGCGGGCATGACGACCCGGGAGCTGGTCAACGTGCTGCGCGGTCTCGCCGGCGTGAATCTCGTATCGGCCGACATCGTGGAAGTGGCGCCGGCCTATGACCACGCGGAGCTGACCTCGCTGGCGGGGGCCACCATCGCCTACGAGCTCATCAATCTCTTCGCCCGCAAGGTGAGGGCCTGACCGGAGCGCTTCATGCACTCGCGGCTGCAAACGAGCGTTTGCCCGAATCGAATGCGCTTGGCTGCGAGGTCGGGCTCCGCAAAGACGAGCCACCCGGCGGACCTACGACTTTCGCGGCCCGGGAAACTCAAGATCTCCACTCGCTCGCGCCCGCGCGTGTAGGACGTAGACTCGGGTAGTCGCCCGCATCCAGACGCGCTCACCAACTATATTCGAGATCGCGAGCGTCGCTTTCACGACCTTCTACACCACCATCGACCCGGTTGGCACCGCCGCGATGGTCTCGGCCCTAACCGCCCACACTCCGGCGGGCTGTCGTGGATGCGCCGCTCGCGGGCGAAGCGAGGAGGGCACATCCGCTCGCGGACACAAATTCTTCGAGGGGAAACGCACGCCGGCGTATCTCGACGGCACGTCGAGCACGTCTCCCGAGAATGACTCCGTAGACTCATTTCGCTTCGTGGTGCACGATTCGCTACGGGAGAGAAAGATGTCCAAGCGGTTCGAGTTCGATGAAGCGTACTACCGGCGCTTCTACGTCGATGCAGACACCCGGGCGATGAGCCCCGATGAATTCACCCGGCTCGGCGAGTTCGTGGCCGGCTACCTCCGCTACCTCGATCAGCCGGTGCGACACGTTCTCGACCTCGGGTGCGGCATGGGCTACTGGCGCGCGATTGTCGACCGGCACTTTCCCGGCGCGAGCTACACCGGGGTCGAGGTGAGCCCCTATCTCTGTGAACGATTCGGCTGGAAGCCAGGCTCGGCCGTGGACTTTCGCTCGCGCCGGCGGTTCGACCTCGTCATCTGCAGCGACGTGCTGCAGTACCTGTCGTCGACCGACGCGAGCACCGCAATCGAGAACCTCGCAAGGCTCTGTGATGGAGCGCTCTACTTCGGCGCACTCACCAAGGAGGACTGGGCACAGAACTGCGACCGCACGCGCACCGACGACCGTGGCTATCTTCGCAGCGGCAACTGGTACCGACGCCGCCTCGGCGCGCATTTCAGCAACGCGGGCGGGGGCCTGTTCTTCAGCTGCCGCTCACCCGTGGTGCTGTACGAGCTCGAGAAGCTGGGGCGACCCCGTTGACAGCCGGCGAGTCCAATGGGCACGGCGAGCAGAAATGCGCGCACCGGGGTGGATCGGTGACAACTGCCGTCTTACCGCGAAAACGGCTCAGCCGAGAAAGGCATACTCCAAGCCACGTCTGATGAGCCGATTCTCGGCGCTGTAGCGCGCTATGGACGCCAGCGAGTATTCGGTATCGTCGATGATGGCCCGCGCTGCGAGGATCCCGCTGCGAACCGCCGGTCCGATTCCCTCGCAAAGATCGCGCGTGGCAAGGCCAATCGCGTCGCCGACGATGAAGGCATCGTCGACCCGCACGACGTCCACGTCGCTGCGCAGATAGTAGCTGTAGCCGGCGGGGTCGAAGACGATATCGCGCACGAAGCCGCCCGCGGACAGCTTCTCGGTTAGTAGCCCCCAGTGGGTCTTGATGTCGCCGCCCCGGCGCTTGAGCTTGTCGGCCAACCCACCGATGCCGACATTGAGATGACCGTTCGCCTTCGGCACGTACCAGGCGTAGCCCGGCAACCCGTTGTCGAGAAACCACAGATGGCAGTCTGGATCGCCCCAGGCGTAGGCAAACTCTTGCTCGTAGGTCACCGTCTGCAGGGTCCTCGCACGCGGGCTCGCGTCGCGAAAGAAGGTGCGGTACACGGGGCACTTGGTCCCCGCCGCCCCCACCAGGAAGCGGCAGCGATAAGTCTCGTCGATGACGTAGTGCCCGTCGGCCCTTTCCATCCGGCGCACGTAGTGGGTATCAACCGGGACCCCGGCGCGCTCGAGCAGGTAGTGGTCGAACTCGTAGCGGCGTATCGAGTGCTGCACGCTCGAGAGTTTGAATCGCAGGCCCTTGATATGAGCGTGGATGTGCTCGAAGGTCATGAAGCTGTGCGGATAGGCCGAGACGTCGAGCGCCAGGTCTTCGACCACCTCTGGTGTTATCCAGCCGGCGCATAGCTTGGTGCGGGGAAACGCGGCCCGGTCGAGCACGATCACGTCGACACCGGCCTGCACGAGCTCACGCGCGCACGCCGAGCCCGCCGGCCCGCCCCCCACGATGGCAACGTCGATTTCCCGCACGCTCAGTCCAGGCGGGGGGAGTCCTGATACAAATGATGGCGGGTCCATGGGACCCGATTGGTGCCACGCGGAGCAAACACCACCTGGTAGAGCTGGAGGGTGCCGACCGCGAACGCCGCGGTCGAGCCCGCCAGATAAAGGCGCCAAGCTCGCACGAAGTTCATGTCGTACATCTCGGCCACCTTGTCGGCGACCGCGTCGAAGCGGTCGAGCCACGCGCGGCAAGTCTCGCGGTAGTGGAGCCGCAAATTTTCCACGTCAAGAATCGAGAACTCGTAGGGCTCGAAGATACGCCCCATCTCGGTGAGAGTCGGCGGATAGCTGCCAGGAAAGATCCGTTTCTCGATCCATGGATCGTTCGGAGCCGGAGCACTTCGACCGATGCTGTGAATCAGCCCGCGGCCATCCGGACGCAGGCAGCGCTCGACGACGGTACCGAGCTCACCATAGCGCTCAGTACCGACGTGCTCGAGTATGCCAACGGAGACGAAGGCGTCGCACTCGCCCTCGATGCTCCGATAATCGTCCTCGATGAATCGCACCCGATTCTCTAGACCCCGCGCGTGCGCCTGCGCCCTGGCAAATTCGATCTGCTGACGAGAAATAGTGTACGCCTCTACCGTCACTCCATAGCGCTCCGCCATGTGCATTGCGAGCGCCCCCCATCCGCACCCCGCCTCTATCACGCGTTGCCCGCTCTGGAGCTCGAGCTTGCGGCAGACGTGATCCATTTTCGCGATCTGGGCCTCTGCGAGACTCTGACCGGGGTGCTCATAGTACGCGCAGGTGTAGACCATGCGCTCATCGAGCCAAAGACGATAGAAGTCGTTACCGAGGTCGTAGTGGTGATGGATGTTCTCTCGCGCTTCGCTCGGCGTGTTACCGCGGGTGCGGCTGGCCCGCAGCCTCTGCAGTCGAGACCACTTAGCGCCGGCATGCATGAGACCGCGATAGACTTCCTCGAGAAGCTCGACGAGATGCTCCGGGACTTCCACCAGCCCGGTGCTGTAGGCGTCGCCGAACCCAACGCTCGGGGAACGCATCATCTGTACGAGAGTGCGGCGGTCGTGTACGCGGGCCCGCGCCACCGGCGGTCCCCCGCCGCCGGAGATCTCCTCTCCGTCCCACAGCACGAGCGCAATCCTCGGGTTGCCGTTGAGGGACAGCATGGTACGCGCCAGCCAGCGATCCAGTCCGGTGACGGTTGGCGAGCGGGAAGCAGACGACGCGTCATCGTTCGACGGCCAGGTCCCCCCCCCGGGAACGCCTAGCGGATGAGCCTTATCCTCTTTCATGATGCGGCAAGCCCATATGACGCCCGACTGAAGTTTCTCATTGCTGGGCGCCGGCCTCAAGGCTGGATCCCTGATCGGGGTCAATGGATTCGTACCGGAACTCCCCCAAAAGGGACATCCCGAGCGTGTCCGCGGTGGTGCTACTCCCGCCGACCGGGATCCCCCGAGGTTCTCCGGCGCACCTCGAAACCGGTTTCTCCGCTCGGTGTCGCGGCGCGAGCCTCGAGATCGGCCACCCTGGCGCCTGGAGGGCCGCGTGACAACCACTCGAGCAGGACCGAGACCGCCGAGGGATCCCCTTCGGCCCAGACCTCGACCCGGCCGTCCCGAAGGTTGCGTACCCACCCGTCCACCCGCAGCTCCCGAGCCCGCTCGCGCGTCGCCCATCGAAACGCAACCCCCTGAACTCGGCCGGACACCAGGACCCGACGCGCCACCCGCTCTCCCTTCACCGCAGTCGCCTGCGGCGACCGAAGCGGCTCACGCCAGGCTTCCGCGTCCTAGCCCAGACGGCAGCGACGTCCGCAACCTCTGCATAGCGCACCCCGAAGGAGGTTAAAGATAGGGAGTGACTCGTCGATATCTTCGAACCACCGGGTGATCTCCCGACCGCCATTCTCCCGACAGGAGAGATTTTCATGCCGATTCGAATCTGTGTAATCACCGCGTGGCTCGCGCTCGGTTGCGCATCTTGCTCTGGCGGGGGTGACGAGACCGCTGGCGCGAAGGCGTCGGAAAACCACGTATGGAAGGACCAGGTCGAAACGATGGAAACCGCAAGAGACGTCGAGAAAGCGCTCCGCGAGAGCGCGACCGCCAAACTCCAGGCGACAGGGCAAGATTCACAGTAGACCCGGCCTCAGGGACGCGGCCGGCCGATCTCGCGCCGTGGCGCGCGCTCAAAGGAGTCCGCGCCGAACCCGCATCGATGCGCCGTCCCGCCTGACCCTCATGGGTTGTCGGCGCGACGGTCCACCTGAAAAGAAAAGGCGGAGACAGCTTCCAAGCCTGTCTCCGCCGATGGTTACGTCCGAAAGGAGGCCCGGGCACGATACCCCGTCACCTCCGCCCGCCTACATGTAATCGTAGTTGCCGTTCTTCCACACGTAGAACACGTAGCCCGGAGCGGTTACGTCGCCCTTCTTGTCAAAGCCGATCTTGCCGAGCACGGTCTCGAACTGATTGGCGTGCAGGGCGTCGATCACTTTCTTCGTGTCGGTGCTGCCGGCTTTTTCGACCGCCTGCTTCCAGGCCTGGATAGCACCGTAGGTGTACAGGGTGTAGCCCTCGGGCTCGTATCCACCGTCGCGGAACTTCTTCACGATCGGCGCCGCCGCCGGGTTCTTTCGCGGATCCGGGCTGAACGTCATGATCGTGCCTTCGCCGGCCGGGCCGGTGATCTTCCAGAACTCGTCCGTCACCAGTGCATCACCCGAAACAAGCTGCACATTGTAACCCTGCTCGCGGGCCTGACGAATCATCAGCCCCGCCTCGGTGTGGTACCCTCCGAGATAGAAGACGTCCACCCCCGAGCCCTTCATCTTTGAAACCAGCGCAGAGTAGTCCTTCTCACCCGCGGTGTAGGCCTCGTACATCGCTTCCTTGAAGCCGCGCTGGTTCAGCTGCTTCTTGGTCTCGTCGGCGAGACCCTTACCGTAGGCGGTCTTGTCGTGCAGGATCGCGACCTTCTTACCGCTGTACTTGTCGGCGAGGAAATTGCCCGCCACGATACCCTGCTGATCGTCACGCCCGCACACGCGGAAAACGTTCGGTCCGCCCTCGTCGGTGAGCTTGGGGTTAGTGGAGGCAGGCGAAATCTGCAGAATGTTCTCCTCTTGATAGACCTGGGAAGCGGGGATCGACGAGCCGGAGCAGAAATGCCCGGCCACGAACTTGACACCCTCGCTCGCGAACTTGTTCGCAACCGCCACCGCTTGCTTCGGGTCGCAAGCGTCGTCGCCGATCTCCAGCTTGACCATCTGCCCCATCACCCCGCCGGCGGCATTGATGTCGGCCACCGCCATCTCGGCGCCACGCTTCATCTGCTCCCCGAAAGAGGCGTACTGACCGGTCATCGGTCCGGCGGTCGCAATGATGATATCCGCCCTCGCGGCGTGCCCGGAAAAGGCGGTCAGCGCGGCGGTCATGAGAATCGAAAATCGCTTCATCGAAATCCCTCCTGACTCGTTGTTTCCCGTTACCCAGCTGGGCAATGCCGTCCAAGGCGAATCGTCCTCGAACGGCTTCCAGAGCGAACGTAATTTAACATAAGCGGCCGGCGCCACAAGGGGAATTCTCGCCGAGTTTCCCATGCCACCGGCGGGCTCGAACCGACGCCGCACCAGCGCCCCAACCCCGGCTCGCTTGCAGCCCGGACGCTCAACGCCACCCTCATCTTGCACCGAAGGTGGCGCTATTTACAGTGGAGTTCACAATTCCCTTTTCGTTCCAGGCACCTTCAGCGCTCGAGCTGGCGCCAATTGAACAGGCCGCGGCGCTGGTAGAGCCAGGGATACTGGCTGACCATCTTGCGCGCCTGGTTCAGGCGGTAGGCGAAGAGCGCGACCGCCACCAGCACCAGCAAGTCCGAGAG
>JBFHLI010000153.1:0-8415 GCA_041594935.1 Gammaproteobacteria bacterium | reverse complement strand
GCCTCGCGCTTGAACGGAAAACGCTTGGCCACCGTGGTGATGTGGCCATCGGGCTCCAGGGCCAGGAACCGCTCGAGCGCAGCCGTGGCATCCTCACCGCGCCCGAGTCGGGCGTAGCTCGCGGCGAGCTTGAGCCATACGTTTTTGGCCGGACTGGCGATCTGCGTGAGCTCCTCCACCGCCCGGTCATACTGGCGGGCATTGAACCGGGCCCAGCCCATGTTCCACCGATACCAGTCCGGATAATACGGATTTATCTTCATCGCACGGCGGATCAACGAAATCGCCTTGTCGGTGTTGCCGGCGTAGAGCGAGGCGACCGCCATCTCCGCGAGCATGTCCGCGTCGTTGGGGTTGAGCCCGAACGCGCGCTCGTACTCGGCCAGTGCCTGGTCGACCCGACCCTGGGTGAGGTGCACGAAGGCGAGGTCCCACAGGTTCGAGTAGTCGCCCGGGTCGAGTTCGACCGCCTTCATTGCGAGACCGAGGGCGGTGTCGAGCACCTCGGGGCCCGCCCATCCGAGAATGAAGCTGCGCACGTGGGTATAGGCGAGGAAGCCGAGGGCGCGTGCGAACCCAGGGTCGAGCCGCGAGGCACGCTCGAACATCTCTCGAGCCAGGTCAAGTCGCTCCTTGGATTCCTGCGAGAACAGGTGCATGCCGCGCAGGTAGCAGTCGTACGCGCTCGGATTCGGGCTCTCGCGCCGCATCGCCCGGTGGCGCTCCTCGGCGTCGATCCGCAGCGCCAGCACCGCCACGATCCGCTGGATGATCTCGTCCTGAACCGCGAACGTATCGGGGCCCTCTACCTGGAAGCTCTCGGCCCACAGGTGGTGGCTCGACTGGGTCTCGATAAGCTGGGCATTGATCCGGGCCTTCTGCTCGGCGCGCTGCACCGTGCCCTCGAGCAGATACTGAACCCCCAGCTCGCGCCCGATCTGCTGGGCGGTGACCGTCTTGTTCTTGTAGGTGAACGCGGAGTGGGCTGCGATCACGAACAGGTGACGGAACTTTGACATCTCGGTGGTGATGGCGTCGGTGAGCCCGTCACAGAAGTATTCCTGAGCCGGGTCGCCGGAGAGATTCTCCAATGGCAGTATCGCCATCGCGGGGACCGCGGTCTCGGCCAGCGGCGGGCGGTGCGGATCGGTGGCAAGCGCGGTAGCCCCGGTCTCGGACGGGCCGCCGCGAGGGTGTCCCACCCGGTACACCCGCACCGGGTCGGGAATGTTCTTGAGCTGACACTCGCCGACCAGGCTGAAGTCGAGGTCGAGCTTGTTCTTGACCTGGCGATGAACGTCGGCGGAGACGAAGATCGTGTCGGGCTCGCTCAGCGCTTCGAGCCGGGCCGCGACGTTGACGCTGTCGCCGAGCAGGGTGCCCTGGTGCTCGATGACGTCGCCGAGGCTTATGCCGATGCGAAAGCGCAGGCAGCGCTCCTCGGAGAGCTCGGCGTTGCGCCGTTCGAGCTCGTCGAGCACCGACCGTGCCGCCATCACCGCCTCGACCGCGCTCGGAAATACCGCCACCACGCTGTCTCCGGCCACGTTGAACACATGACCGCGGTGAGCGTCGACGATCTGCCCCACCGCCTCCAGGCACGCCGTCAGGCTCTGGAAGGTGCCGATGTCGTCATTGCTCACCAGCCGGGTGTAGCCGACGACGTCGGCGACGAGAATCGCAGCCAGCTTTCGTTCCATCGCTGCCGCCCGATCGCAGTTCGGTTGGGTAACCCATCGAGTGCGCTGGGTTGCGTGCACAGCGAGACGGCTGGAATTATGCGCGGTTCAACCTGATGCGGCAACGCGCTGATGCGGTAACGCGGCCCTCCCCGGTGCACGCGTCTCGGGATCGTCGCCTTACCACGAGATTCTGGCGGATGCGCCAGGTCGCGCCCAGGTCAGCGCGGTGGCGGCGGTGGGACGCGCGGATCAGCTCGCCGCGCGACGGAGCTCGAGCTCCCCGATCGCCTTCGGACGGGCGATCCCATAGCCCTGCGCGTAGTCGACGCCGAGGTCGTGCAGGCGCTGGAGGATCTCGTCGTTCTCGACGAACTCGGCAACGGTGCGCTTGCCCAGCTCGTGCCCGATGTCGTTGATGGACTTCACCATCGCGAGGTCGACCGGATCGGTTGCGATGTCCTTGACGAAGAGACCGTCGATCTTGAGGAAATCCACCGGCAGTGACTTGAGATATCCGAACGAGGAGAGGCCGCTGCCGAAGTCGTCGAGCGAAAACTGGACCCCAAACTTCTTGAGCTCCCGGATGAAGTGCAGGGCGCTGGCAATGTCGGCGATTGCAGCCGTCTCGGTCACCTCGAAGCAGAACTTCTCGGCCGGGGTCTCGAACTCCCGTAGGGTGTGGATCACGAACTTGAGAAACTCCCGGTCCCCAAGCGACTGACCGGATAAGTTGATGCTGCACAGATGGAGCGTGTCGAGCTCCCGGGGGTGACCCGCATACCATTGAAACGCGGTGCGAACGACCCACTGGTCGATCAAGGTGGACAGCCGGTAACGCTCGGCTACCGGTAGAAAGGCCCCCGGTCCGATGAGCTTCCCCTGGTCGTCGGACATCCGAATCAGGAGCTCGTGGTGCGGGCCTTCCTGCACCGCGCGATCGACCGGCACGATCGCCTGGAACGCGAGCTCGAAGCGGTTTTCCTCCAGGGCGTGATTGATCCGCCCGACCCAGTTCATGTCCGCCTGCCGGCGATCGAGCATCGCGTCACTGGAGTCGTAAAGATGGCTGCGGTTTCGCCCCCGTTCCTTGGCGGCATAGCAGGCGGCGTCGGCGGCCCGGAGCACCTCCGAGCTGCTGCTGCTCGTCGACACGATCGGCACCACCCCGATACTCACCCCGACGTTGAAGCTGCGCTCATCCCAACGGAACCGAAAGGTCTCCATCGCGTGCAGTATCGCAGCGGTGACCCGTTCCGCCTGTTCGAGCGAGCACTCTTGCATCAGCACCCCGAACTCGTCCCCGCCGAGGCGTGCGAGGGTATCCTGCTTTCGAACCTGGGCCTGGAGGAGAAAGCCGAGCTGACGCAGCAGCTCGTCGCCCGCGGTATGGCCGCAGCTGTCGTTGACAACCTTGAAATGGTCGAGGTCGAGATAGCACAGCACGTGCTCGGTGCCCTCGGCCCGCGCACGTTCGAGCAGTCCCTCCAGACGACGGTCGAACTCGTGGCGATTGACGAGGCCGGTGATCGCGTCATGGCACGCCTGATGGGTGAGCTGGGCGGAGAGCCGGCGCACCTCGGTCACGTCCTCCATCGCCGCGAAGACCCGGTCCCAGGTGCCGCGATGCTCGCGCGGAATGTCCACCGTGATCCGGGTGAGGAAGGGTTCGCCGTTCGCCCGGGTGTCCTCGCCTTCGCACGTGATCCGGTGGGCGCCCTGCGCGAACGCGATGAGCCGCTCTCGCAGCTGCATGAAGGGAGTCTGGGCAAGGCGTGCGTTGATCGCCTCCACAAACGACTCTTTGTCCAGCGCCCGATAGAGCTTCAGGGTTTCCCGGTTGACGTTGAGCACCCGAATCGCAGCCGAGGCTTCTACCAGCGCCTCTGGACGCTCGTCCAGGTAGGTCTCCAGGTCGCCGCCGCCGGCCGATCTCCAGTCGTCGACGAGCCGTTTCACGCCGGACCAATCCTCCTCCCACAGCGCGATTGGCGCCGCATCGAACAAGCCGCGGTACCGGAGCTTGCCTTCGCGAAGCCGCTGCTCGATGCGTTCGCGTTCGCGGATGTCCTCTTTCAGGGCCCGGGTGCGCTCTTCGACTTGCCGCTCGAGCCGTGTGTTCGTCTCGCGAAGCGCTTCTTCCGCTGCTTGCGACGCCGCGAGCGCGTTCGCCGCCCGCGGGATGAGTCGGCGGAGCAGCATCGACATCCCGACACTGATGGCCCCGATCCCGGCGAGGGTGTTAACCCAGCTCAGGTTCAAGTGCAGATCCTCCATCAGGTGCATGGCCCGGCTCGCGCCGATGAAGTGCGGAAGCACCAGCATCGTAATGAGGTCGAACCCATAAAACGCTGCGATGGTCATGACTCCGAGCAGCGTCAACGCAAGGCCGGGCATGAGGTGGAGCCGACGGGCTTCCTCCCGGTGGCGGATCAGCACCGCGAGCAGACCGAGGGCCACGGCGACGATGACGCAGTCGATGAGCGACATCAAGAGGACGGATTGCCAGATCACGGGTCGGGTCGTGTACGGGGTTGGCAAGCTTGGGTCGGTCCGGTTATAGCGTCAGCCTGACCCGCGGACTTGAGCCGCCGAGGCTCGGGCCGACTCAGGGCCGCCCCTCCGCGGCCGGGCGGGTGGGGCAAGCAATCGGGGCCGGGGGTGGCGGGTTGGCCCGACGGAGGCCGGCGATACTGGCCTGGAACCAATCACCGGGCGGTCGGTCTATGCCCGTGATTGTCGCCGGGACCGAATCCCAACCACAGATGCGCTTCGCGGCCCAGCCCGCGAACGGGGGAGCAGATGATGCGAATCCGAGTCACCGCCTTGGCCTTGTTGCTGATATCGAGCGCCGGTTACGCCGCCGTTCCCGTGGAGTACGCGACCGGGCGCGTGATTTACTCCGGAAAATGTGAGAACAAGTGGGCTTTCAGCTACTTCGACGGCGTCAAGCTTCAAATCCCGTGTATCGGCTCGACCGAGGAGGTGCCGCTGGCGGACTTCGTCCACCTTGGGCGTATCAGCCTATGTCACCGCCAGGTGCGGGTGAATCAGGGCACCCTCGAGGGCGATATTCTCTACGCGAGAGACATCGAGGAAGGAAGGGACTGCTCGGACGGCGACCGCGTGATTCCCTGACTCGCGCCCCGCCGGCCACTGCGGGAATCGGGTAAACCCGGACGGTATCTAGCCACGCGACCCGCCGCAATCCCGGATCGAATCCTGGCCCGATCCCTGCATCGATCTTTGCCCTGTCCCACCGCTCTGACCGGAGGTCAATGCCGGTTTTGCCGCCGCGGTTGACCCAGATCATCCGCCGTCCTCGATGTGGATTGGGCCCGAGATCTTCGAAATCCGCCGCAGTTTTCGAGGAAACGAAACAAATTCAGTGATAATGTTCCATCGCACGACCGCGGTTGGAAACACCGCGGCGGGGAAAAAAATCAATCAAATCAGAGAGGAGGGCACTTCCATGCTAAGAAAAGTCGCGCTCGCTACGGCGCTCGCCGCGGTTTTTACCCACGGTGCGCAGGCGGGTAAGCCCGAGGCGGAGAAGTGGGTCAACGAGGAGTTCCAGCCGTCGGTGCTCTCGAAGGCCGAGCAGATGAAGGAGATGGAGTGGTTCATCAAGGCCGCGGAGCCCTTCAAGGGGATGGAGATCAACGTACTGTCGGAGACCATCCCGACCCACGAGTACGAGTCCAAGGTTCTTACCAAGGCGTTCGAGGAGATCACCGGCATCAAGGTAAATCACCAGCTGCTCGGGGAAGGTGAGGTGGTACAGGCGGTTCAGACCCAGATGCAAACCAATCGCAATCTGTACGATGCCTATATCAATGACTCCGACCTGATCGGTACCCACTCCCGGCTGCAGCTGGCCGTCAACTTGACCGACTGGATGGCGGGTGAGGGCAAGGACGTCACCAACCCGATGCTCGACGTCGATGACTTCATCGGTAAGTCATTCACCACCGGCCCCGACGGCAAGCTCTATCAGCTCCCGGACCAGCAGTTTGCCAACCTCTACTGGTTCCGCAAGGACTGGTTCGATCGCCCCGAGCTCAAGAAGCGGTTCAAGGAGATGTACGGCTACGAACTCGGCGTGCCGGTGAACTGGTCCGCCTACGAGGATATTGCCGAGTTCTTCTCCGTGCACGTGAAGGAGATCGACGGGGTGCGGATCTACGGTCACATGGACTATGGCAAGCGCGCGCCGGACCTCGGCTGGCGCATGACCGACGCGTGGCTCTCCATGGCGGGCGCGGGCAGCAAGGGCTTGCCGAACGGTGTGCCCGTCGACGAGTGGGGCATCCGGATGGAAGCAGGGACCTGCAATCCGGTCGGGGCCTCGGTGTCTCGCGGCGGAGAGGCCAACGGGCCTGCCTCGGTGTATGCCATTCGCAAGTGGGACGAGTGGTTGCGCAAGTACGCCCCGCCCGGCGCGGCCAGCTACGACTTCTACCAGTCGCTGCCGGCCCTGTCCCAGGGTAACGTTGCGCAGCAGATCTTCTGGTACACCGCGTTCACCGCCTCGATGGTGGCGCCGAAGAGCGCCGGCAACAACACCGTCGACGACAGCGGCGCACCGTTGTGGCGCATGGCGCCTTCGCCGCACGGCCCGTACTGGGAGGAAGGCCAGAAGCTCGGCTATCAGGATGCCGGCTCCTGGACGCTGTTCAAGTCCACCCCGGTGGATCGCCGCAAGGCGGCCTGGCTGTACGCGCAGTTCGCGGTCTCGAAGACGGTCGACGTCAAGAAGAGCCATGTCGGACTCACCTTCATCCGGGACAGCACCATCCGTCATCAGTCCTTCACCGATCGAGCGCCCAAGCTCGGTGGTCTGGTCGAGTTCTACCGATCGCCCGACCGTGTTCTCTGGTCGCCGACCGGGGTCAACGTGCCCGATTACCCGAAGCTTGCGCAGATCTGGTGGCAGCAGATTGGTGACGTGAACTCCGGTGCGTTCACGCCGCAGGAAGCCATGGATCGCCTGGCCGCCGAGATGGATCTGGTCATGTCGCGCATGCAGGCCGCCGACGAGAAAGCTGGCACCTACGGCGGTTGCGGTCCGCGCCTCAACAAGGAGATGGACCCCAACGAGTGGCTCAGCCGGCCCGGCTCCCCCAAGGCCAAGGTGAACGAGAAGCCGAAGGGCGAGACGGTCGACTACGACGAGCTCGTGAAGCGCTGGCGGAGCTGATCGGGCTCAGATCGCAGCCGGTAGAGACCCCGTGCCTGAATCGGGCGGGGTCTCTTCTCTCCCGACCCGCTGGAAGTGATTCGATGGCTACGTAGACCGGGCTGAGCGAACGAGAAGTAACGATGGGCGTTGCCGCGCCGGACGCCAACCACGATAGTTGGATCGAAGTGGATTGGCGGTCTCGGCACCGACCATGGGTTCCTTTCGGTTGTTGAGCCATTCTGCGCTGAGGACTTTCGCAGCCTCGAATATTCGAACGTGACGGGGTCCGATTCTGCCAGGACCATCCAGATGGCGATTGAGCTCAAGAAGGTGACCAAGCGCGTCGGCGCGCAGATGCACATCTACGAGACCGATCTGGCGTTGGAGCGCGGCGGATTCAACATCCTGCTCGGCACCACCCTGAGCGGCAAGACGACGTTGATGCGCCTCATGGCCGGGCTCGAGAAGCCGACCACCGGAGAGGTCTGGTTCGACGGCAAGAACGTGACCGCCGTGCCGGTCCAGCGCCGAAGTGTCGCCATGGTGTATCAGGCATTCATCAACTATCCGAGCTTCACGGTCTATGACAACATCGCCTCGCCGCTCAAGGTCGCCGGTGTTCCGAAGGCCGAGATCGCTGAGCGGGTGAGGCAGTTCGCCGAGCTGCTGAAGCTCACTCCGATGCTGAACCGATTGCCGAGCGAGCTTTCCGGCGGACAGCAGCAACGTACCGCGCTTGCGCGGGCGCTGGTCAAGGGCGCCGAGCTGGTGCTGCTCGATGAGCCGTTGGCAAACCTCGACTACAAGCTGCGCGAGGAGCTGCGTGACGACCTGCCCAAGCTGTTCGCCGATGCCGGCGCGACGGTGGTGTACGCGACGAGTGAGCCGCAGGAGGCGCTCATGCTAGGGGGTCATACCGCGACCCTGAGCGCCGGACGGGTGGTGCAGTTCGACCGGACCACGGTGACCTACAGAAATCCGACTTCGCTCGAGAGCGCCCGGGTTTTCTCCGACCCTCCCATCAACACCGCCGCGGTGGAGAAGCGGGGGGGCTCGATGCATCTGAGCGAGCGCGTGCACTGGAAAGTTCCGGAGCGGTTGGCATCGTTGCGAGACGGTCCCTATCTGATCGGTATCCGCCCCTACCATCTGTTGCCGCACGGCGAGGGGGTCACGGTCGTCGGCGAGGTTCAGATTGCGGAGCTCAGCGGGTCGGAAAGCATCGTGCGCCTGACGGTGGAGGGAAACAGCTGGGTATCGGAAACGCATGGCATTCATGCCTACGACCTAGGGGAGCGCGTGGAGTTTTTCTTCGATGCGAACCGTTGTCTGTATTTCGACGTGGATGAGAATTTCATCCCGGCTTAGGACGTCGACGGCTAACACCATGGCGAGGATCGATTTCAAGAACGTACGGCATGCTTATCCGCCTCCCCCGGGACAGCCGCCGGTCTATGCGCTGCAGGAGGTCAACCAGATCTGGGAGGACGGCGGCGCGTATGCGTTGCTGGGCCCCTCCGGCTGCGGGAAGACCACGCTGCTGAATATCATCTC
>JBFHLI010000152.1:0-8435 GCA_041594935.1 Gammaproteobacteria bacterium | reverse complement strand
GCGATCGCGAGCACCGCCCCGAGAATGACGTGCCACCACGCGACGGAGAATTCCGATACCGAGATAATCACCTGTGTCTGCCAGGGCAGCTCCAACTTCTGGCTGGCGAACAGCTTTGCGAACTCCGGAATCACGAAGACGTTCATGATGCCGATGGCAATGCCGATCGCGACCAGCACGATGATCGGATACCGCACCGCGGCTTTTACCCGCTCGCGCGTCTCCTTGTCGGCCTCGAGGTACTGCGTGATCCTGAGAAATGCCTCATCGAGCTGGCCGGTCGTCTCGCCAACCCGCACCATGCTGATGAATAGAGGCGAGAAGATACGCGGGTGCCGCGCGAGCGCGCTCGCGAGGTCCCGCCCCGATTCGAGATTGAGCTGCACGTCCCGCAAGGTTTCCGCCAGAGCCGCGTTGCGAGTCGACTCGATGAGACCGAGCATGCCTCGGCTGATCGGGACACCCGCCTTCATCAGCGTGTGCATCTGTCGGCTCAGAAGAATCAGATCGGTGAGGTCCACCTTGGAAGGCTTCAACTTACTCTGCAGGCTCTTCCAGGGATCCTCGCGGTGCCGACCCTCCGCGATATCGACGGGAGTTATGCCGCTCGTGAGGAGTTGACTCGCAACCGCATCCACGGAAACCGCCTCGATCTGGCCGCTGATGAGCTCACCGCGGCCGCTGCGGCCCCGATACTTGAAGCTGGGCATCAGACGCTCGCCGCCTCAGGGGCCGGCCGGGCCGGGACACGTCCATCGATATCCACCGAGATTCTCATGGCCTCGTCGATCGTGGTGATACCGGCCTGTGCGTACTCGAGGGCGACGTGCTCAAGAGAGCGATATCCCCGCGCGCTGCGTGCCAGAACGCCAAAGCGTGCGCTCTCGCCATGGGCGAGAGCCTGACTCATGTCTTGGTCTGTCTCCAGAAGCTCGTAGACCCCGATGCGGCCGCTGTAACCCGAATTGTTACAGTGGGGACAACCGTGGCCTCGCTGGTACTCGCTCTCGAGGGCCGACTCGCCACCATTGGCGACCACCCAGGCCGTTGCATTGGCATCGAGCTCGTAGCTTTCCTTGCAGCTCCCGCAAGTTCTGCGAACGAGTCGCTGGGCCAGCACCGCGTGCAGGGCGGAGGCAAGCATGTAGCTCTTGATCCCCATGTCCATCAATCGATTGACGGTGCTGATCGCGTCGTTGGTGTGCAGCGTGGAGAGCACCATGTGACCCGTCATCGCCGCCCGCACCCCGATTTCCGCCGTCTCCTCGTCGCGCATTTCTCCCACCAAGACGATATCCGGGTCCTGCCGCAACGCTGCTCGCAGTACCCGACCGAAGGTGAGATCGATACGCGGATTGATCTGAACCTGGTTGATGCGGGGCAAGCGATACTCAACCGGGTCCTCAACGGTTATGATCTTTGTCTGGGCGGTATTGAGTAGCGACAAGGTGGAGTACAGCGTGGTGGTCTTACCGCTGCCGGTCGGCCCGGTCACGAGCACCATGCCATGAGACCGTCTCACCAGCGACTCGAATCGAGTACGAAGCTCGGGCGGCATCCCGAGCTGTTCCAGGCGCAAGATCCCGGTGCTCTGATCGAGCAAGCGCATCACCACCGACTCCCCGTGCGCAACCGGCATGGTCGACAGCCGGACGTCGACGGTGTGGTCTTTTACCTTAATGCTGAAACGCCCATCCTGCGGAAGCCGCTTCTCGGAGATGTTGAGTCCGGCCATGAGCTTGAGGCGCAGGACGAGAGCCGATGCGATACGCTTCTCGTCCATCACCTGCTCGTGCAGGACTCCGTCAATGCGCTGGCGAAACCGGAGCACCGTCTCGTCGGGCTCGATATGAATATCGGAGGCGCGCGTCTGGACTCCGTCCTCGAACATCGACTGCAGCAGTTTTACCACCGGCGCGTCGGTGAGATCCTCCCCCGCGACCAGCTCGCTGAGGTCGATGTCCCCGTCACTTAGCTCGTCGCGAAGCTCCTGGGCGAAGCTGCTGATCTCATCGGTGCGCCGATACACGAGGTCGATGGTGCGAAGCAGCTCGACCTCGCGCACCACGGCGATCTGGACCGGGCGCTTGAGGATCCGGGAAAGCTCGTCGTAGGCAAAGATGTTGGTCGGGTCTGCCATCCCAACGAGGATCTCGGACTTGCTGGCATCGAGCGCGAGGGCCCGCAGGCGCCGCGCATAGATCTCGGGCAGGAGACGAACCGTATCGGGGTCGAAGCTGTAATGCGTGAGGTCCACGTAAGGAATGTCGAGCTGCTTCGAGAGAAACTCGAGCAGCTCGTCTTCACTGATGAACCCGTTGTCGATGAGGGTGCGGCCGAGTTTTCGCCCCGTCTTTTTCTGTTCGGAGAGCGCGAGCTGGAGCTGGGCTTCGGAGATGACCCGGTTCTCGACCAGCAGATCCCCGAGACGAATTTTCTTGCGCGGATTCAAGAAGTCTGCTCGCGGGTCAAGACCTGGATACGCTGGCCAACGAACTGCTGAAGCTCAAGCGCCAGCGCGGGACTGAGCAACGCACGCTGATAGGCAACCACCGCTTGTTTCAGTTCCTGTAGCGCCTCCAAAGAGATTGCGAGCCCCATCCACCACACGCCGTTATCGGAGCGGTGCTCGAGCACCTGCCGATAGACGTCCACCGTCTCACGATGCCGACCCATGCGCTGGAGCAAGGCGGCCTTGAACGCGTGATACTCGGGATCGATCGACAGACTGGGAGCAGCGCCTCCAAGGACCTCAAACGCCTGCTCGATGAATCCTTCTTCGACCAGCAACCGGGCATAGTGAAGAGCGAACTGTGATTGCTTCGGCAAGATCGCGATACCCGCCCTCAATACCTCGAAGGCATTTCTCGCACGATTCTGAGAAATCAGGCAGCCGGCGAGCAGCAACCTAGCCTCCACGTGAGTGGGTTCTTCATTCAGAGCCTCACGCAACTCTCGCACGGCATCCCCGAGACGGCCTGCCTGCACTAGCGCAGCGCCGTTCGCGTACCGACGCTCCGCCCGCTCGTGGGCGCTCGATGTCCGGGGGGTCTTCTCGATGATGCCGACAGAGAGATTTGCATCGACCGGCTCGGTCGTCGGAAAGTCGATACGGTTGTCCGCATCGGCCACCGGGTCGAGCGGGAGTTCCGCGGCCGAACCAAGAACATATGCCTCCGCGACGTCTTCGGATACCGTCGAGCGCTCTGGCCAAACGTCGCCGAGCGCGGCAAGGGGCATTCGTGGTGTCATCACAAGGCTCGGTGTATCCATCGGCTTCGGGAGACCGATCCACCGCGCGAGCTGGAGCGTCGGCTTGACTCTTGCGACCTCTGCTCGTTCCGGCAGCAAGCTGGGCCCGGGCACTACAGGTTGGGTGGGGGATCGCACCGGCGCATCCGGTGCAGAGGCGACCGGTACCGGTTCACGCCCGCTGGTTTCCTCGGGCGCCGGTATCACGGCGCGAGCACCCGCAACGAGCCAGCTCTCGATTCGCCCCGGAGCGATTCCAATCAAGACTGCGAGTACCACTACCGCGAGGACGAAGATTCGAAGCGCTGATGTGTAGAACCTAGGGCCCTTGAGGACCGGTGTCGAACGCAGGCCTTGCAGAACTTCCGAACCGCTGCCCGAGTGAGACGCCTGGCGTTCATCGAGGTCTCTGAGCATGGCGTTGATCAAGCTCACGGCAGGCGGTCCGCGAGCTCGGTGAAGCGCAGACCGGCGGCCGCAATCAATCCGCCGAGCGAGCCTCCCACCGTCCAATAGAGGGCAGGCCGCCAAGAGATCCGCCATCTCTTCCTTAGCCGCTGCGCCTCCAGCGTGTCCCGTGCGGCTACCCGCATGTGGCGCCGCGAAACTCTGGTGTCACCCTTGCCGTACGCGGCCATCAGCCCTTTGTGACAGAGTATGTTCACGAGGCGGGGGATACCGCTGCTCGCCCCGTACAGCAGCTCCATGGCACCAGCAGAGAACAAGTCCGGGCGACGGCATTGCGCCACTCCCAAGCGATGACGTACATAGGCGAGCAACCCCACCCGGTTCAACGGCAACAGGCGGTAAGAGAACGTGATGCGTTGTTTTAGCTGCCGCACCGACGGTTCGCTGAGCAACTTGTCGAGCTCAGGCTGCCCGAAGAGGACTACTTGCAACAGCTTTCTTCGCTCGGTCTCGAGATTGGTGAGCAAGCGCAAGGTCTCTAGAGTCTGCACCGGCATCGCCTGCACCTCGTCCAGGCAGAGGACGACTCGCCGACCGGCCCGATCGTGCTCCATCAGGCGCGCGGTGATTCTCTTGAGCAATGCGTGCTGGCCGATGTTCTCGCGATACTTGACCTCGAGTTCGTCGGCAATTGCAAACAGCAGCGAGAGCGGCTCCAGGTACGGATTGTGAATGTACGCGGTGACGAAATCCTCATTCACGCTGGTGAGTAGCTTGCGGCACAGCATCGTCTTGCCTACGCCGACCTCGCCGGTCACCTTCACAAATCCCTCGCCACTGCGCAGCGCCACCAGCAACACGTTGAGCGCATCCTGATATCCGGCTCGATTCATGAAGTAGGTGGTGTCAGGCGTGATCGTGAACGGAAGATCCCGCATGTCGAAATGTTCAATATACATGCCGATTCCTATGCTTCAGGTCGGCACCGCGTTGGTCCCGATCACCCGGCATCGACGGCCTCGATGAGCGATCTATGACTATCCCCCGACCTGTCGATTTTCCCCGCTTGGGGGAAGGGAACTTCTCCGAACGGAGGTTGAGCCAAGTTTCCGCACTGTCATGTCGGTCGCGATCGTCCATCGAGCGGGCACTTGTCATTGATTGACCAATCCCTTGGGGGGCTTCTCGCGGGTGCGAAGCTCAGAGCGCAAACGCGTCAGACTGGTAGACGACTGCATGAGCGCGTCGGTCCACTGCTGGCTGTCTTCGACGACGATTGGGCGAAGGAGAATGACCAGCTCACTCTTGACGGTCCGATTGAGGCGTTGGCGAAAAAGCCCGCCGACACCCGGGATGTCGCCGAGGCCTGGCGGCTTCGCATGGTCGTCGTCGAGCCGATCGAGCATCAGACCGCCCACTACCACCACCTGCCCACTTGCGGCTCGTACGATGCTGTCGGACTCGCGCACGGTGCTCAGCGCGAGAGGTATCACCTGGGTCAATCCGCCCACGGTGATCGTCTTTTCCTGGTCGATGACCTGGCTCACGCTCGGGTGAATGTGCAAGGTCACGTCGCCCGCCTCGCTGATCTGCGGAGTGACGTCGAGGGCGATGCCGGAAAAGAACGGGGTGAGCTCCACATTTGGAGTAGACACTGACGTGAATCCGGTGGTCGTGGTGGTCGAGATGTCGGTCACGAAGAACTCATCGGTGCCGACCTTGATCACGGCCTTCTGGTTGTTGAGGGTCGCGATGCGGGGACTCGACAGGACCTGCACGTTCCCCTGCAGCTTCAACAGCTCCACGAACGCATTGAAGTTATCTGAATTGAATGCAACCGAGAAAACCCCGCCGAAGGCGGATGCGAGCGCCCCGGGGATCGGGTTAAAGCTACTTGGGTCGAGATTGCCGGCAGACCCCGCGATGTCGCTGGCGTTGCCGTTTCCAAGCACGGTGCCTCCCCCGGTCTGGCCCACCACCGCCTGACTCGAGCCAACCTCCAACAACGCCGCCCAGTTAATTCCGGTCTGGAAACGCTCGCTGAGCTCGACCTCCACGATCTTGGCTTCCAGAATGACCTGCCGCTGAACGATGAGCTGGGTCGCGCGCAAGAAGGTTTCCACCTCCCGCAGCTCGCTCGGAAGCGCGCGCACGACGACCACCCCCGACTGCGGGTTGACGACCACGCTTCGGCCGTCGCCGGTACCGAGAATGGCTTCAATGGAGAAGAGCAGCTCCTGCCAAAACGCTGTTTCCGGCTGCTCGGTATTGATCTGGGTTCCAAGTATCGAAGAGTCGCGCCCCTGCTCCACCGTCGAGCTGAGTGAATCATCCTCGCCGTTTCCGCCCGCGGCGCGAGAGCCCGTTAGAGCCCCCGAGCTCACGAAGCTCGAGGATCTTCCGGAGCGCAGAACATTGAGAAAGTTGATCTGGTAAATGCGGGCCTGCAAACGGCCCGGCAGTACCTGGAATCCGTAGGGGGTGCGCACGAATTCGAACCCGTAGACGTCGCGAACCGCCTCCATCACCTCCAGAATCGTGACGTCGCGTAGATTGAGAGACAGGACTCCCTGTACCTCGGGATGAACCACCATGTTATACCGGGTGCCCTCGACCAGGCTCATGAAGAACTGAGTCGCCGGGGCGCCGTCCACCGCAATATCGAAACGCTGATCGTCCTGAACGTCCAGAGTCTCGAGCTCATTGAGGGCGAGCGATGGCAGCAGAGCATCAGCAACTTGCCGAGGAACCTGAGCGCGGGGCTGCGACTGAATGGCATCGGCGATGACTGCGTCCGCGCTATCCAGCACATGCTCACGCGGAGTGGTCTCACAGGCACTCAAGAACAGCAGCACCGTGACAGCGAGAATCGCCAGAGGGATGGGTTCGACATTGGGCGTCATCAGTTGGCTCGCGGGCTCGATTAGTTGGACACCGGACGTTTGACGGGTGGCCCGAGTAGCTTCACCGTTACCCGCAAGCCGTCCTGGTCCAAGACGACCTCCCCGGGAAGGATCTGGACCACGGTGGCTCGTCCAAGGCTTTGCCCGGGTACCACCACGACTCCGTTTACGATCGCACTGCGGGCCGCATGCGAGATCGTGATGCCGCTGACTCTCCAGTCCACCACGGCCTCCTGGACCTCGGGCGGTAACAACGGCGCATGATCGGGCGGTTGGGTTGGATCCGGGAGGGTCACCGCCGCAGATAGGTCCGAGGCGAGAAAGATCGACAGGCCGAGATTGCGCCACATCCTCCTAAACCCCGATCCACGCTCGATTCCAGCTTAGGGTGAACACCGTGATGGCCAGCCTCGCGGTGGGGTATTCCTCCACCCCGAGCTTGACGCTATCCCAGAAGAACACCCAGGGCAGGTCTTCTAGCTCTCGGAGCACGCTCAGAGCCTCGAGATACCCCCCTTCGAACTCGATCAGTAGTCCGTGCTTGAAGGCCGCCTGGACTGCAGGACGACTGGCGGTCCCGCCCGCCCCTGGCGCCGTCTCGGCTCCGCTCGCGGTTGGAAGATCTTCGAGGATTGAGTTCGCACCGAGACCTTCCAAGCGTAAGAACTGCACTCCGCGGCTGCGCCGGAGAACCGTTTCGAGTAGATTCGCCATCTCCTCGGCCGGAACGAGCCGTCGGGCGGCCTCCTGCAGCGCGAGCTTGAGCTCGGCCAGCTCTTGATGCCGCACGTCGAGCTGGGCTCGATTATCCGCATCCGGATCTTCGCCCTGTCGCGCAATGATCACGGCTGCCTCCCGGTTGAGCGTGTCGATCTCCACCCGGGTAGTGGCGAGCTGATCGCTCAGTTTGAATTGCCGCATGTCGAGGGGATGCATGAGGGCGGTGTCCCAGAGCAAGTAAAGGACCACCAGCACCGTGGCCATGATCAGTGCCCTCTCCCGAACGCTCAGCCCATCGACACGGGCGGCGAGATTTCGCAGACCTTCCATCGCTTAGTCGAGGTCTCCCGTACTCAGCACGAAGTCGACTCGCGAGCGGCCGTCAACGACTTGCTTGAGATTCAAGACATTGAACGATGAACCGGCAAAGACGGTGTCGCTCGAGAGTCTTTGAATGAAGTACGGCACCAGCTCGGGAAACAGTGCGCTTCCCTCGATACCGATCGTACGACCGCCGTCGGCAATATCGACACCGGTGATCCAGGTGCCTTCCACGTGTCGGGTCGCCAATGCCTCCAGGTGATCGCCGAAGCCCTGTGGGTCGCCGAAGGTCCCTCCCTCAAGCGCCGCGAGAACCCGCCTACGTTGCTCGATCTCCGCTTCGATGCGAGAGACCTCCTGCTCGAGAAGCATGCTCTTCTGCTTGGCCGGATACTGCTGACCGAGCTGCATTACCCGTTGCTGCAAGGCCTCACGCTCGCCCGCTAGTCGCGCCAGGTCACCGACTGCGCTGCGGGTCTGCAGATACGAGTAAGCGTAGATGAGCATCAGCCCGATCAACCCGATGCTCCCCAGCTGCACCATCGCCGCCGCCGAAAAGACCTTCTTCTCGCGCCGGAAGATCGGCTGATAAAGGTTGACCTGCTGGTTCACAGGGTCTTCCCCTCCAGCCGCAGCGCCCCGCCGACGGCCAGCAGGCACTTGAACTGCAGCCGATCGCTCAACGGCTCCGGCGAGTCAACGAGCGAGTTAAGGTCCAGGCTCCGCACTGGGATTCCCAGCTGGGTCGAAAGATACTGCTCGATGTTGTTTACGGACTGATGCAGCGGCGCGACGACGAGATTGGCGATCGGCGGCTGGGAAAAATGACTC
>JBFHLI010000151.1:0-8441 GCA_041594935.1 Gammaproteobacteria bacterium | reverse complement strand
GCCGAGGGCGATCAGGGAGGGTAGCAATGCACGCGGGCAATTCGATGCGCTCCCGGTCGGAGTGGCGGCCGCCGGGCGACTCCCCGGAGCCGGGGGCGCCGCCGGAGTACCCGGGGGAGCCCGCGGAGAGCCCGCCGCCGGCTCCCCCGCTCGAGGAGCCCCCGCCGCCTGATGAGGTGCCGCGTCGCCCGCCGCCGGAGTCCAGATTGAGGCCGCCCGCGCCCCAGGGGATAGGTGCCGCCTGAGATGCAAGCTTCCCTGCACGGCCATTTCCGTACCTGCGCGCGTTACAATCTGTGGGCGACGGAGCGTTTGTACACGGTCTGCGCGAGCCTCACCGAGAGCGCTTACCGTCAGCGCTGCCCCATCTCGGGGCGCAGCCTCCACGGGGTGCTCAATCACCTCCTTGTCATCAATCGCCTGTGGCTGGCACGGCTACGGGGCTATGAGTCGGATATCGTCTCGGTGCACGAGGAGCTGCACGACGATCTGGAATCGTTGCGCGACGCGACGGTGGCCGAGGACGTGATCCTTTACGATTACGTGCACGGTCTGTCCGAGGAAGACCTCATGCGGCCCGTCGCCTACCGCAATCTCGCGGGTGAGGCCCACGCCAACGCGCAGGCGGAGATGCTCACCCACCTTTTCAGCCGTCAGATCGAGCACCGCGGCGAGGCCTGTGGCCTCGTCGAACGTACCGAGGAAGTGCCTCCCAAGCTGGGATTTATCCGATTTCTCGCGAGCGACTAGTCTCGAAGTCGTGTCGCGGCTGATGTGCACGCCCCCCTTGGGGTGAGATCAGCCCTTGATGCAAACCACCGGCGCGAGTCGGGCGACCTTGCGGGCGAGTCCTGCCCGGTCGGCGGCCTCCACCACCGCGGTCACGTCCTTGTAAGCGGGGGGCGCCTCCTCCGCGACCCCACGGAGGGAGTTGCTGCGAACGAGAATGCCGTGCGCATCGAGGTCGCGAACCACGTCGGCGCCCCGCCACCGCCGTTTGGCCTCGTTTCGGCTCATGCTTCGGCCGGCTCCGTGGCACGCAGACCCGAAGGACAGGGCCTCCGCGCGCTCGGTGCCCACCAGGATATAGGACGAGGTGCCCATGGTGCCGCCGATGAGCACCGGCTGGCCGACGCCGACGAACGCCTCCGGCAGGCTACGGTCGCCGGGCCCGAAGGCTCGCGTGGCTCCCTTACGGTGCACGAACAGGGATCGGGGAAGGCCGTCGACGAGGTGCTCCTCGACCTTGCAGGTATTGTGGGACACGTCGTAGAGCAGGCCGAGCTGCGCACGCGGCAGCACGCGCGCAAAGACCTGCCGCGCGAAGTGAGTGACGATCTGGCGGTTGGCGAGCGCGCAGTTGATGCCGGCCCGCATCGCGTCGAGGTATTCCCGGCCAAGTGTAGAGTCGATCGGCGCGCACGCAAGCTCGCGGTCGGGCAGGTCGATGCCGTGCTTGGCCGCGTCGATCGCCATGCGACGCAAGAACTCGGTTCCGATCTGGTGACCGAGACCGCGCGATCCGCAGTGAATGCTGAGCAGGATGTCGCCCTCGTGGAGGCCGAAGCTGCCACCGGCCCTCGGGCAGTAGAGCTCCGCGACCCGCTGCACCTCGAGGTAATGGTTGCCCGAGCCGAGGGTTCCCATCTCGCGTCGCTGGCGGTCCTTGGCCTTGTCCGAAACCGCTCCGGACCTTGCGCCCGGCATCCGACCCTGCTCCTCGATCCGCCCCAGGTCCGCAGGCGTTCCGTAGCCCTGATCGACGGCCCACTCAGCGCCGCCTTCGAGCATCGCGTCCATCTCTCGACGGCTCAGGGTGATGTCGCTGTGGCTGCCCAGGCCGGCCGGGATGCTGTCGAACAAGTCGTCGGCAAGTCGCTCCTTCACCGCATCCAGATCGCCTCGCGCAAGGCCGGTGTGCAGGGTGCGCACCCCGCACGAGATGTCGAATCCGACGCCACCGGCCGAGATTACCCCGCCGTCGCGCGGATCGAAGGCCGCGACGCCCCCGATCGGGAAGCCGTATCCCCAGTGCGCGTCCGGCATCGCGAAAGACGCCCTGACGATGCCCGGCAGGGTCGCGACGTTGCTGACCTGAGCGCGGACCTTGTCGTCCATGTCCTCGATGAGGGCCTCGTCCGCGTAGATGATCCCGGGGACCCGCATGCGGCCCTCCGGTTCTATGCGCCACTCGTAATCCGAAATGCGGTTGAGTCTCTTCGTATCCATCGTCGTGCGGATCCAGTTGTTCGAGTTCCAATGTTGCGCCGGCGCCGTGCGGCGTCGCCGAAGTGGCTCGAGGCCGCCACCATCCCGGGCGCGAGCCTCACCCACGAACCCTGCCCTCACATCAGGCATACTGCGTTTGACCACCGTCGCGGCGCGGCATTCGCGCCCGATCCCGGGCCGGGGCCGATGAGGACCGAAACCGAGCATAAACGCTGGGAGCACTTCGAGCACATGGCCGACCTGGGGGTGCGCGGTCACGGCGCCACGATCGAAGAGGCGTTCGAGCAGGCCGCTCTCGCGCTGAGCGCCGCGGTGAGCGAGCCCGGGTCGGTGCGTCCCACGGTGCCGGTGGGCATCCACTGCGAGGCGCCCGACCGCGAGCTGCTGCTCGTCGACTGGCTGAACGCGCTCGTTTACGAGATGGCGACCCGGGACATGCTGTTCGCTCGATTCGAGGTCCGGATCGATCGATCGGCACTCGAGGCCACCGCCTGGGGAGAGCCGATCGACCGCGCTCGCCACCGCCCGGCGGTGGAGGTCAAGGGTGCGACGCTCACCGCGCTCGCAGTGTCCGAGGCGACTGGAGGCGGCTGGGTTGCCCAGTGCGTGGTCGATGTCTGAGGAGTGAGCTCGAGCTGAACGCCAATCCGAATGCGGTGCCGATCCCGGATGAGCTTCACGGGATTTCGCGCGCGATTGGCCGCGCGGGCGGGCGCGCGGTGCTGGTGGGCGGCTATGTGCGGGATGCGCTGCTGGGGCGGGAGTCGAAGGACTATGACGTTGAGGTGTTCGGGCTCGACCGAGCGCAGCTCGAGGGCGTCCTCGGCGAGCTCGGCGAGGTGATCCGGATCGGGCGTGCCTTCGACGTCTTGCGCGTCAAGGGGCTTGACGTCGATTTCTCGCTTCCGGCCGGCGGTGAGCCCACGCCGGGCGCTCGCTCCGCGTCGGCCTCCGATCGCGAGCTGAGGCAGGCGTTTGCAGCCGCGGCGCGGCGCCGCGACCTCACCATCAACAGCATCGGCCTCGACCTTGAGAGCGGCGCGGTCCTCGATCCGTTCGGCGGTCGAGCGGACCTCGCGGGCCGGCGGCTACGGGCCACCGATCCGATCACCTTTGCAAGCGACCCGCTGCGTGCACTTCGCGTCGCGCGGCTGCACGCCGGCCTCGGGATGACGCCGGACGCCGAGCTCCGGGCCGGGTGCGCGAGCCTCGATCTGGAGCCCCTGCCCGGGGAACGGATCCTCGTGGAGCTGCGCCGGCTGCTGCTCGAGTGCGAGCGCCCGGCTCGGGGGCTCAAGTTTCTCGCCGACACCCGGCTGGTCCGGTTCTTTCCGCCGCTCGCCGCCACCGTCGGCGTGCCGCAGGACCCGGTCTTGCACCCCGAGGGCGATGTGTGGACCCACACCCTGCTCGTCGTCGACGCTGCGGCCGGGCTGCGCACGTCCGACTGGGAGCACGACGTGCTGTTGATGTTCGCGGCGCTGTGTCACGACCTCGGCAAGCCGGCGACGACCCGCCGCGATGCCGACGCTCGGATACGCTCGCCCGGCCATGAGGCCCGCGGGGTTCCACCGACCCGGACGCTTCTCGAACGGCTTCGCGCGCCCAAGCAACTCATCGCCCGGGTGTGCCTGCTGGTGCGATTTCATCGCCGCCCCTTCACTCTTCCGAGCCAGTCGGCCGGTCCCAGCGCCTACCGTCGACTGGCCCGCAAGCTCGCAGCCCTCGGCCTGCCGCTTACCCTGCTGGAGCGGCTCGCCCGGGCGGACCACTTCGGCCGCTCGACGCCGGCGGCCCGCGAGCGCAAGTTTCCGGCCGGCGAAACCTTCCTGCAGCGAATCGGCGAGCTCTCCCTGGACGGCGTGCGATCCCGGTCGGTGGTGCAGGGCCGCCACCTCATCGAGGCCGGCTACGGGCCGGGAGAGCAGTTCCGACGTTTGCTCGCGCGATGCCGCACGATACAGGACGAGACCGGCTGGACCGATCCGGAGCGCATCGTTTCCCGGCTCGTGCATGAACGCGGGCCGCGGCAGCGCAACCGCGGCATCCCCCCTCCGCGGCGAGTTGCTGGACGGGCGGCGGTCGACCGGGACGGGACGCCGAATGCTGAAGAGGGTTGATTTGTCCTCGCGACTTTTACTGTTGCTTTAAGAAAAAGGCTGCGTCCCGGACGCCGAGGGTGTAGGTCTTGCCCGCCTTGTACCTTTTCCCGAGCACGCCGCCGTTGTAGAGCTTAGTGTTGAGAGGATGCGTGAAGCTGTGCGCGGCCGTTTGGCTCATGTTCACCAACACCCAGCCGTTCTCGAACTCGCGGGCGTAGAGGTCGTTTGCCAGCTTCAGGTAGGGACCAAGGGGAGCCCCGAACGGGGCGTCGATCTCGAGCGCGTTCTCCTCGATCTCGCCCGTGGTGCCGTTATACCCGTCCCCGAACTTGTAGAAGCCCACCTCCGGCGTGAACCCCAAGGCGAACACCCCAAGGCAAAAGCGCGAGAGGCCCTCGCGGTCGGGCAACTCGCTGCGGTCGGCGTTGACCTTCGCGAGGGCCACGAGCCCGTCGCCGTTCACGCGTTCGAGGAGATGGACCTGGTCGAGCAACGCCGGTGGTGAGAGCACCTCGTCGGCGCTGCCCACACAAAACCACTCATGCAGCGCGCCATCGGTCACCCGCAGAGGCGCTTCGTTGGGCAAACCCGACGCCGTGATGCCCAACCCGTTGTAAAGAGCGAGCTTACCGCGTCGGCTCGCCAGCTCCTTGGCTCCGCGCAGCAGCATTTCCAGCCCAGCATTCCAGGCCGCTCTCTTGGCGGGCGTGATACGCATGTAGAACCTTCCGCGCTGCTCGATGGGTCGGGCATTGTCAATGAGCACCCCCGCGTACGACGGCTCCGCCTCGAGCCAATCCTCGATCGTGTCGAGCGCCCACTCGCGATACTCCTCGTTCGATAGGTCCACCCAGTAGGTTGGAGTCGGTGTGCCGGTCGGAACGGGCTCACCGTTAGCATCACACAGTATCCACGGGTCCGGATTCATGCAGTCCATCCGGTCCTCGAACGCGTCGCGGCCGTATTGGGCGTGCCGGTAGAAGCGATAGCTCGCCGAGAGGTAGGCGAGCACGCTGATGTCGGGATTGAGCTCGACCAGTCTGCGAGCGGCCGCGTGGTGGAGGTCCCGGTCCCACCGCCCGTGGAACTTGTTGATGAACACGAGATCGTAGCGCTCCGCAATCAGCCGGAACTGCTGCTCGGTAAATTGGCCGTTGGGCTCCGCGCCCATCCCGACGCCGATGAACGCACCGAACCCCTCGAACGCTTGCACCGAGATGCAGAGGAGAACGGCGGGGAGAAAGAGTGTCAGCTTCTTCAAAGGGGACTACCTCCCGCATCTCTTCTCATCGTAATCGCGCGAGCTCTCGAGTTCGCCCTTTCGCTCCGGGACGCTCAACCGCCGGGCAGGTCTACGTACCCCGGCACGCCGCGCATCAGCCTCGTGTTATCACGACCACGTTGCGCTGCAAGATTCATTCCAGCCTAAGCTTGTCAGCGAGTTAACAGCGGTTGAGAGCGGACTCCAGAGACCCGTGTAAAGAATGTCGACGCTCAGGCGGACAGATTTGTGACCCGGTTCACACTAGTGGCCCTGGACGACAAATGCCTGCAACTGATAAGCCTCCTAATTTCCGCGACTTAGGGTTAATCGGGTGGTGAGGCGGGCATGTAAGAGATTTCGACATTACCCAGCCGGGTCCGGATGGTGATGACCGTGTCGAGGCATCGGGTTCGCGGGGTACGTGCCGGCGATTCAGGGCGTCGTCATGGCGGTGCGCGCGGCGCGACCCACTGGCGTTCCGTGACCGCCCCGAAGAGAGGTGCAAACGCGGGGGTCAACCAGATCGCGCCAAAGGAGGAGACGTGGTCGTCGTCTCGATAGAGCGAGTGACCGTCGATCTCCACCCGGCAAAAACCCCCGGCGCACAGCATCGATGCCGGATCCAAGAGGTGGACCCGCGGCCCGATTACGTTCGCGAACTGCGCATCGACAAACTGCTGCCGCCGAATGTAATCGGATTCTGGACGACCGACCATGGTCGGATCGCCACCTTTCCAGGTCTCGGTTGCAAGCCGCTCAGGAACGTTGAATCGCTGCTCGGGTACCTGTCGCACCAGCCAGACGTGGACGCCGATGTCCAACAGCGCGTCAATCGTGGGCTCAAGTTGTCTCGAAAAGACGGCCTTGGAGCTCTTGCGGTCAAGAGATCGCGTTTGAGCATCTTGCAGGTAATCAGGAGGTTCTGAGGCCTCCACACCCGCCGGCTCTCTTCCTTCGACATAATTTGCCCATCTTGCCGTCAACACGACATGCTTTACGCCGCTTCTAGAGACGAGCGCGAGCATTGCTTGATTGAAGTCGTAACAAAGCGACCTCCGGGCCCGCATGACCCCCAGAATCGGGGGGCAGCTGGACGACGACGCATGCCATACGGGCACCGAGCTCTCGAGCGCGAACCACTCGAACAACGGCATCATCGCGTCGGCGTGGCTGTCACCCCAGCTGATGAGTCCAGGGGGGGCTCCCGCGGGTCCCAGTTTACAGACGCGGTTCGCTCGTACCGACTCGACGGGCAACGAATGGCACTTCGAGCGATGTGGATTTCCGTCCTTCGCTGCGGCGGCGTAGTTGGCCGCGGCAACCGGTAGCCGGCCAGGGAAGCCGTCCCCGAGATGCCCGGCGAGGCCGAGCGCGGCCATCATGGCTAGGGCGGTGCCGGCGGCCCCGAGCATCAGCTTTCGCGAGACAAGGAGCCGGCGCTGTCTGAACGGGGTCTCCACGAAGCGCCAGGATCCGTAGGCAATCGCGACGCTGAAACCAATCACCGCGACCGTTGAGGTGGCAGAGGGTGCCGTGCCGTGATTCAAGTATCGAGCGAACACCAGCAACGGCCAGTGCCATAGATACAGGGAGTAGGAAATCAGGCCGAGGAACACCAAGCGTGGATCAGCCAGTAGACGTCCAATCGAAGTCCGTCCCGGCGCGCTGGCATAGATGATTGCAGCCGTCCCTCCGACAGGAAGGAGCGCAGTGGTCCCGGGGAACGGGGTCGAGCGGTCGAAAGTGAACACGGCAACCGCGATCGCGGCGAGCCCCAGCGCGCAGAGTAGCTGGTCCTTTCCATCGTTCAGGCGGGTACGGAGCCGGTCGGGTTGCAGGGCGAGGAGCGCCCCGGTGAACAGCTCCCAGGCACGGGTGGGCAAGAGGAAGAAAGCGGCGCGCTCCGCACCGTTCATGACCGCCCAGGCGCTCCCCGCAAACGAGACCAAGCCGACCGCGAGCAGGACCCCGGCCATGACCCGTAGCCGGAAACGAGCGAGAAACGCGAGAAGCAGCGGGAAGAGCAGGTAGAACTGCTCCTCGACAGCGAGCGACCACGTGTGCAGCAAAGGAATTGAATCGGCGGTCGCGCCAAAGTAACCCGATTGTTGCCAAAACAGAAAGTTGGACGCGAAGATGCTCTGCGCGAATGCTTGCTGCGCGAGCCGTTGCAGGTCTTTAGGCGCGAGTACCCAGCACCCGATCGCAAGGCTCACCAAGACCAGTGCGGTCAAGGCGGGAAGAATCCGGCGGGCGCGGCGTTCCCAGAAGCCGAGAAGGCTGAAGCGGCCTTGCTTGAGGTCGCTCACGATCAGCGAGGTGATGAGATAGCCCGAGATTACGAAGAAGACATCGACCCCCACGAATCCGCCGCTGAACCCCGGAGTTCTTGCGTGAAATAGCACGACCAGGATCACGGCCAGGGCGCGAAGGCCGTCGATTTCGGGCCGGTATCTCATCGGCCATGGGGCGTTGCCGGTTTCCCGTGTCTGCCGTCAGAGTACGAGCACGGCGCGGTATCGGGCATGTACGCGCACTGGGGTGGCACGGAAAAGCCGGATGCGATTTTCTCATCGTCGCGGTCGGGCGCGAGCGCGCCATCAAGAATCTCGAGGGGCTGCGGATGCAGACCGCGCAGCCGCCGCGGCGATCCGGATAGTTTCTCGAATACTCTATGGTGCAAGTGACACACTCTCCCCGCCCCCGCTCTCGTTTCGATGGTCTCGATCCCTCAGCCGCGTCAAGTGAGTTGTTCCTCGAGAAAAAGACCGCGTCTCGGGGGCCGAGGGTGTAGGTCTTACCCGCCTTGTTTTTTTCCCCAGCACGCCGCCGTTGTAGAGCTTCAT
>JBFHLI010000150.1:0-8545 GCA_041594935.1 Gammaproteobacteria bacterium | reverse complement strand
CTCGGCTACGCGTGCCCGGACTTGGGCTTCGCGCAAGCGATAGCTACGGCTATCCCTTGCGCTCCAGCCCGGCGTTCGGACCCGCCTATCCGACGCCATCGTTTCGGGTCCTTGGTGGAATATCCAGGCTTATGGTTGAACCGCTTCACCCCTTTCTGAGAATCGCTGGGTTGAGTGAGGCCGCAATGGCCGACTCGTTGCAAGATTTTGATCACACGGAACCTTCCACACCGGCGTTGGTCGCCCCGATTGCGCTGGTGGTGAGATCACCACGGGGTCGGTGCCAGGCCCAGGCCGTCGGTGGGGGTGCGTTCTGACACACGGGTGACGATCTCCTTGATGCGCGACTTCGTTATCCGGCAGCAGGCCCGGATCTCGTCCGGGGTGGCCAGCTCCGGGGACCCGCGGCACGCGGTCCCGAGCCGCTCGCAGTGTCGCGCGATTGCCACCGCCCCCAGTCTCGCTGCGCGGGCGCCGAGATCGTGCAGGAGCCTTGCGTCGAGGATCGGGTCGGCCTGGCCGAGCATCGATTCGAGATCGTCCAGCTGCCGTAATAATTGACTTATCGCGGCGTGGTCCTCCGCAGTCTCTCTCGCGCCGATCAGGGCGCTGAGGGTCCGGTATCCGTCCACCACCGCGGGTTCTTCGGTCTGCATCGCCGGGAGCTCGGCTCGGCGCAGCAGTTCGCACGCGCGATCTATGCTCCCGTCTAGGAGTCGCCTGAGCTCCGAGCCGAAGGCGAGACGCCGGATCTCGACCTCAACCACTCCGAGGCGGGCGACGGCGCGCGCAAAGCGATGCAGTCGGGTCGCGCCCAGCTGGAACGCGAGCGGCTGCACCGCCGTGACAACGTCAACTAGGTGCCCGGCAGACGTCGCCGGGGCGATCCGCTCTGCCGTTTTCCGAAGTTCTTCGACGAGGGCGGTGACGATTTGTTTGCCCGCAGCAATCTCGAGCCAGCTCTCGATGACGACCGAGTCGAGCAGCGGCTGTTCGAGCCACGAGTCGCCGGGCGAAGCTTTGGCGCCAAGGGGTGCCCGCGCGCGCGTAGCGACTCCGGCAAGCGGCTCCACTACCGCGATCAGCTGGTCGCGCGACACCGGCTTCGTAAGATAGGCATCGGCCCCGGCTTCCTCGCATTCCCGCCTTGCCTCCACCGTGGCGTTCGCGCTCAGCACCACGAACGGCAGGTGGCGGCGTGGAGGTGAGTCGAATCGGCAAAAGCGAATGACATCGAGTCCGCTCGCTCGAGGCATGTGCATGTCGACGACACAGATGTCGAATCGGTGCTGCTCGATCAGCTCGAGGGCGGCCTCGCCGTCGGACGCGATTGTCACCGTGTGGCCGGCTCTCTCGAGCATGGTGAATATGACCTTCTGACTGATGTCGTCATCCTCTGCGAGCAGGATCCGCAGGCGTTTGGGCCCCACCGTTGACCCCGGGGCGGGCCGGGACCGGGCGCCCCGATGTGCGATGCAAGCGTGAATGGCGTTGTAGATGTCGGCCAGCGCCACCGGCGTGTCTACCAAGCTCAAGATGGAAAGGGGTGGGGTGCGGACTTTGGCGGGGACGTCACCGTGGCCGATGGCGATGAGGCCGAGGGGAGTCAGCGGGCCGCACCCACGGGAGAGGCGCAGCAACTCATCTGCCCCCGAACGAAGGTGATCCTTGTCGACAACGACGAATCGATACGGCCGACCGCGCTCGCTCGAGTCGCGCACTGCCAGATAAGCGAGGTCGAGATCGGCCACGCGACTCAGACTGGCGTTTGCCGGACGCAGCATCTCGTTCAAAGAACGATGCTGCTCCGCGTCCTTGCTCACCATAATGCCTCGCAGGGCGGCCGCTAGCGCAGGCGCGGGCGCTGCGTCCTGCCGCACGAGCGTCAGCTCGAACCAGAAACAGCTTCCGGTCCCAGGCACGCTCTCGAAGCCGATCGCGCCTCCCATGAGCTCAACCAGCTGCTTGGAGATCGTGGTGCCGAGTCCGGTACCCCCGAACGCACGGGTGTAGGAGAGGTCGGCCTGCACGAACGGGCGGAATATCTCGTGCGTGCGTGCGCGCGGGACTCCAATCCCGCTGTCGTTGACCTCGAAGCGAAGGCGCACATCATCGCCGTTCTTATCGAGGCAGCTTACCCGCACCTGCACCTCGCCGGTTGGGGTGAACTTGATCGCGTTCGCAACGAGATTGAGCAGCACCTGCTTGAGCCGCAGCTCGTCTCCCACCAACGCGAATGGCACGTTGCCGTCGATCCGGCTCACGAACCGCAAACCCTTTTGGTGCGCTTCGACTCGAAACGTCGATGCAACTGCGCTCAGCACCGCGTGCAAGTCGAACTCGGTCGCGCTGACCACGAGCTTGCCGGCCTCTATCTTGGAGATATCCAGCACGTCCTCGAGCATCGCGAGCAGGGTCTGGGCGGAAACCTCGATGGTGTCGAGGTGCTGTCGTTGCTCGTCTGACAGGTCGGTTTCCGACAGCAGATCCGTCATCCCGATGATGCCGGTGATGGGGGTGCGGATCTCGTGGCTCATGTTGGCGAGGAACTGAGTCTTGGCGCGATTTGCCTCCTCCGTCTCGCGCTTGGCACGCTCCGAGCGTCGGAGCAGCAAGGACACGAAGACCGGGATGACCACCAGAGTCAGGAGCATCCCGACCCCGCTTGGCCGGTTGCTCAGCCAGAATGAGTTCTTTGCGAGCACGGTGGTGAACCCGGCGGCGGCAAGGAGGGTCCCGGCGAAAAGGTATTTCTGTCCGTATCGAATGCCGTAGCCGAGCACGAGCCACAGGTAGATGGCGAAGAATGGTGCTAGCAGCTCTCCTCCCAGGAACGCGGCATAGGTCGTCACCCCGAGGTCGCACGCGAGAGTGAGGCCGCGACGGAAGGAACTTGCGCGGGGCTGCCAGCGAAACGATGCAAGCACCGCAAGGGCGAAAACGAGATACCCGAGAACGAAATGCAGCGCCGTCGGGCGCTGCCCGCAATCGGGCTCGGTTTCTGCGCAGGGAAGTGCGAGGTAAAGCGAGACAATCGCGATGATCGCGACTCTTATCAGCGCCTGCTGCCGCTCGCTGTCTTTGAGCAGGGCGAGGGCTCTTGCGAGGGAAGGGTGAATGTCCAAGGGGCGCGTCCCAGCCCGCGGTTGTGCTTAAGAGTCGGATTCCGTTCCGAATGGCTGAACGGTATTACACTTTGGTGATTGCGGCAAATCCCGAGTCCGGGGTTTCTCGGCGCGGTGTCACGACCTCCAGGCCGGGTCTTCAAAGCGCTGGATCTCGATCAGATAGCCATTGGGATCGCGCAGGAAGCAATGGTAGATATTGTAGGCCGGGTTGTGCATCGGTGGCTTCTCGAAGACCACCCCGCGCCGCTCGAGACGGTGGTGCCAGCCGTCCACGTCACCCGTGACGAGGGTAAGGATGATTCCCTCGGGACGTTCGGCGGCGGGACGAGAGCAGAATCCGAGATGGGCACCGGGAGCAACTCGATAGATCCGGCAGGTGCCTTGGTCGAGCGACAGCTCGAGACCGAGCTGGTCCTCGTAGAAGCGGGCGGTCTGGTCGAGATTCCGGGTGAAGCAGAACGTCACCAGCGAATCGAATCCCTTGCTTGCACTCACCATGGCAGCGGCTCGCCGTTGGCGTGAAAGAATTTCCCCGACCGCTCCAGGGTGAGCTCGTCGATTCGCGCCAAGAGCCCGGTGGCGGCGGCAGCGGGAGAGACCTCCCCGGAGTGGTTGGTCATGTCGGTGGAAACGTAGCCAGGATGGAGGAGGGCGACCGCGATCTCCCGCGCACGAAGATCGCGCGCGAGTGAGACGCCGGCGATGTTCACCGCGGCCTTGGACATCCGGTAGCCGTAGCGCCCCCCCGAGGTGTTGTCGGTGATCGATCCCATCCGGCTCGTGACGATCGCAACCTTGGCTCCGTGCCTCAGCCGGGGCGCGAGGGCGGCGGTGACCCGAAGCGGACCTAGGGCATTGACCTCGAACTGACGGCGAATCGAATCGAAGTCAAGCGCTTCGAGGGCATCCGCGGCCAAGATGCCCGCGTTGTTGATAAGAAGCCCGATCGATACGTCGTCTAGCCGGTCAGCGAGACCCCTGACATCGGAGTCCGACGTGACGTCGATGTCGCTCTCCACCCGTACGTCGAGCGCCTCGAGCTCGCTCGACGGGTTACGACACACCGCGATCACGTGGTCGCCGCGGCCCGATGTTTGCCGACAAAGCTCGAGCCCGATGCCTCGATTGGAGCCGATGATGACGGTGGAATCCATGGTGATTTTCTCCGGTTGCGTCGATTCGTGGTGGGATCCATACCAGGCGTTGGACGTGTCGCCTATCGGATTGGTGGAGCGAGAGCTTATAGTACCGTGCGATGAAGCGGCACCTCTTTTGCTGGGCGTGGTGGGCCTTGCTTTCCGGGCAGGCGGGACGCGTCGTCGCCGCAAGCTTGCTGGCAGGGCTCATCGCCTCGCCTGCGGTGGTTGCGGTGCCCAGCGTGGTAGTCAGCATCGCGCCGCTACATTCCCTGGTGGCGGGCGTGATGGCTGGAGTGAGCGAGGCAGAATTGTTGCTGCGAGGCTATACGTCCCCCCACGCTTACCAGCTGAAGCCCTCACAAGCCGCGCAGTTGAGCGATGCGGACATCGTCTTTTGGATCGGCCCCGACATGGAGACCTTCCTCCGCCGGCCGCTGCGCGCCTTGAGGGGAACGACTCGAACCCTCGGTCTGATGTATGCGCCGGGGATCGAGCTCCTACCCAATCGCGTCGGGGGGCCCTGGGAAGAAGAGGGGCACGCATTCGAAACGGCCGGGGAGCCCTCGGTTCCGCATGCTTTCGACCCTCACCTCTGGCTCGATCCGGCTAATGCAAAGCACATCGTTCGAGCGATTGCCGAGGTCCTGATCGAGATCGACCCCGCGAGCGCCGCCGCGTACCGCCGTAATGCGGTCGAGCTCGAGCGGCGCATCGATGAACTCGATGTGGCGCTTGGGCGCGAGCTCGCGTCCGTCCGCGATGTGCCGTACGTCGTGTTCCACGATGCCTTTCAGTATCTCGAGCACCGCTACCGGCTCAACGCGGTTGGTTCAGTGGTCGTACGGCCGGACCTCATGCCGAGTGCCCGACGAATCGTGCGGCTGCGCGCGAAGGTTCTCGACTCCGGGGCCCGCTGCGTGTTCAGCGAGCCGCAGTTTCGGTCGTCGCTGCTGCCCACCATCGTCGAGGGGACCGAGCTCAAATCGGGGATCCTTGACCCGATCGGGGCGGCCCTGATCCCGGGACCGGATCTCTACTTCGAGCTGATGCGGCGCAACGCCTCGGCTCTAGTCGATTGCCTTGGTGGCTGACCGCCAAGGCGGATATCAGCGGCGCCCCCGGCTGCGCGAGTCCATCGAGTTGTCACGCGGAGAAAAGTCCGTTAGCGTCGCAGGCGCAACCGTGCAAGGGTGGATCCGGTCGGCGGCAGTACCCAGCCCGGCACCGCGCGCAGGGGAGCACGGTTTCGGAGCGGGAGGAGAGAGATGAGAACGCATGCGAGGGTAGTCGTGATCGGCGGCGGCGCGATGGGTGTCGGTCTGCTCTACCATCTGGTCAAGGAGGGATGGACCGACGTCGTCCTGTGCGAGAAGGGCGAGCTCACCTCCGGGTCCACCTGGCATGCGGCTGGTTTGGTGCCCCACTTCATCGGCAGTCTCAACATGGCCAAGATCCATGCCTACGGAGTGGACCTCTACCAGAGCATCGAGGCTGAGACGGGACAGGCCACCGGTTGGCACGGTTGCGGTGCGATTCGGCTGGCCACCAACAAGGATGAGGAGGACTGGTTCAAGTACGTCCAGGGCGTGCTGCGCTATATCGGCGTCGAGTCTCACCTCGTCGGCCCGGAGGAGATCAAGGAGCTGCACCCGCTGCTCGACACGAGCGGAGTGGCGCTTGGTTTCTACACCCCAGGAGACGGGCATACCGACCCGAGCGGGTCGACCAACGCGATGGCGCTGGGGGCCCGCAACGGCGGGGCCGAGATCTACCGGCATAATCGGGTAACCGATATCAACCGGCGGCCGGACGGCGAATGGGAGGTGGTGACCGAAAAGGGCACCATCGTATGTGAGCACATCGTGAACGCGGCGGGGTGCTTTGGCTCACAGGTCGCCGAGATGACCGGTCTCCGCCTGCCCATCGTCAACATGATTCACCAGTATCTCGTCACCGAGAACCTGAGCGAGGTGCGGGAGCTGGAACGCGAGCCTCCGGTGGTGCGCGACCCGATTGCCTCGTGTTACTACCGTCAGGAGCAGCAGGGAATCCTGATCGGTCCCTACGAGATGGAGGGGGCTCAAGCCTGGGCGCTGGACGGTGTCGACTGGGGATTCGACATGGAGCTGCTGCCCCCGGATATCGACCGTCTCTCGACCTCGCTCGAATGGGCGATGAAGCGCATTCCGGCCTTCGGCGACGCGGGAATCAAGCGCGTGGTGAGTGGACCCATCACCCACACTCCGGACGGCACCTTTCTCCTCGGCCCCGCCCCCGGGCAGCGAAACCACTGGCTTTGCTGCGGCGCGAGCATCGGGGTAACCCAGGGGCCGGGGGCGGGCAAGTATCTCGCCCAGTGGATGGTGCACGGTCAGACCGAGATCAACATGCTTGAATTCGACCCCCGGCGCTACGGGCCGTGGGCGCTCGGTGATTACTGTCTTCACAAGTCCATCGACGAGTACCAGCAGATGTACCAGGTGCATCCGCCCGGTGAATTCCGCGACGCCGGTCGTCCAGTCAAGACGACACCCATCTACGAGCGGCTCAAGGCCAGCGGCGCGCAGTTTGCCGAGGTGTTCGGGTGGGAGCGAGCGAAGTGGTTTTCCCGCGACGGCGCGGCCGAGGAATTGAGCTTCCGGCGCTCCAACTGGTTCGATGCCGTGGGCGAGGAATGTCGGGCGGTGAGCGAGCGGGTCGGGGTGCTCGACTTGAGCAGCTTCGCCAGGTACGAGGTGAGCGGGAAGGGGGCGGCGAAGTTTCTCGATCGGCTGTGCGCCAACCGGATGCCCCGGCACGATGGGGGCATCGTGCTCACCCAGATGTTGGGGGAGCCGGGAGGAATCGAGTGCGAGGCGACCGTAACTCGGCTGACCCCCGAGCGGTTCTACGTGCTGTCCGCCGCGGTGGCGGAGCTGCACGATCTCGACTGGATGGAGCAGCACCTCGATGCGGGCGAAGATGTCCAGATCTCGAACGTTACCGAGCGCTACGGAGTTCTCGTCCTCGCCGGGCCCCGATCGCGTGACGTGCTCGCCAAGCTGACCAATGCCGACCTCACCAATGCCGGCTTTCCCTGGCTACGGGCCAAGGAGATCGATATCGCGGGCGTTCCGACCCGCGCCCTTCGCATCTCCTATGTTGGGGAGCTTGGCTGGGAGCTGCACCACCCGATGGCGCAGATGGAGAAGCTCTACGACGCGGTGATGGAAGCCGGAGCCGAATTCGATATCGCAAATTTCGGCGTTTACGCGGTCAATGCGATGCGCTTGGAGAAAGCGTACCGAGCCTGGGGGGGTGAGCTCACCACCGAGGTCGGACTCCTGGAGGCGGGGTTGGAACGCTTCGGCGAGCTCGGCAAGGGGGAGTTCATCGGCCGCGAGGCGCTTCTCGCGCGCAAGCAGGCGGGGGTGCAATTGAAGCTCGTCTACTGCGACGTCGAGGTCGCGGACGCCGATCCGCAGGGCAACGAGCCGGTGCTCGATGGCGATCGGATCGTCGGAATCACCACCGGCGGCGCGTATGGCCACCGGGTGGCCAAGACCCTCGCGTTCGCCTACGTCGAGCCGGAGTACGCAAGCCCTGGGACTTGCTTCGACTTTCTCCTGCTCGGGGATCGGCGCCGGGCGACGGTGCGGGTCGAACCGGCCTATGACCCGCAAAACGAACGCATGCGCGCTTAGCTCGTTGCGCCGAGTTCGCCACACAGGTCAGAGCGAGCCGAGTAACGGGAGCGTTTGGGTGCGGGCGTGATGCCGCTTTCGTCGCTTGCTCATTCGAGCGCGATGACTGAGATCTGCCGGCCGTAGTCCGCCTCGCCCGCCAGGCACGAGCGACGGTAGCTGAAGAAGCGGCTCGGGTCCGCAAACGTGTCGTGCGGCAAGCATTCGACCGCGCTCAAGCCCTCGCTCAGCAAGCGTCGCTGCAGGAAGCCGGTGAGGTCGAACCGGTATCGTTCGGACCCGGCCGGTCCGATGAAGAACTGGCGATTGCTCGGGTCCGCTTCGAGAAACACGTTGTACAGGTCCTCCCCGACTCGATACGAGGTCCTCTGAATGGCGGGCCCGATGCACGCGCGGATTCCGGCCCGCGACGCTCCCAGCGCACACATCGCTTTCACCGTCGCTTCGAGGATGCCGGTGAGCGCCCCCTTCCAGCCCGCGTGGGCTGCGCCCACGACATTGGCGGCGGGGTCGCTGAGAAGAACCGGCGCGCAATCCGCCCCGACCACGCCCAAGCCCAGTCCGGGGGTACGGGTGACCAGCGCATCGGCCACCG
>JBFHLI010000149.1:0-8574 GCA_041594935.1 Gammaproteobacteria bacterium | reverse complement strand
GTAGCTATCGCTTGCGTGAAGCCCAAGTCCGGGCACGCATAGCCGAGCTAGCGCCCGGGTAGACTCGCCGCGGAAACAAATTGCGCCGCGCTCGGGCCGCCCAAAACGGTTCGTTTTCTCATCGCTCTCAGAAGCTTAGTGACGAGCGGCGAGGCGCCTTGGTGAAATATCCAGGTTAGCCGGGGAGGCGGCCACCGGGGCTCCGGTGGCCGCAGGTCAAGGCGTGAGAAATCGGCCTCTCGACCGGTCGGGGCTCAGCGGGTCACGATCACCGGAAATCGTACGGTGGTCCGGTCCCAATGATGGTGGGCAAGCGCGGGCGCATCGCTGAATGCGGCTCCGACCACGAACGCCGATGGAAACACCTGGTTGCGGGAGTGACACTGCGCGCTGCCGATGAAATCGAGGTTGTTGGCGATGTCGGAAGCGAGGAAAAAGCGCACCCCCCGGGCGGGAATCTCCAGTCTGATCCGCCCCACCGGCGCACCGCTGTAGCCGAACGCGACGCACCACACCTGCGCTTTGTCGGGGCGCGGGTTGTTGAACACCATTGCGGTATCGATCAGGTCGATGTCCGGGCGAGGTCTGAGCAGGGCCTGGAGCTCGGTTCCGCTTCGATCGACGGTCACCTCCGGGTCAGCCGAGCGGAGGTCGTCCTGGGCCATGGAAATCGACGCGGTGGCGAGGGCGAGCACGGCGGCGGGGGCCAACAGGCCGATTCGGATCCGGTGAGTGGTCACGTTCATGTTCATTCTCCTGTCACGGATTGATGCTGGTTATTGGATTGCGGGAATATTTCCCACGCTCAAACTATAAGAGGGAAATATTCCCACGTCAATCATGTAACGACCTCGAACATCCCCGCTCGTTTCTCTCACGACGCTCGAAGGCTCGATGACCTGCGTCGGGCGTCCCGGTGAACGACCCGGATCATGGGAATATTTCCCGCAAGCTGCCAGAATAAGCACATGCAAGGCGCATCACTCACAACGCCCCCCGGGGAGCCGCCCCGCGCCGTCATCGACGCGCTACGCCGGGTGCTTCGCCCGCTCACGCGTCTGCTGATCGCCCACGGCATCACCCTCCCTCTGCTGAGCGAGCTGATGAAATCGGTCTACGTGGAGGTCGCAGAGCGGTCCTTCCCGGTCCCGGGCCGGCCCGCCTCCGACAGCCGAATCAGTCTCCTGACCGGCGTGCACCGCAAGGACGTACGGCGGCTGCGGGGAGCGGCGCCGGGCGAGTCATTGGTGCCGGCGACGGTCTCGCTCGGCTCCCAGCTGGTCGCCAAGTGGGTGGCGGAGCGAAGATATCTCGACCGCGCCGGCGCACCGAGGCCGCTGCCGCTGCGTAAGGGCCATGGCGCCGGGGCAAGCTTCGAGGAGCTGGTGGCATCGGTCAGCCGCCAGGACCTGCGCGCCCGGGTGGTGCTCGACGAGCTGCTGCGCCTCGGGATCGTCGAAATCGACACCAAGGATCGCGTGCAGCTCCGGGTCGAGGCCTTCGTGCCGGTCGAGGGGCTCGAGGAAAAAGCCTACTACTTCGGGCGCAACCTCGCGGACCACATGGCGGCCGGCACTCACAACCTGCTCGGCGAGCGCCCCGCGTTCCTGGAACGCGGCGTTTCCTATCACGGGCTGTCTGATGCCGATGTGAACACCCTCGGCAAGCTCGCGCTCGACCACGCGATGGCGACGCTCAAGGTGATCAATCGCCGTGCGCTCGGCATGCAACGCCGGCAAGCCGGGCGTGGAGGACCCAAGCGGCGCATGAACTTCGGCGTGTTCTTCTACGCGGAAGATGACGATCCCGAGCCGCGCGACGCGAGCCATCGCGATGATTGAGCCGCGCCCACGGCGCGCGGCCGCCCTCGTCGCGCTGGTCCTTGCCCTGACGGCGGGCGGCTGCGCGACCCCCCCGACCGCCGGGCCCCCCGATGCGGCGGTCGCGGTGTCCGGCGACGGCATCGGGGGCACCGGCATCGACCCCGGGGCGGACGGCATCGGGGGCACCGGCATCGATCCCGGGGATGGGATCGGCGGCACCGGCATCATCGGCGCGATCACTCGTCTCGACCCGCTCACCGTCAACGGCCTGCGACTGCAACTGGCGGCGGGCGGCGAGATCGTGCTCGATGGCGAGCCGGCCACCGGCAAGGCGCTGCGGGTCGGTCAGGTGGTGGAGGCCCTCGCGAGGCAGCGAGGTGATACGGCAATGACGCGGCGGATCGCGATCCATCACGCGGTGGTCGGCGAGGTCTCGGCGGTAGTGGGTCGCCTGGACGAGCTACGCGTCCTCGGCCAGCGGGTGCGGCTCGATGAGGGTACGGTGTTGGCACCCGGGCCGGAGGTGGTGGCGCCGGGGCAACGCATCCGCGTGAGCGGCTTCAGGCTCGGCGAAGGAACGATCATCGCGTCCCGAATCGAGCCGGCGAAACCGCACGCGCCGGCGTCAGTGCTGGGAACCGTGACCCGGGTGGGGCCGCGCGGATTCGCGATCGGTGAGCTCGAGATCGAGAGCACGCACTCGGGAACCCTCGCCGCCGGCCGCGAGGCGCACGTGATCGGGCGTCTCGACGCAGGACGTCTCATCGCCGCGCGCGTCGAGCTGCGCCCCACCTCACTCTTTGCGGGGCACGCAGACCGGTTGCGGCTCCAGGGCTACGCGGAGTTCACCGCGATCCCGCATCGGCTGCGATTGGGCCGGGTCGAGCTCGATCTAGGGCCGCGTGCGCAGATCGAGGCCGGGGCGCAACTCGGCCCCCTTGGTCTGCGCCGCGTCCAGGTCGAGGCGGTTGTGCACGGTGACGGTCGACTCCGGGTCGAGCGCATGCGCATCGATCCCGCCGGCGCAGGCGCGCCGCCCCGCACCCCACCCCCGTCGCAGCCCGCCTCGCCCCCCGCGTCGCCGGGCGCAGGGAGTGAGCCGGCGCCACCGCAAGGCGCCCCGGCGCCCAAGGTCGGAGCCGGGGGCTCGAGCTCGATCCGCCCGACGCTCGAGCGCCCCGAGGTGACGCGTCCCGCCGCGCCCGAGCGACCCGCTACGCCCCAGTTCGATCGAGGGATGCGACCGCAACGCCCAACCGCAGTCGACGTGCTGCGCCGGCCCGAGCTACCGGCCGCGATCGAGCAGGTGCGCTGAGGCCCGGCCGATGCAAACGCTCACCCGATTCGCCGCCGCCCTCCTCGCCCTCGCGCTCGGTGCAACGCCCCTCCTCAGCCCGGCCGGAGAAGAGACCGGTCTGACCCTGAGCGCAGGTCTCGACTACAGCACTGGAGAGTACGGCCTCGCCGCCGAGACTGACCTCGTCTACCTGCCGGTGAGCCTCAAGTACTCCGACTCGCCCTGGACGTTCAAGCTCACCGCCGCGTACCTCCACCTCACCGGCCCCGGAAGCATCGCCGCCGACGGCCCGGGGGCAAGCCTGGTAGGCGCCTCGACCCGCCGTGCCACCGAGAGCGGTTTCGGCGACGTCCTCGCTAGCATCACCTATGCAGCCGAGGCGCCGGCGTTCGGGGACAACTATCTCGACCTGACCCTCAAGGTCAAGCTTCCGCTCGCGGATGCGGACCGCGGGCTCGGCACCGGCGAGGTCGACTACACCGTGCAGCTGGACATCCTGCGGAGCGAAGGGGCCTGGACCCCGTTCGCGACCGTCGGCTACCGCTTCATCGGCGAGTCCCGGCGTTTCGATCTGAACGACGCGTGGCTTGCCTCCCTCGGCCTCGACCGGCGCTTCAACGCAGCGATCAGCGCCGGTCTGGTGCTCGATTTTCGCGAGGCCATTGCGGCCGGCGCCGACAACGGTCTCGAGCTCATCCCATACCTCGCCTGGAGCCTTGGCGGCGGTTATTCGCTCAGCGCCTACGGCATCGCCGGGCTGTCCGACGGCAGCCCGGATCTCGGCGTCGGCACCCAGCTCTCTTACCGCTTCCGGGGCGCGAGGTGAGCCCTGCCCCGATAATGAAATTCCCGCCGGCCGCGTAGGCCGGAAGGCCGAGCCGAGGTTCGGGGCGCGGCCGATCCCGTTCGCTTCACGTCGGTCCGCGCGGGTCGGGGGAAACGGCCCGGGTCCTTGGGTAAATATCCAGGCTGACTAGAATTGCAGCATGAGTCGCCGTGCGCGAGCTCTCGGTTCATTGCTTGAGGTTTCGACGTAAGGAGTCGCCATGCCCGCCTATGCCTTGCACGATGTCCTAGCCATACCCGATACGGAGCTGCTCGACTGGGGGCCGGTCGCAGAACCGAGCGGAGAGCCGGTGTCCCACACTCACGGGCGATTGCTTCATCGCGAGCCTGCCGGCGAGAGTGAATCCGGCGTGTGGCAGTGCACCCCCGGCACCTGGCGCTGCGTGGTCGAGCGCAACGAGTTCTGCCACTTCGTTAGCGGGCACAGCATCTACACCGAGGATTCGGGCGAGGTCCTGGAAGTCCGGGGCGGAGACGCCGCATTCTTTCCGGCCGGTTGGTCTGGAACCTGCACGGTGGTGGAGACCATCCGCAAGACCTATCTCGTCTCTTAGGGCGCGGCTTGGGGTCGAGCCCGGGTATTTCACCAAGGCGCCTCGCCGCTCGTCACGACGGATCGGCGAGCCCCGCGTGCGCTGCGGGATAGCACACCCACGACGGCCACGGATTGCAACCCGCGCCGACGGCTTGCAAGTGCTTCGCATGCGACTACTCAGCCTTAGCAAAGGCCGATATCATGACCGTGGATGCACCGGGAGACGGGAGGGTGTTCAGAGTTTGCGACATGTTTCTGGAATCTGGTCCAAGCGGATCGCCCATCGCGCGATCGGAGCCGCTCTGTGTTTTCTGGTCCTCGGGCTGGCACCGTTCGCCTCGCCGGTCGCAGTCGCCGACGACTTCGAGCTTGGCCGGGAAGCTTATCTTCAGGGTAACTTCGCGGAGGCGCTTCGACTGTGGGCGCCGCTCGCCGATGAGAACGACCCCCGGGCCCAGTTCAGCATCGGTTCCCTGTACTTCGAGGGTCGAGGGGTCACCAAGGATCTGAGCGCCGCGGCGCGCTGGTTTCGCCGGGCGGCCGAGCAGGGATATGCGGCCGCGCAGTTCAACCTCGGCAATTCGTACAAGCACGGCCAGGGCGTCCCCCAGGACGATCTCGAGGCGGTGAAGTGGTGGACCCTGGCGGCGGAGCAGGAGTTCGCACCGGCCCAGTTCAATCTCGGGACTCAGTATTATTTCGGCCGCGGCGTGCCGAAGGATCAGCAAAAGGGTTTGCGCTGGTACAAACGCGCGGCCGACAATGGCCACCCCCGGGCCCGGGAGCTCTTCGCGATCGCCCCCGAGGAGACCGAGGCGCAGCCGCCGGCGAGCACCGCCGTCTCGTCCCGCGAGGCGCCGCCACCGGAAATCGCCACCGGGGGGATGCGAGACGAGGCGTGGATTCTGGCCCAGGACCCGTCGAGATTCACCGTCCAGCTCGCAACCATCAAGACCCGCGCCAGCATTCCGGAGTTTGCCGATCGGCACGGCATTGCCGATCGCGTTGCCTACTACCGATTCGAGCGCTCGAACGCGTCCTGGTTCGCCGTCATCTACGGGGTGTTTGAGCGTTACCGCGATGCGGAGCAGGCGATCGAGGATCTGCCCGAGGCGCTCAAGCGCGCGTCCCCGCTGGTGCGCCCCATGGCCGTCGTCCAGCGTGCCGTTCGAGCTCAGCAAGGCACCGCGCTCGCAGCCAGCCGCGAGGCCGAGGCGCGGGCGGAGCTCCCCCAAAGCGGTGCTCCGTCGACGCCCTTGGCCGCCGCCGGCGTCACCGCGCCCGGCGAGGCGAAAGACACCCCCGTCCCGTCCGGCACGATCAAGCGCGAAGCCTGGATCCTCGCGCAGGATCCGTCGGCTTTCACGGTTCAGCTTGCTGCCCTCAACGAGGAAGGCAGCATCCCGTCGTTCGGCAAACGGCACGGGCTCACCGAGGACATTGCGTACTACCGATTCGAGCGCGACGGCAGGCCGTGGTTTGCGGTCATCTACGGGATATTCGCGCGGCGAAGCGAGGCCGAGCAGGCCATCGGGCGCCTCTCGCCGCAACTGCGCAAGGCATCACCCTGGATCCGGCCCCTGCGGGTGGTTCAAACGATAATCCACGACTCCGGATCGTGACCCCGCATGCGCTGGCGATGCCCCGGGGCGCGGTTGCAGGCCCGGGGCGGCTAAGCCTCTCCGGAGAAGAGCTCGTAGAACGTCTTGCCGGCGCGGGCCTGATGCGCGAGCGACAGAGGTTTGAGCCGCAGGCGGTCTTTCGCGGTGAAGAACGACACGCCGGTGCGGCAAAATGCGACGGCCGGGGTCTCGCCCGAGCCTGCCGCACGCACGAGCCCGAAGTGACCCAGGTAGTACGGACCGAAGTTGACCACGTAGCGGCGTCCGGCCTCGATCTCGTGCCAGTAGAGGCCGGCACTTGCCTGCGCGCGGGCAAGACGCGCGGGCTCGACCAGCACGATGTCGTCCGGCTGGTCATCTGCGCGCGGCCTTTCCGCCCCATGCTCGAGGCTCCGGCCCGCGACCTGGTTGATGATGACCTGGTGTGAGCAGAGCTCGCCCTCACCGGTCTCGGAGCGCAAGCCGACGTAGTGGTCGTGCCCTCGCAGCATGACGTCGATGCCGCGCTGGCGCATCGCGGCAAAATTCGCCCTCAGGTGTTCGTCGGTCTCCAATCGCAGCCACAGATCGAAACGCTCACGCACCAACGTCTGCAGCTCGGGCGGGAATTCGTGGATGTACTTCTCTTCCTTGCCGGCCAGCGCACCGTGGATCAACAGTCCCGGGAACCCAGGATCCGCGCCGAGCGCGACGGGCACACCGCCGCGGATCGCCAGCTTCTCCTCGAGGAAGCGGCGCAGCGGGCGAAAGCCAGGCATGTGGATCGCCTCGATGAGGGCAAGGATGTGCGTATCCTGCCGCTTCTTGCGGTAGGTAGCCGAGTCGATACCGATGCGGTGGATGATCGCGGCCTCGTGATTGCCCGGCACCAGCACCGTGGCTTGTCCGGCCTGCCGGTAACGCTGCTCCAGGTCGACCAGATCCTGGACGCAGAGCACCTGATCGAGGTCCATCGTGCAAAGCAGCGCGCGCGGCTTCACTCCGAGGGTGCCAAGCGCCTCCTCGAGATGCGCCAGGCGGCCACCGTGAATGTCTCCCACGTAAGCGCTGATGCCCGAGAGCTGAGTGGTCATCTTTTCCGGCGGCCGGGGGGCATGAGCAAAGGGTAGTCGTGGGGGGCAATCGGAGCCACCCACGGGTCACGTCCCGCCGTGACCGCGGCTGCGCCGACGTGAACCACCGGGCGGTGCGTGAATCCGTCGAAGCGAGCGGGGTCGTGGGATGAATGGAGGCTTCACCGCAACTGTGGTCAGATCGCGCCCAGAGCGATCGCTTCCGACCAAGTCACCGAGGAACGCCCCATGAGAAACGCAGTTAACCCGACCACGGTGTGGCCACCATTCGGCGCACACTCCATGGCGGTAATCGAGCCCGAGGGAAGAACCATCCACCTGGGCGGACAGGTCGCCTACGACAAGTCCCGGAACCTTGTGGGCAAGAACGATCTGCGCGCCCAGACACGGCAGACTCTCCATAACATCGAGCAGGTACTCGATAGCATGGGTGGAACGCTGGACGACGTCGTTTCCATCACCACCTACGTGACCGACATGGAGGGCCTGCGTGATATTCACGAGGTCCGCCAGGAGGTCTTCAGGGAACCTTATCCAGCCAGCACCCTCGTTCGGATCGCCGGCTTCATCGAGCCTGCCATCCTGGTGGAGATCACCGCGGTGGCGGTAATCCCCACCGAGCGCTTCACCGCGCCCGAGAGCCGCGGAAATCCCTACTTCGCGAGCACCGAGTCCGGCTACTCGCTCGGCTGAGAGACCTCCAACGCGGGTCGGCGAAGGATGACGATACTGCTTCCCGGCTCTCCGCCATGCGCGGGAGCAGATCCCTTGTCCCACCCCTGAATCGGGACCCTCCCACAAGGCTCGGTACGCCGAAGCGAACGCCTTGCCGACTTGAAAAATTTCCCCCCGCTCCCATCTATTATCGCAAGCGGCGACATAGCCGAACTGGAAATCGAGATGGAGGTGAACGCCATGTTGAGCAAATACGAACCCTGGAATCCGATGCGGCAGCTTCGCGACGAAGTCAACCAGGCCTTTGGGAATGCGCTCGGCTGGACCGACGACGGATCGAGCGTCCTCACGAGCCGCTGGCGGCCGGCGGTGGACATCAAGGAGGAAAACGAGCAATTCGTGATCTCGGCCGATGTTCCCGGCGTCGACCCCGCGGAGATCGAGGTGACGATGGAGAACGGCGTGCTCACCATCCGGGGCGAGCGTAAGCTGCCGACGGAAGGCGAGGGGCGCAACGGCTACGAGCGGGTGGAGCGCCTGCACGGGACGTTTTACCGCCGATTCAGCCTGCCCGATACCGCGGACGCAGAGAAGATCACGGCCACGGGCAAGAATGGCGTGCTGGAAGTCGTCATCCCGAAGAGGGCCTCGATTCAGCCGAAGCGAATCAAGGTCGCCGCTTAGTCCGGGCGACTCTTTCCCC
>JBFHLI010000148.1:0-8595 GCA_041594935.1 Gammaproteobacteria bacterium | reverse complement strand
GAGATAGCTCGATAAGCTGACGCTGAAGCTCCTGCTGCGCCGGCGTGAGCAGCCACTGGGGGTCGAACTCGTACCCCAGCCCCCAAAACTCCTCCGAACCCCACATTTTCTTGTCGGACATCGTGACCCCCTCTCGCTTCGGCTCATGGCGGGGGCTGGCCGTCGACTCGAGCCGGACGGATGTAACCGGCCGTCGCGGACCACGGTCGGGTCGACGATCGACCTCGCCAACCCGAATCACCCCTCAGGTCGAAAAATAATACTGTCACCTCCGACACCTAGCAACGCAAGAGCGGGGGGCGCCGGCGGGCCCGATACGGCTTCTTGCCACGACGCAGCCGACGGGGCGCCGCGGTGGTGGATCGCGCCGCGCCGACGCGCTAATCTGCCGCGGTCAGCCGCGCCGGGAAGACTCCTAACGGGCCGCTGGCCAAGAGCGAGCCTCTCTGGCCGCGGATTCGACCCGGGTCCCGTCCCCGCGGCCCAAGAAAAATGCGAACACCCCCACGCACCGGCGGGTGAGTCCACACCTCGGGAGGGATCGTGATGTCAGAGCAACTTTTCAAGAAGAAGATCGGGAGAAGGACGTTTCTGGGCACCGGCGCCGCCGGCCTCGCGCTCGCGGGCACCTACGGGCCCCGCCGTGCGCTCGCCGCCAATAAGACCGTCAAGATCGGCTTTCTCGCACCGCTCACCGGCGAGGTCGCGGCCTGGGGCCTGCCCGGCCTGTACGGATGCGAGGTGTGGGCCGAGTGGGTCAACGCGGCCGGCGGGGTGAAGGTGGGCGCCGAGACGTACAACATCGAGTTCGTCTCCTACGACAACGAGTACGCACCGGAGAAGGCGCGCGCGGGCGCGAGCAAGCTCATCTTCGAGGACGGCGTCAAGTTCATCATGATGCTCGGGGGCGACACCTGGCCGGCGGTGCAGCCGATCGCCAACAAGGCGGGGATGCTGGTCTCGACCCTTCTGCCGAGCGACCTCTCGCCGGACACCGAAACGTTAATCGCACCGTGCGAAGTCCATCCGATTTACAACGTAACCGGAGTCTGGTGGCTCGCCGACAACAAGCCGAATCTGAAGCGGGCGGTGATCTGCGCCCAAGACGATTCGCTCGGTCGACCCTCGGTCGCGACCTACCAGGCCGCATTCGAAGCGCACGGGATCGACGTCCTCGACACCGTTTTCTTCGATCTCTCGACCACCGATTTCGCTCCGGTCATGACCTCCATGCTCGCGAAAGGCCCGGACATCCTGTGTCTGGATACCGCTTACGCGGACTTCGTGCATCCTCTTTGCGAGCAGGCCTATCAGCAAGGATTCAAGGGCCAGGTCATTTCCTGCACCGCGGACTTCTACGAGAAGATCATCGAGAAGACGTCCAAGGAGTTCATGGAGGGCTTCGTCTTCCAGTTCCCTGACTTCGACGATCCGGCGCTCAATCAGCCTCAGATCAACTTCAAGAACCCGAACGCCTTCTTCACCGAGTACAGCAAGCGCTGGCCGGGCGAGTGGAGCGCGGTGTCGTGGGAGTACGCCTCGATCATGGATCTGTGGGTTCAAGGCGCGCAGCGCGCCGGCAGCATCGAGCCCCGCGACGTCCTGAAGGGCATGAAGTCGGGCGGCAAGGGCAAGCATGCGTTCGGCGAGGCGAGCTGGTGGGGCAAGGAGCTCTTCGGTATCGACAACGCTCTGGTCGGAAACTGGCCGGTGGTGGTCATCGAGAACGGCAAGGCGGTCATCAAGGAGTACCGCAGCATTCCCGAGTGGTGGGACCAGCACGGGCAGCTCCTCGTCAAGCATTTCGAGAAGATGGGGGAGATGTACTACCAGCGCGGCTAGCTCCCGAGTCGGGATCGGCGACACTCATCCCGGAGCGCACCGCAGGGGCCGCGAACGCCCCGTTGGGGAAGCGGTGGACTTCCCCGCTTGCCGCGCGCGCTCCGGGGTGAAGTCAGGCGAGGGTTGATCGGTAGCCGGGGCCGTACTAACGCCCTGGGGCCGAGAGCAGCCGGCCGGTCGTTCATTCCGGACGGAATCCCCGCCGCTTGCCGGGACACGATTCTCCATGTTGGAACTTCTGCTCCAGACCTGCGTCAACGCGCTCTACGCGGCGAGCTTCATGGCCCTCATCGCGGTGGGGCTGATGCTGATCTTCGGGGTGATGGGGGTCATCAACTTCGCCCACGGCGAGCTTTACATGCTCGGCGCCTACACGGTGGTGCTCGTCTACGCCGAGAAAGGCCACTCGTTCTTCGTCGCGGTGGGTCTCGGACTGCTCGCGGTCGGACTGCTGGGGCTCGTGATGGAGCGGGCGCTGTTCAGACCCCTGCGGGAGAATCCGCTCGCGGGCCTCATTGCCTCGATCGGCCTCCTCCTCATCCTGCAAGCGGCGGTGGCGATGCAGTTCGGAGTCCGGATGGAGCACATTCCACCCCCGAGCCAGGTGACCTTCCGCATTGCCGGGGTCACCCTTCCCCTGCAGCGCCTCTACGTAATCGCAGGCGCCGTGGTGCTGCTCGGCGGCCTGTGGGTATTCCTGCGTCGCACCCGCTTCGGCTGGGCGCTGCGCGCGTGCGCCCAGGACCCGGAAGCCGCCGCCCTGCAGGGAATCTCCCTCAATCAGACCGCACGGGCCGCGATGTTCATCGGCGCGGGACTCGCCGGGGTCGCCGGCGCCCTCACCGCCCCGCTGGTGCGGACCTATCCCTACATGGGGCACTCCATCATCGTCACCGCATTCATCGTGATCATCGTCGGCGGCCTCGGCAGCCTCGAAGGAGCGGTGATTGCAGCCGTGCTCTACGCCTTCGTGCACACCTTCGTCACGACCTTTGCCGACGGGGTCATCGCCGATATCGTCGGGCTGCTGCTGATGCTCTTCGTGCTGGTGGTTCGCCCAACCGGCCTGCTCGGAGCCAAGGAACGTGCCTGACGTGGGGTTTTCACCCGAGCGTCTCGCCGCCGGGGCCGCGAGAAGGTGAGGCATGCCCGCTAGCGACCGCAGCAGCCGGGGCTGGAAGTTCTGGACCGGTCTCGCCCTCGTCTACGCCGGGCTCATCGTCCTGCCTCACCTGCTCAGTTTCTCGCAGAAGGAGATCGCGGTGTTCGTGGTCATCCACGTTCTCGTGGTCGCGAGCTACCGGCTGCTCACCCTGACCGGCGAGTGGTCGCTGGGGCACGTGGTCATCGTCGGGGTAGGCGCCTATAGCAGCGCGCTCTACACCAAGCTCCTCGGCGTACCGGTGCCACTGTCGATGGGACTGGGCGCGCTGACCGCCGGCCTCGTCGCGTTCTTGCTGAGCTTCCCGCTGTTTCGCATGAAGGCGTTCTACTTCCTGATCGGCTCGTTCGCCGCCGGCGAGGTCATCCGCTTGCTGTGGAAGCGCTTTCGGGTTCCGTTCGGGGGCCCCAAGGGCATCAAGCTCATCCCGTCGTTCCCCGACATCGAGATTGGCGACCTCAAGATCGCGTTCTTCGACCCGGTGAACTTTTACTATCTCTGCCTGGTGGTGGTGACCGTGTCGCTGATCGTGCTGCACCGGGTCGAGCGCTCGCGCATCGGTCTCACCTTCCATGCGATTCACTGGCAGGACAAGCTTGCCGAATCGGTGGGAGTCAACACCTGGCGTTACCGCACCCTCGCGTTCGTGATCGCGTCTTGCTTCGCGGGTCTCGCGGGCAGTCTGATGGCGCACTACCTCGGGACCGTCAACCCCAATCAGTTCGACGTCGAGGCCATGGTGTTCGTCCTCGTGTGGGTGATTGTCGGGGGCACCGCCACGCTGTACGGCCCGATCCTCGGAGTGGTGGTGCTCACCGTCATCAACGAGGTCATCCTGCGCGAGCTCGGCATCGACCAGGCGAGACCGCTCATCTACGGCGCCATTCTCGTCGCCTCGATCCTGTTCTTGCCGAACGGTCTGGAGAGCATCTTCCCGCGAGTGAGCGCCTGGCTCAGGCCGCGCTCATGAACCGATCGGATTGCCGGCGGCTCGGACGCCCGCGTAGGTTCAGGGCGTAATGAGCAACGCCGCGGCCATGAGCTTCCTCAGGTCGTTGAACCCGGCCGGGCGCTCGCGCTGCCAGCGCGCGTAGCCCCCCTCGGCGGGGGTTTCGCCCGAGAGATGAGCGACGATGGCGGCCCGGCCGAGCTCCCACAGCTCGTTGTGACGCGCGCGCGAGAAGCGCTGGTAACCGCCTCGATGCTTCGACTCGAGCCGCAGGTGAAAGGTCGAGCTCCGGGCGCGGGTCTCGGGGGTGAGCGCCCGGACCCACCGCTCACCGTCGTCCCATCCGGTGAGAGCGGCCGCGAGGAGCCGCCGCGACTCCGCCTTGCCGCCGGCGCGGCCCCGCGCGACCCCGTGATTCGCGAGGCTAGCGGCCCGGCGGGGATCGTCGTCGGACAGGTGCTCGCGCGCGACCTCCAACCCTCCCGCCCAGAGCTCGGCCGCCTCCTCGTGATCCCCCCGGCGCGCACACTCGGCCGCTGCGGTCTGGATCTGCTCCCAGATGAGCTCCGCATTCGTCCACCCGGCGCGCTCGAGCACGCCAGGGTCGACGCCCTCATCCACCCAGATAGGCGCGTCGGACATGGTCGTTCTCGTGCAGCTCGCTCGCCTCGCCCTGGAGCGCGATCTCACCGGTCTCGAGCACATAGGCGTATTCCGCCAGCCGCAGCGCAAGCTCCGCGTTCTGCTCGACCAGGACCACCGGCACGCCGCGTCGGTTGATCTCGCGAATGATCGAGGCGATCTCCTGCACCATCACCGGTGAGAGCCCCATCGAGGGCTCATCGAGCAGCAGGAGCTTCGGGTCGGCCATCAGCGCCCGACCGATCGCAAGCATCTGCTGCTCCCCGCCCGAGAGCGTACGGGCCCATTGCCGGCGGCGCTCTTGCAAGCGCGGAAAATGCTCGAACACTCCCTCGAGGTCACGGGTGATGCCTTCCCGGTCGCGGCGCAGGAACGCCCCGGTGTTGAGATTCTCAAGCACGGTGAGATCGGGGAAAACGCGCCGTCCTTCGGGCACGTGGGCGATCCCGCGTCCCACGATCTTCTCGGGAGCGAGGCCGTCGATGCGCTCACCGTCGAACCGGATGTTGCCCCCGGAAATCTTCACGAGCCCCGATATGGCCCGGAGCGTCGTGCTCTTACCCGCACCGTTCGCCCCGATGATGGTGACCACCGCCCCCTCGGGCACGCCCATGCTGACCCCTCGCAGCGCCGCCACCTTGTGGTAGTGCACGGTGGTCTCGTCGATCTCAAGCAGCATCGCCGGCGGTACCCAGATAGGCCTCGATCACCTCGGGGTGGCGTTTGATCTCCTCCGGCGGTCCCTGCGCGAGCAAGCGTCCGAAATTGAGCACGGTGATCCGGTCGCACAGTCCCATCACCGCCTGCATGTCGTGCTCGACCAGCAGCACCGTGACGCCTCGATCCCGCACCCGCTCGACGAGGGTCATCATGTGGCGGGTCTCTTCGGGATTCATTCCGGTGAAGGGCTCGTCGAGGAGCAGAAGGCGCGGCGCGGCCGCCAGCGCCACCGCCATTCCCAGGGCACGCTGCAGGCCGTGGGGCAGATTGACGGTGAGGTCGTGCTTGAGCTTCTCGAGCCCGAAGAACGCGAGTATCTCGAGGGACTTCTCGGTGGTGGCCTGCTCCTCGCGGGCGTCGGAAGTAAACACGGTGCGAAAGAAGCCTCGACGGGCATGGAGGTGGCAGCCCACCCGCACGTTGTCGAGCACCGTGAGCGGCTGGAACAAGGTCGTCGCCTGGAAGGTGCGAATCAGGCCGAGGGCCGCGATCGCGCTGGTGCGCATGCCTGCAATGTCGCGACCCTGATACAGGATGCGCCCGCGACTGGGCGCGTAGAAACCGCTGATGACGTTAAAAGTTGTGGTCTTACCCGCACCGTTGGGCCCGATCAGGCCCTGGATCCCACCCTGCTCGACCGAGAACGAGAGGTCGCTGACCGCGGTCAGGCCGCCGAACTGCTTGGTGAGTCCCTGAACTTCGAGGATGGGCATGGTAGCTGGTGGCGAACCCCCGCTCGCGCGTGGCGCCGGCGCCCGGCATTTTGTCCCAACGTCGAGCGTCCCCGCAACCGCCGGCTGCCGGCGAGCTCGGCGCCGGCGCCAATCGAGCGGCCATCCGCAAAGGGGGGTTCCCAGCCGAGCTCACCTCCAGCTTCGAGTGCACCGCAACCGCGCCGCTCAGCTCGGCCGCCGTTGACCGTGCGAACCGAGACGCGACGCGCGCGGCCGGATCCGGGCGAAGGCGGCACGAATCGTGGCCCGGCGAAGCGCGCGGGCGCGGCCCACGGCGCGTTCAATCTCGTAGAAGGAAGGACGGTTCCAACCCCGTGCTTTCTGCTCTGTTCGACTCATCTCAAATCTCCTGTGGGATAGAATTCAATCTGCTGCAATGCACAATAGGTGCCTGCGACTCGGAAGAGAACCCCCGATTCGGGCACTGGGGGTGTGCCCAGCGGGAACAAGTCGGGTAGTGGAAAAGCCGGGTCGTGAGTTGGACCGTGGCGCCGGTCGAGCGAGCTACCGGTGGGCCCACGCCGGCGCGATCGGAACGAGAGGTGGTCAGTCGATGGCAGCAATGCAACCATTGCTCCCGCCGGCGGACAACCCCCGGCGCCAGCGGGCACCGGAGCAAGGGGGCAACGATGGACCTCGCGGGTCAAATGATTCTTTTCGCACAGGCGGTCGAGCACGGCAGCTTCTCGGCCACCGCGCGCTCGCGCGGACTCTCCCCTTCGGCGGTGAGCAAGCAGGTCAAGCGTCTCGAGGACCGGCTCGGGGTGCGGCTGCTGCATCGGTCGACCCGGCGCATCACCCTCACCGACGAAGGGCGGTCGTTCTACGAGCGTTGCGCTCGCATCGCGGCCGATGTCGCGGAGGCGGAAACGCTCGTCCGGTCGATGGGCGAGCACGTGCGGGGGACGCTCCGAGTGACTGCGACCGTCGCGTTTGCGAAGGCGCACTTGCTGCCGCTTCTGCCGGAGTTCCTGAAGCGCTATCCGGAGCTCGAGCTCGCACTCGAGGTGAGCGATCGGAGCGTGGACCTGGTCGAGGAAGCGGTCGATGTCGCGATCCGTTTCACCGAGCAGATCTCCGACACCTCCATCGTTGCCCGCAAGCTTGCGAGCAACAAGCGTGTCGTCTGCGCCTCGCCCGCCTATCTCGAGGCTCACGGCGCTCCCGACTCCCCGGAGGATCTCCTGCGGCACAACTGTCTGCGCCTGTGGACGGTGTCGAGCTGGAACGACTGGGAGTTCGACGGCCCCGACGGCAAGCGGGTGCTGCGGGTGACGGGCAACTTCGAGACGAACAGCGCGGACGCGGTGTATCACGCCGCCCTCGCGGGCCTCGGCGTCGCCCGGCTCTCGACCTATCTGGTGGGCGATGACCTTCGCGCCGGCCGGCTGGTGCGGATCCTCCCGGATTACGTGCACGAGAAGGCTGACATCCTCGCGGTCTACCCGGACCGCCGCAATCTCTCGCCCAAGGTACGCGTGTTCATCGACTTCCTCGTGGAGCACTTCAGCCCGGTGCCGCCGTGGGAGCAGGGAGCGCGCGCCGCCCCTGCCATCGCCGCGAGCGGTCAGCGCCCAGCCTGAAGCTTCCCGCCGCCATTCTCGCCTCCGGCACCACCTACTCTGCCCGCAGTGCCTCCAGGGGCTGGAGCCCGGCGGCCCGGCGGGCCGGAAACACGCCGGCTCCGAGGCCGATTACGACCGAGAGACCGATTGCCGCCAGGGCGTATCCGATCGAGACGTGCACCGGCAAGGCGGGAAGGACCGCCGCCAGCAACGCGACGATACCGAGCGCGAAACCGACTCCGGCGAGGCCGCCAATCCCCGCCAGCAACAGGGCCTCGGTGAGAAACAGCGCCAGCACCTCGCGCCGGCGTGCCCCGATCGCCCGCAGCAGGCCGATCTCCGCCGTGCGCTCACGCACCGCGATGGTCATGATGGTGAGAATGCCCACCCCGCCGACGAACAGCGAGATGCCGCCGAGCGCGCCGACCGCGAACGTCAGCACCCCGAGCACCGAGCCGAGCACGTCGAGCATCTGCTGCTGGGTGATGATCGTGAAGTCCTCCGCCCCGTGACGCTCTAGCAGCAAGCGGCGCACGCTCTCGCGCACCCGCTCGGTCGCGGTGCCGGCGCGGTACAGGAGGTCGATCTCCATCAGGCTCTCCCGATTGAAGAGCTCCAGCGCCTTCGCGACCGGCACGTAGATCGCGTCGTCGAGGTCGAAGCCGAGCAGCTGACCCTTGGCCTCCATCACCCCGATCACCCGGTAGCGATCGCCCCCGACCCGCAGCCGCTGCCCGAGAGGATTGCTATCGCCGAAGAGCTCCGCCTTCAGCCGGCTCCCGAGGACCGCAAAGGCGCGCGGCGTGCGCGGGTCGTCGGCGGGCAGGAAGCGACCGCTCGCGACGTTCATGCTCCAGACCGTCGGCACCGCCGATCCGACCCCGAGCACCATCGTGCGGCGGGCACGATTGCCCGCCTCAGTCTGCGCATTGCCCTGCACCACCGGCACCACCGCAGTCACCGAGGACAGGCGCTCGAGCG
>JBFHLI010000147.1:0-8656 GCA_041594935.1 Gammaproteobacteria bacterium | reverse complement strand
CCGAGATGCCGAAGGTCTCGGTCTTGCCGGGGGTGACCGCAATTAGGTTGGTTCCGAACTGGCTGAACTCCGCGAGCACGAAGCGCTGAACCCCCTCGCCGATCGAGGTGAGCAGCACCACCGCGGCGATGCCCACCGCAATGCCGAGCGCGGTCAGGGCCGAACGCAGGCGGTGGCCGCGAATCGCGAGCGCAGCAAATTGCGTTACATCGGCCGCGCGCATCGACGTCCGTGGCCTCGAGATTCAAGCCGGTGCCCGTTGCCGAGCGGGCGCCCGGATACCGCCGCCGCGCGAGCGCGCCGCGTCGGTCCCGGCGCACCCGATGCGATTCGATCTTCCCTGGCTTTCATGGTTTCGCTAACGTCCCTGAAGCGCCTGGACGGGATTCAGGCGCGCGGCACGGCGCGCCGGCAGCACCCCGAAGAGCATCCCGGTCGCGAGCGCGGTGCCGAGCGCCGCGCCCACTGCCCACGGCGGCACCGCAAGCGGGAACGCGGGATAGAGCTGTCCGACCGCCCACGCCCCGGTCAGCCCGAGCCCGAGCCCGATGACCGCGCCAGTGATCGAAAGCAGACCCGCTTCGGTCAGGAACAAGCTCACGATGCGGGCGCGCGGGGTCCCGAGCGCCTTGAGCAGACCGATCTCCGAGGTACGCTGGGAGACCGCGACCAGCATCACGTTCATGATCAGGATCCCAGCCACCCCCAGACTGATCGCGGCAATGCCGCCCACCGTGAAGGTCAACGCCTTGAAGATCCGGTCGAAGGTAGCCACCACCGCATCCTGGGTGATCACGGTGACGTCGTCCTCACCGTCGTGGCGCTCGCGGATGATGCGCTTGATCGCGGCATCCGCCCGGGGGATGGCTTCCTGGCTGCTCGCCTCAACGAGGATCCGGAACAGCGAGGGGGTGTCAAACAGGGCCTGGGCGGAGGCGACCGGAATGATCGCGATGTCCTCGAGATCGAGCCCGATGGAGCGGCCCTCGGAGGCGAGGATCCCGATAACCCGGTAGCGCCGGTCGCCGATCCGCAGCCACTGGCCGAGCGCGGGATTCGGACCGAACAGCTCGCGCCGCACCTTGGCCCCGAGCACCGCAACCGGGGTCGCGCGGCGCGGATCGGCACGCGGCAAGAAGCGCCCCTGCGACAAGCGCAGACCGCGCACCTCGAGAAAGCTGTACGACGTTCCGACGATGAGGATCTCGCGCTCACGCTGGCGCCACGAAACCGGCGCCGAGCCGAGCGCGACCGGCGCGACCCGACGCACGGGGCGCGCGCGCTCGAGCGCCAGGGCATCGTCGAGGGTGAGGTCGCGGGGAGTCTCCCCCAGGAGCGGCGGCGGACCGCCGGTGGTCTCGGAACGCCCCGGAAGCACGATCAGCAAGTGGGTTCCGAGCGACGAGAACTCGCCGGTCACGTAACGCCGTGCCCCTTCTCCCAGGGCGGTGAGCAGGATGACGCTGGCGACCCCGACTGCCATCGCGAACAGCATGAGGATCGTTCGGGTGCGATAGGCAGTGATGCTGCGGGCGGCAAATCCAAAGGTATCGAGCGGCGACATGCGGGGGGCGGATTGGCGCGGGCGGTGGCTCGAGCGAGGGCTCACGCCGCGCCGCGGCGCCGGTCCTCGACGATGGCGCCGTCCACGAGGCGAATCTGCCGTCTCGCGCGGCGTGCGAGATCAGGGTCATGGGTCACCACCAGAAGCGTGATGCCTTGCGCGTTCAGCTGCTCGAGCAGCGCCACCACTTCGGTGCCCGAGACGCGGTCGAGGTTGCCGGTAGGCTCGTCCGCGAGCAATACCGAAGGACGGCTGACGGTGGCCCGGGCGATCGCGACCCGCTGGCGCTGGCCGCCCGAGAGCTGGTCGGGACGGTGGGTCGCGCGGTCACTGAGCCCGTAGGCCTCGAGGGTCTCGCGCACCCGGTTTTTTCGCTCCCCGGCCCCCACCCCGGCGAGGGTGAGCGGCAGCTCGACGTTCTCCTCGGCGCTCAGCCGGGGCACGAGGTGGAAGAACTGAAACACGAACCCGATCTGGTCGCGCCGCGTGCGCGCGAGCTCGTCGTCGGAGAGCTCGGTCACGTCGACCCCGTTCAGGCGGTAACGCCCTTCCGTGAGACGGTCGAGCAGGCCGATCACGTTGAGAAGAGTCGACTTGCCGGAGCCGGAAGGGCCCATGATCGACATGTACTCGCCGTCAACAATCTCGAGGTCGACTCCGTTCAGGGCACGCACCACCTGGTCGCCGACCGAGAACGCGCGCTCGGCTTGCTCGAGCTGGATCACCTCGGCGTCGCGACGGCGGCCGGCGTCTCGGGCACGACCCTGGCGTTCGCCTCGACCCCCTCGCGGTCGACCGAGACCACCACCCGGTCCGCGGTCTCCAGGCCGGAGCGCACCTCGGTGTAACGCCAGTTGGACAACCCCGGCTCGATGCGGCGCTCTTCGAGCCGTCCGTCCGCTTCCCGGAACACCAGCACCCGATGGTTCTCGAGGACCGCCTCGGTCGGGACCCGGAGCACGTCCTCGCGCCGATCGAGCACCACCTCCACGTCGGCGCTGTAGCCCGGCAGCATCCCGCGGCTGTCATCGGCGCCCGCGAACTGCACCTCCACCTCGACGGTGCGGGCCTGCTTCTCGCGGTCATAGACGTAGGGGGCGACCCGCCGCACGGAAGCCCCGCACACCCGCTCGGGAAATGCATCGAGACTCACGCAGGCCGGCATCCCGGGGCGAATCGCCGGGGCGTCCACCTCATCCATCGGGGCAGAGACGTACAGGCACGCATCATCGATCAGATCGATGGCCGGTGGGGTGGGGATCCCCGGCGGCGACGGGGTCACGAACTCGCCGAGCTCGGCATTGACCTCGGCCACGACCCCGTCGAAGGGTGCCTTTAGCACGGTGCGCTCGACCGCCGCCCGGGACACCGCGACCTGGGCCAGGCCCACCTCCATCGCGGCCCGCGTAGCGTGGCAAGCGGCGCGGCGCGCGGCCGCATCGGTGGTGGCCCGGTCCGCCTCGTCCTCGGACACGACACGCTGCTCGCGCAGGCGCTGCAGCCGCCGGGCCTCCCGCTCGGCGACATCGGCCCGGAGGCAAGCCTCCTGGCTCCGGGCCCGGGCCGCCACCACCTCGCTTTCCGCGAGCTTGACCCCGGCCTCGAGATCGTCGTTCCAGATCGTCATGAGGACCTGGCCGGCGCGCACCCGATCGCCCTCCCGAGTGGCAAGGCTCGCCACCTGCCCCCCGGTTGCGGGCGAAAGCTTTGAACGCCGGCAGGCCTCCACCGTGCCGGCTCGGGTGTTGGCGACGGTGGACTCGACCGCACCACGCTCCATCTCCACCAGCACGACCGGGATCGGCTCGGGGCGGGTAACGCTCCACCAGACCCAGACTCCGACTCCGATCATGACCAGCACCACCAGCCACTTCAGCACGGCGTGTGTATCCTCCGCCCAGGTAGAAATCGCCGATCTGACCCTGACGTCCTCGGCGAACGCACGGGGTGCTCGGCCCGAAAACAAGTGCACCCTCGCTGGTATAGAATTCACAGTCAAGATGTCACGATCAGGACACCGGCCGTGCGAAGGTTCATCCGACATCCCTCCGATATCCCGATGGAGGTTCAGCTCGAGAACGAGAGCCCGAGCGAGAGCACCCGGTTGAGCGACGTAAGCGTGGGCGGGCTGTGCTTCATCTTCCCGCGGCCCCAACCGATCGGGGCCCACCTCCTAATTCGAATCGGCCTGGTCCGTCCGCCGTTCGAGGCCAAGGTGCGGGTGGTTTGGTGCCGGCCCGCCGACGATCGCTACGACGTCGGGGTGCAGCTGATGAGCGAAGACGATGCATTTCGGGCGAGAATGGTCCAACAGGCTTGCCACATCGAGCAGTACAAGCGCCGCGCGCTGGCGCTCGAGGGTCGGCGTCTGAGCGGCGAGGAGGCCGCGCTCGAGTGGATCAACAAATACGCCGGGAGCTTTCCATCCTTGGACGGGCGCCATTAGCCTGAAGGTATCAGCCGGGCGTCTCGCCGCCATTCGTTGAGCGTGTAAGCGTTATGAGAGAACCAATCGTCTTAGGCGGCCCGAGCTCGGGACGTCTTTTTTCCGCTGCGGGGCCACCCGGGGCCCGGCCCGGATCCTCGGTGCGCGGTCAAGGCTAGCTCGCATGTCCTCTCAGCTGCAGCCCGACGCGGACGAGGGCACGCCGGCCGGACCGGACGCCGTGCTCGCGGCGGTGCGCGCCTTCGTGGCGGAGCTGCACCCCCATCAAGCGATCGCCCGAGTCACCCTGGACAGCACGCTCGAGCGAGATCTCGGCATCGACAGCCTGGCCCGGATGGAGCTCCTGCATCGCCTGGAGACGCAGTTCGGCATGAGGCTCTCCGAGCAGGTGATGGCGAACGCGGAGACGTCGAGAGACTTGCTGCGGGCCATCCTCTCGGGTGACCGACCTCACGAACCGTCGCCGCGGCTCGAAGTCACCGCCCACGCGGGGCTCGCGCAGGACGAGAAACCGGATGGTGCGCTCACCCTGATCGACGTGCTCGACTGGCACGTTCAGGCGCACCCCGATCGGGTCCACGTCCATTTTCTCGACGAAGAGGAAAGATCCGAGCCGCTCACCTACGGGGCGCTGCGCGCCGGGGCGGAGGAAATCGCGCTGGGGCTTTCCTCGGCCGGCATCGCGCCCGGACAGGCGGTTGCGATCATGCTGCCGAGCGGCATCGATTACTTTCACTGTTTCATGGGGGTCCTGCTCGCCGGCGCGGTACCGGTGCCCATCTACCCGCCGGTGCGGCTTTCGCAGATGGAAGATCACGTGCGCCGACACGCGCGTATTCTCGAGAACGCCCGGGTCAGGATCTTGATCACGTTTGCGCAGGTGAAGCCGATCGCACGGCTTCTCAAGGCACAGGTTGAAAGCCTCGATCGCGTCGCGACCGTCGCCGAGCTCAAGGGCAGCGGGAGCTGGCAGAGCCCGGTCGTGCTTAAGGGCGACGACATCGCCTTCCTGCAATACACCTCGGGCAGTACCGGGAATCCGAAGGGGGTCATCCTCACCCACCAGAACATCCTCGCCAATATCCGCGCCATGGACGCGGCGCTGGAAACGAGCTCCGCCGATGTGTTCGTGAGCTGGCTGCCGCTCTACCACGACATGGGGTTGATCGGGGGGTGGCTGGGAAGCCTCTATGTCGGCTATACGCTGGTGCTGATGTCACCGCTCACGTTCCTCAGCCGGCCCGCGCGCTGGCTGCGAGCCATTCACACCCACCGGGGAACGATATCCGGCGGTCCCAACTTTGCATTCGAGCTGTGCGTGCGCCGCATCGATGACAAAGAGATCGAGGGGCTTGACCTGAGCTCCTGGCGCTACGTCTTCAACGGCGCCGAGCCGGTGAGTGCGGACACCCTGCGCAGGTTCGTGCACCGGTTTTCCGCCTACGGGCTGTCGGACGAGGCGATCGCACCGGTCTACGGGCTTGCGGAGGCGACGCTCGGCCTAGGGTTTCCTCCGATCGGACGCGGTCTCACCACCGATCGGATCAAGCGCGAGGCGCTCGCGCTCGAAGGCCGCGCCGTCCCGGCCGAGCCGGAGGACACCGAGGCGGTCGAGGTGGTGGCGTGCGGCCAGCCGTTGCGTGACTACCAGGTTCGGGTGGTGGACGAATCCGGGCACGAGCTGCCCGAACGGCGCCAGGGGCGCCTGGAGTTCAAGGGCCCATCCACGACGAGCGGCTACTACCGTAACCCCGAGGCGACCCAGGCGCTTTTTCAAGGGGACTGGCTGGACTCCGGGGACCTCGCCTATATCGCCGGGGGCGATATCTACATCACCAGCCGCGAGAAGGACATCATCATTCGGGCCGGGCGCAACATCTATCCGTTCGAGCTCGAGGAGGCGGTCGGCGATGTTCCCGGAGTGCGCAAGGGTTGCGTGGCCGTCTTCGGGGCGAGCGACCCCAGAACCCAGACCGAGCGGGTCGTGGTGGTGGCGGAGACTCGGGAGACCGAGCCCGGCGCACACCAGACGCTGCGCGAGCGAATCAACGAGCTGGCGGTCGACCTCACCGGGGTGCCGCCCGACGACATCGTTCTTGCCCCGCCGCGAACCGTGCTCAAGACCTCAAGCGGAAAGATCCGTCGCTCTGCCACCCGTGAGCTCTATGAGCGCGGCGCACTGAGCGCGGGGACGAGAAGCGTGTGGCTGCAGTTCCTGCGCCTCGGCTGGGCAAGCTTGACGCCGCGGGTGCGACGCGCCCGCCAGCGGACCGCCGATGCACTGTTCGCGGCCTGGGCCTGGAGCGCGGCGGCGGTGGTGGGGCTCACCTGCTGGCTGGTGGTGGTGCTCGCGCCGCTCGAGCGCTGGCGGTGGCGGTCCATGCAATGGGCGGGGAAGACCGTACTTTGGCTCACCGGGACGCGGGTATCGGTCAGCGGGATCGAGCACGTACCGGCCGAGGGCGCATTCGTGCTGGTCTCCAATCACCAGAGCTACCTCGACGGGCCTCTCCTCGTCGCGGTCATGCCGCGTCCGATCAGCTATGTTGTCAAGGGCGAGCTCGCCCGCAACTGGTTCTTCGGGCGGTTCTTGACCCGCGCCGGTGTGGAGTTCGTGGAGCGCTTCGACGTTCAGCGCGGGGTGGAGGATTCTCGCCGGATCGCACAGCAGCTCGGGTCGAACCGTCCGGTAGGCTATTTCCCCGAGGGCACGATCCGACGGATGCCGGGACTCCTGCCGTTCCACATGGGCGCTTTCGTGAACGCCGCCGAGGCAGGCGTGCCGCTGGTTGCGGTAACCATCCGCGGCACGCGCTCGATTCTCCGCGACGAAAGCTGGCGGCCGCGCCGCGGTGAGATCCAGGTCGTCGTCAGCCCTCCCTTCCTGCCCGATTCGCAGGCCCTCTCAACCTGGGATGCCGCAATTGCGCTGCGTGATGCCGCGCGCGCCCACATGCTCGAGCACTGCGCCGAGCCGGACCTCGTGGCGCACTCCGTGCGGCCCGGCTGACCGTCCGCGCTCGTACCCCGCTCAAGCGTTGGCGACGAAGAGCGCGATCAAGAGCAACACGAACGTAAGGCCCTGCAGCCCGACCCGCGCGAACATCAGCTGCGTGCTGTGCTTACTGTCGAAGTCCCCTCCGCGGGACATCGACACCACGCCGGTTACGAGCACGACCACGGTCGCGATCAATGCCAAGACGATAAGGGTGGTCAGAACAGACATATTGATTAGCCCCTGCTTCGCGGGCAGACTGCTCGCACTTAAAGACTCCACCCGATTGGTAATCGGCGTCTTGATCTAGATCAGTGCCTCCTCGTTTACTCTCGCCCACCGCCGCCGGCGCGAAGCCGCGCTCGTCCGGTCCGCGTCGTCCAACGGCGGCTTGAGCCAACTCGCCCCGCGAGTCCAGGTCATGGAAGCCGTCTACTTTACCCTCGCCGCGATCGTGCTCTACTTCGTCTCGGACTGGCTCCTCAACCGCCTGGAGGTGAGCCTCGGCCGGCGCCTCGAGAACCGGAGTCTCGTCTTCTTCGGGATCCTCCTCACCCTCGCCCTCACCAGCTTCGCGGCCATTCGCCAGCTTTCCGGTTAATCGCCGCCCCCTCGGCGTCCTGGAAAGCCGGGACTGATTGCGTCCAGTTTGACCTGGATCAAGAAACCGGCCCATCAAACGCGTTATGCATCGCACTTCGATCACGTCCATCACCTTTCAAAGAGAGGCGAAGTGCCATGTCCGACTCGAACCAAGCCAGTGAATCCGGGATCGACCCGCAGCCCGATGAGCGCATCCCGTTCATGCAGCGGTTGCTCGACAACCCGTTCCTGCTGTTGTTTCTGGGCATCGCGATGCCCACGATTTTCTACATCGTCTGGGGGGTGATGGAGATCGTCCAGATCCCGGTTGCGAGATAGGGAGGATCGAGCCATGGCGATAGCACCTCCGAGCGAACGGATCTGGTGGCGGACCCCGGTGGCCCGGGTCGAGCTCATCTGGATCGTCATTGCCTTCCTGTGGGGGCTGGTGATGTTCTTCATGATGATCTACTGGCACTCGGCCGGAAAGCAGAACTTGTCCAACGAGGCCTATCGAATCACGGCCGAGGCGTTCTCCGACAAGACCACCCAGATGGTCGAGGCGCACCAGGTGCGCGAGGAGATCGGATTTCCGGTGGTGCGGCCCCCGCCCGGCAGCGACGTCTACCTCATTGCACGGCTGTGGCAGTGGTGGCCAATTCTCGAGCTCGAGAAAGGCGAGAGCTATCGGGTACACATGTCCTCGCTCGACTGGCAGCACGGCTTCTCGCTGCAGCCCACCAACATCAACTTCTCCATTCATCCTGGATACGAGATGGTGGTGACGATGACCCCGGACCAGGCCGGCGAGTTCGGCATCGTGTGCAACGAATTCTGCGGGATCGGCCATCACATGATGACCGGCAAGATCTACGTGGTGGAATGAGGGGGGAGTGACGATGGCAAGCACGGAAATCTTCAGGACCTGTCCCGCCACCGGGCTGAAAATCCACCGCCCGGCCGAGTCCCTCATCAAGGCGAACGCAGTCGCGGCGGTGGTGTTTCTCGCGATCGGCGGGCTGTTCGGGCTCGCGGTCGCCCTCACCCGCTGGCCGCGGGTGCACCTGTT
>JBFHLI010000146.1:0-8656 GCA_041594935.1 Gammaproteobacteria bacterium | reverse complement strand
GTCTCGGTGACCGTGAGCTTGCGCCGTCGCGCGAGGACGGCGGCGTCAAAGGCCCAGATCAGGCCCGTCACCACGACCAGCAGAACCATGATCGTGGGAAAGTCCAACCTCATCGTCCCTTCCCCACCTGGAGCACCGCCAGAAATGCCTCCTGCGGAATATCGACTCTCCCCACCTGCTTCATTCGCCTCTTTCCAGCCTTCTGTTTTTCAAGTAGTTTTCGTTTGCGCGTTACGTCTCCCCCGTAACACTTCGCCGTCACGTTCTTACGCAGCGCCTTCACCGTCTCCCGTGCAATCACCTGCGCGCCGATCACCGCCTGGATTGCCACCTCGAACATCTGGCGAGGTATGATCCCGCGCATTGCCTGCACCAGGGCTCTCCCCTGAGCCTGGCTTTCACTTCGGTGCACCACCAACGACAAAGCATCGACCTTTGTGCCGTTGATCAGAATGTCGAGCTTTACCAGGTTCGCGGGCTCATAGTGGCTAAAGTGGTAATCGAGCGACGCATAACCGCGGCTGGCCGATTTTAACCGGTCGAAGAAGTCCAGCACCACTTCGCCCATCGGGAGCTCGTACGATAGGGACACTTGATTTCCCAGGTAGTGTAGTCTCTTCTGCCGGCCCCGCTTCTGCGTGCAAAGGGCCAACACGTTTCCTAAGAAGCGCTCGGGTAGCAACATGTCAGCCCGGACGATCGGTTCCCTCGTCTCAGAGATCATGTTCTGCGGGGGCAACCGTGCCGGATTATCGACGTAGAGGGTTTCCCCCGTAACGGTAACCACCTCGTAGACGACGCTTGGGGCCGTGGTGATGAGATCCAGCCCGTACTCGCGTTCCAGCCGCTCACGAACGATCTCCATATGCAACATACCAAGGAATCCGCACCGGAATCCGAATCCGAGTGCCTCCGATGTCTCCGGCTCGAACTGCAGAGAGGCATCGTTGAGTCGCAGCTTGGCAAGAGCTTCCCGAAATCCCTCGAAATCGTTCGAGTCGGTGGGAAACATGCCCGCATAGACCTGCGGCTTGACCTCCTTGAAGCCAGGCAAGGCGAAAGCGGCAGGTGCAGCCGCGTCGGTGAATGTATCCCCAACCGGTGCGCCGTCGACCTCCTTGATTCCGGCGACCACGTAGCCGACCTCACCGGCCTCCAGCTCCGCCAGGTCGCGACGTTTGGGAGTGAAGATGCCGGTTCGGTCGGCCACACAGGTGCGGCCGCTCGACATCACCCGCAGCTTCTGGCCCGTTCGCAGCCGTCCGTTGACTACTCGGACGAGTGAGACCACGCCGAGGTAGGAGTCAAACCATGAATCGATGACGAGCGCTTGCAGGGCCGCATCCGGATCACCGCTCGGAGGCGGAATCCGCTCGATCAACGCTTCGAGCAAGCTCTCCACTCCTTCGCCGGTCTTGGCACTCACCCTAATTGCGTCGTCCGCTGCGATTCCGATGATCTCCTCGATCTCACGACTGACCCGCTCCGGCTCGGCCGTGGGCAAATCCATCTTGTTGAGAACCGGGACGATCTCAAGGCCGTTCTCGAGCGCGGTGTAGCAGTTTGCGACACTCTGAGCCTCGACTCCCTGCGCCGCGTCGATCACGAGCAACGCTCCTTCGCAGGCGGCAAGCGAGCGAGACACCTCATAGGAGAAGTCAACGTGGCCCGGGGTGTCGATGAAATTCAGACGGTACTCCTGGCCGTCTCGCGCTCGGTAACGCAGCGCGACGCTTTGGGCCTTGATGGTGATCCCCCTCTCCCGCTCGATGTCCATCGAGTCGAGCACTTGGGCCGCCATCTCACGTGTCTCCAGACCTCCGCAGGCTTGAATAAAGCGATCCGCCAGCGTCGACTTACCGTGATCGATGTGCGCGATGATCGAGAAGTTACGGATATTTTTCACTGGGGTGAATCAATGAAAAAGGGCGCCCGAGGACGCCCTTCTTGTCCTTGAAGAGACGGTCGGCCAGCGACCGGGCCGTCGTGCCCGCCCTACTCCGGCTTCAACGCGAGGAATATTGGACTGCCCTTACGCTGCACGAGAATCGAGGCCTGCTTCGCAGGCGGCAGGTCGGCGACGAGGCGCGTGAAGTGCTCACTGTTCTCCACCTTCTTGTTGTTCAGCATCAAAATCACGTCGCCGTCGCGAATCCCGGCGCCCCGGGCAGGTCCTTCCGTGACCTCTTGGACCATCACTCCGTGATCGGGGACCTCGAGCTGCTCGCGTTGCTCGTCGGTGAGATCAGCGACCGCAATGCCCAGACGCTCGGCGGTGGCCGCGTCAGGCGCCCTTCCCGAGGCAAGTTTCACTTGACCATCTTCAGGCAGCTCTGCGGTCTTCACCTTCAGGGTTCTCGCCTCGCCGTTGCGAAGAATGCGCACCGGCACCTCGGTGCCAACCGGGGTGCTGCCCACAATCGGCGGTAGATCGGAGGAGCGATTCACGCGCCGGTCGTTGAAGGCGAGTACGACGTCACCGACCTCGAAGCCGGCTTTCTCCGCCGGGCTCTCCGCGAGCACCTTTGCGATCAGGGCGCCCTGGGGTCTCTCCATCCCGAACGACTCGGCGAGCTCTCGGGTTACATCCTGGATCAAGACTCCGAGCCACCCCCTCGAGACCCGGCCGGTGGTACGAAGCTGATCCGCGACGTCCATCGCCACCTCAATCGGAATGGCAAACGACAACCCCATGAACCCTCCCGTTCGACTGAAGATCTGCGAGTTGACACCCACCACTTCGCCGCTCAGGTTGAACAGGGGTCCGCCGGAGTTACCGGGATTGATGGCGACATCGGTTTGAATGAAAGGCACGTAGTTCTCGCGGGGGAGACTGCGCCCCTTGGCACTCACGATGCCCGCGGTAACCGAGTGCTCGAACCCGAACGGCGATCCGATCGCGAGCACCCACTCTCCCACCTTGATATCGTAGCCGGCGCCCAGCCTGACAACTGGCAGATCGCGAGCATCCAGCTTGAGCAACGCGACATCGCTGCGGTCATCCGAGCCGATTACCTTGGCGGTGAATTCCCTGCGGTCACTCAGTCGTACCACGATCTCGTCGGCGTCTCTAATAACGTGATTGTTGGTGATCACGTACCCATCGGGAGAAATGATGAATCCGGATCCGAGAGACTGTGAATCAAACTCCTCGATCGGGCCCTCCCCAAAGAAACGCCGGAAAAACTCGTTGAACGGACTATCTTCCGGAATGTCGGGGATCTCGAGACCTTTCGGCAGCTGAGGTCTCATGGACTGTCGCTTCTGGGTGGTGCTGATGTTGACCACGGCGGGACTCGACTCCTCTACCAGTGCCGTGAAATCGGGCAGCGCCGCCGCGTTGACGCGGGCAACTGCCGTCATCAGCAGGGCGTAGATAAACGTTATCGCCCAGACGCTACTAAAGTTTCGCATGAATGCTCCCGTTGCCATCAATTGACTCCATACTCATTGTCTGACTACCGACTTCGCAACCGCCTCCACCGTCTGCAACGGCACTTCCCCTACGGCCGTGATTTGATGTCCGTCGACCAATCGGCCGAAGGCGTTGAGCGCTCCCATCGCTGACAGCCCGTCGAGTGGCTCGCTGGCGGCATCTAGACGTTCGATGAACACTGACAGCGACGCGAGCCCGTCGGTATAGACCATTTGCTCGACCGGAGTTCGGCTCGTAGGAACCGGGTCCTTGGCGTGATCGCTCATCATAAAGCCCTCGGGCAACCACGTCACCTGCCAACCCGATGTGGTCTCGGGGCTGCGCGCCGGAATTTGCTGCTCACCGGTGTGCCAAGTCAGGGCACGTCCCGACAAGCCGGGCTCGAGCAGCGAGTCCGGAACCTCCGTTAGCAGGTTGATACTAGTGTAGATGAACTGTTCGAGCGGCATCATACCGGCGCCCATCAGATCCGATTTGAGCAGCAAGCCACTTTCCTGGTCGACCCAAAGGCGATAGCCGTACCTGAACTCATCCTTGGGTTGTAGCGTAATGACCTCGGTCGACCGTCCCGCCACGCGGTCTCCACCCGCGGTGGAGAGCGTATAGTGATCCGCGAATCCCGCTCGCGTCGAGAGCAGGGCGGACGTGAATAGCTCCGGCGGGCGAGTCTTGGCGACGAGAACCGACTGGTCGTCCGGAAGTATGCAGATGACCTGTTCTCGATCCCGCAGTACCTCGCGCTTGTTCCCCGATAACGAAACCAGTCGCGAACGCTCCCCGTCGGGCCCTCCACGGTGGATTATTCGCATCGATTCCATCTGGCTCCCGTTTCGATACGCGAAAATACCGTCGTAGTTGAGCTCTCGGGCGGCCCGGGTCATCCGTTCCAGCCATTGGTGCGCATCGACGGAACCCTCGGTGGCACTGGCCGCGGTGCTCGCGAGCAGGGCGACCAGCAGAATCAGCACCTCCGCACACCCGCGCCCGCTTCCGACTGAGTCGGCTCGGGATACCCTATTCGCTCGCATCGTAGCCGACGATTCGTGCGTAGGGCAGCATGCCGCGCATTCCGTGCCCCGCATACTCGCTGTGATTTACCAGATAGGCGTTGAGTCGCGCCTCGACTGCCGGCCGGTCGATACTCCACCGATTACTGCTCGGGACCCCTGGTGGGATGGAGCTGGCCACCAGGCTTTGTGTCGCCGGTGCATGGTCGAGACCGCGGACTCCAAGTATTGCCGCGGCTGCGACCGATGCCGCGAGCGCTAGACCTCCGAGCGGCTTGAGCACGCGGATGGGCCGGCGAGTGGTGGGTAGGTAGGTCGGTTCCGCGCCGATGGCGCCCCTCACCCGCCCGGGCAAATCTTCCGCCAGGTGCGGCGGCAAACGCTCGCGAAGTGCGTCGCTGATCAGCTGATACCGTGTCCACGCTGCCCGGGCAGCTTTGTCGTGAATCAGCCGGTCGATAATTTTCGATGAGCTGGCTTCAGGCGCCTCGCCATCCGTCAGGGCCGAGATCGCCTCTCTCAGTTCGTTGTTCATGGCCGCTATCACCTAGTCCAGTAGTGGTTCTAAGCGCTTGTTGATCGCTTCCCGGGCACGGAAGATACGTGAGCGAACGGTACCGATCGGGCATTCCATGCTCTCGGCGATCTCCTCGTAGCTAAGGCCCTCGAGCTCGCGCAAGGTAATCGCGGTCTTGAGGTCATCTGGCAACTCGTCGATCGCGGAGGCCACCGTGTTCTGAATCTCCTCCTTCAGTAACAACCGCTCGGGCGTCGCATACTCCTTAAGATCCGACTCTCCTTGGAACTGCTCCGCCTCGGTGGAATCTATGTCGGCCCCAGGCGGTCGCCGGCTCTCCGATACCAAGTGATTCTTCGCGGTATTGATCGCAATCCGGTACAGCCACGTATAGAAGGCACTATCGCCGCGAAAGTTTGGCAACGCGCGGTAAGCCTTCAGGAACGACTCCTGGGCGACGTCCAGCGCTTCGGACGGGTCGCGAATGTACCGAGAGATTAGCTTCACCAGCTTGTGCTGATACTTGAGCACAAGTATGTCGAACGCCTTCTTCTCTCCAGCTTGTACACGACGCACCAGCGCTCGGTCGACGCTCCTTTCGCCCATTCGGGCCGTCCCCTGTCCCACGTCAGGCGCTCCCTACCTACCCAGGTAGACACGAGCAATTGAATATAGTTCGCCGCTTCGCCTCATCTATAATCGCCACGGTAGCCGCTTCGGAGAAGCGTCGCCTTTCGCCGCGTAGCCGCGGACATTATCTACTGATGGCATGGAGGTTCCAACCACCCAAATGGCGGCCGCGCAAGACCAGTACGACGTCCTCGTGATTGGAAGCGGGTGTGCCGGTCTCGGCCTGGCGCTGCGCCTTTCAGAGCGTCACCAGGTCGCGGTGTTGTCAAAGACCGGCCTCACCGAGAGCAACACGTTCTACGCTCAGGGTGGCGTATCTGCCGTCACCGACAAGCTCGATTCGGTGGAATCTCATGTCACCGACACCCTGCAGGCGGGAGCCGGTCTGTGCGATGCGGAAATCGTGCGCTTCGTAGTGGAGCAAGGCACCGAATGCGTGCGATGGCTGATGGACCAGGGGGTCGATTTTACCCGCGCGACTTCCGGCGAGAGTGAGACCGGGTTGCACCTGACTCGCGAAGGTGGGCACAGCCACCGGCGCGTGCTCCACGTTGCCGACGCGACCGGTCGTGCGATCGAGAACGTGCTGGCCGACGCTGCCCGCGATCGACTCAACATCACCCTGCTCGAGGAGCATCTCGCGGTCGACCTCATTTCCGGGGACAAGTTCGGAGGCGGTCCGTGGCGCTGCCACGGTGCCTACGTGTACGACCGTCGGGCGGGGCACGTGAAGGTCATTCGTGCCAAGGTGGTGGTGCTTGCGAGCGGGGGGGCGGGAAAGGTCTACCTTTACACCAGCAATCCGGACGTCGCGACCGGGGACGGAATCGCTATGGCCTGGCGCTCGGGCTGTCGCGTGGCGAACCTCGAGTTCATCCAGTTCCACCCCACCTGCCTTTACCACCCCGATGCGAAATCGTTTCTGATCAGCGAGGCCCTGCGAGGCGAAGGCGCGACCCTGCGCCTCGAGGACGGCAGCCGCTTTCTGCATCGATTCGATGCTCGTGAGGAGCTCGCACCCCGGGATATCGTGGCGCGCGCAATCGACCACGAGATGAAGCGGCTTGGCGCGGAGTGCGTCTATCTAGACATTTCCCATCAGCCCGCGGAGTTCATTCTCACCCATTTTCCAACCGTTCACGCACGTTGTCAGGCCTTCGGCTACGACCTCACGAAGGAGGCGATACCGGTGGTTCCGGCGGCTCACTATACCTGCGGCGGGGTAATGACGAACCGGTGGGGTGAAGCCGATCTGCCCGGCCTATTCGCAATCGGCGAGGTGGCGTTCACCGGGCTGCATGGCGCGAATCGAATGGCGAGCAACTCCCTTCTCGAGTGTCTGGTATTTGCGAAGTCGGCCAGCGAGCGTATCGAAGAGTGCCTCGACCGGAGCTCGCCCTCTGGGTCCTTACCGGAGTGGGATGAAAGTCGCGTAACCGACTCGGACGAAGAGGTCGTCGTATCACATAACTGGGATGAGCTCCGGCGCTTCATGTGGGACTACGTGGGCATCGTGCGCACCACCAAGCGCTTGCAGAGGGCGAAGCATCGGGTCGACCTCCTCATCGCGGAGATCGAGGAGTATTACGGGGACTTCAAGATCACGAACGACCTCATCGAGCTTCGCAACCTGAGCACCGTCGCGGACTTGATCATTCAGTCCGCGCTCCGGCGCACCGAAAGCCGCGGCCTGCACTTCACCCTCGATCACCTCGACCCGGCTGCGGTTGCGGTCAATACCATCCTGAGCCCCAGAGACTAAGACCGGGGGTAGCCACGCCGCGGAAACGAATTGCACCGAGCTCAGGTTGCCCAGAACGGTTCATTTTCTCATCGCTCTCAGAACTTAGTGACGAGCGGCGAGGCGCCTTGGTGAAACATCCAGGTTAGGCGCTCGCGGTGGTGAAGCTCATGACCTCGCCCAGCGTCTGCGTCCCGGTCGCGAGCATGACCAAGCGGTCGATACCGAGTGCAACCCCCGCGCAGCGCGGCAACCCCGCCGACATCGCCGCGAGCAGATGCTCATCGAGCGCGACCGAAGGGAGACCGCGGCGCCTCCTCTCCTTGAGGTCTACCTCAAACCGCCGGCGCTGCTCGTCCGCGTCATCGAGCTCGCCGGCGCCGTTCGCGAGCTCGACCCCGTTCACGAAAAGCTCGAAGCGTTCGGCGAGACGGTGATCGTTCGCCCTGAGACGGGCGAGCGATGACTGAGACGCCGGGAAGTCGTGGACAAGAACTGGCCCGGGGCCGAGACGCGGCTGAACCAGCGCGCCTTGGATCAATTCGAGGCAATCGTCGCGCTCGAGCTGCTTCGCGCCCGGGGCGATGCCGAGGCTCTCCACGCGGGAGCGCAGCAGGTTAATCGGAGCCCTCAAGGGATCCAGTAGAGCCAGCTCTTCGAACGCTCGGACGTAGCTCACCCGTCGTGCCGCGCCGATCCCGAGCAGCCCTTGAACCATCTCGTCAACCTCATCCATGAGGGCTTCGTACGCGAGCCCGGGCCGATACCACTCGAGAATAGTGAACTCCGGGTTGTGCAAGCGCCCGGACTCGCCGTCACGAAACGCCTTCGCGATCTGAAAGATCGGTCCGCTTCCGCTCGCCAACAGCCGCTTCATCGCGAACTCGGGCGACGTTTGCAGGTAGTACTCGCGGGGTGAGCCCGAAACACGGCAGGTGAGGCTGGCAAGATGAGGCTCGGTGGCAGCGCCGGAGGCAAGCGAAGGCGTCTCGACTTCGAGCACTCCCCGGTCGCGAAAGTAGGCTCGAATTTGACCGATGAGCGCCGCCCTGGTCCTCAGAGTCGCGAAGCTAGCGCCCGGTCTCCAATCTGACCCCCCGCTCATTCAGCGTGGTCGGTCACTCACGCGCGCGACTCACGTACTGACCGGTCCGGGTGTCAACCTTGATGAGCTCCCCCTCGTCGACGAACAGCGGAACCCGCACCGTGGCACCGGTCTCCACGATCGCTGGCTTGGTGGACCCGCTCGCGGTGTCGCCACGCACGCCCGGGTCCGATTCCACGATCTTGACCGTCACGAAGTTCGGCGGGGTTACGCTCAACGG
>JBFHLI010000145.1:0-8711 GCA_041594935.1 Gammaproteobacteria bacterium | reverse complement strand
GCAAAGCTCATCGGGGCGGGACTCGGCAAGCTGCGGGTCGTCCTCATCACTCTGCAGAACGACATCGGGAAGTCGCTTGCGGCCGGCTTCGCGAAGACCCGGTCCCCGCTGGTATCGCTGCTTAACACCGACTGACATGGCGAGCGCCGCCGCGCCCGGGATCTGCTCGCACTGGTGGGAATCGCGGATGTTGCCGAGCAGCGCCCCGATGCCCTGCCGCTGGGATATCTCAAACGACTGGAGGTGGCGCGGGCGCTCGCCCTGGCGCCGCGCGTGCTGCTGCTCGACGAGCCGCTCGCTGGCCTAAATCAGGCCGAGGCGGGCGAGCTTGCCGACACCGTGCTGGGGCTCAATCACAACGGGCACACGGTGGTCCCGATCGAGCAAAACCTAGGCGAGGTAATGCGCACCTGCTCGCGGCTGGTGGTGATCGACAATGGGGCCGAGATCGGCGCGGGGGTGCCGGCCGAGGTCATGGCCGATCCGGTGGTGCGCTCCGCCTATCTCGGTAGCGGCGATGCTGCGGCTTAATCGGCTATCGTGCGGCTACGGCCGAATGCGAGCGGTCGACTCCCTCAGCCTCGAGATCCCCGAGGGCAGCGTGTTCGCCCTCGTCGGCGCCAACGGAGCGGGCAAGACGTCCACGATCATGGCGATCGCGGGGCACGTCGATATCCACGGCGGAACGATCCTGTTCGAGGGCAAGGACATCACCGTGCTTCCGGCCTGCGAGCGGGTACGTGCTGGCATCGCGCTGGCGCCCGAGGGGCGGCGTCTGTTCCCCGACCTGAGCGTCGCGGAGAATCTGGAGGTCGGGGGTTACAGCCGTTCCCGGGCCGCCGTTTCCGGCACCCGTGCCATGGTCTATGAGCTCTTCCCCCGGCTGCGAGAGCGGGCCCGCCAGAGCGCCGCGTCGCTCTCGGGCGGCGAGCAGCAGATGCTCGCGATTGGCCGCGCCCTCATGGCCGAGCCGCGGCTGTTGATGGTCGACGAGATCTCGCTCGGCTTGATGCCGAAGATGGTCGATCTCTGCTACGCCGCGATCGAGCGATTGTGCTCGGGACGCCTCACGGTGCTGCTGGTCGAGCAGAGCACCTCGCGCGCGCTCGCGGTCGCGGATCGGGTCTGTGTCCTCGAGTCCGGCCGGGCGGTGTGGCAGGGGGCGGCGAGCGAGGCGAGGGACGACCCGCGCCTGATCGAGGCCTATCTGGGTCTCGGACGGCCCGGGCGCGACGACCGCGGGGGGTGAGGGCGCCGCGGCCCGCGTCGGCGGGGTCGGAACGGTTCCGCGGCAAGGAGTTCCCGCCCGCGGCTCAGCGCTCGTACAGCCACCGGAGCAGCTCGTCCTGGATGTAGGTGCCGAAGCCGTGATGGATGCCGCGGTAGTTGTGCAGGCTCACTACGACGAAGGTTCGGCCGCTTCGCGTGCGCAGGTAGCCACCCATTGCCCGGACGTTGTCGAGGGTCCCGGTCTTGAGGTGCAGTTGCCGGGCCAGGGGACCGCGATGAAAACGTCGTTTGAGGGTGCCGTCGATGGCCGACAGTGGAAGTGACGCAATGAATTCCGACATGTAGGGGCTGCGATAGGCGTGGAGCAGCAGCTCACCGAGGCTGCGCGCGGTCACCCGGGTCTCGCGGGACAACCCCGCGCCGTTGTCGAGGATGAGCTCGGGAAACTCGAGACGGGCACGGCGCAGCCACTCCTCGACCGCGGCGCGGCCCTTCTCGACGGTTCCGGGCGGACCCTTGCGCTCCGCCCCGAGGGTTAGGAGCAGCTGGCGCGACATCACGTTGTTGCTGAACTTGTTGGTGGGGCGGATCAGCTCGGCGAGCGTGAGCGAGTCCAGCGAGTAAATCAGCTCGGCCTCGGGCGGGGTGTCGGCCACCCGCACCCCTCCCTCGATGGTGCCTCCGAGGTCACGCCACATCGCTTGAAACGCGCCGAATGCGAACGGTACGGGGGTCGCGATCGCGCGGCTGATGGAGTAGCGACCGCACTTCGCCGGATACGCACCGGAGAACCGGACCGTGCCTCCGTCCTCGCGGCTCATCACCCGCATGTTGAGGTGCTTGAGCCCGCCCACGCAGCCCGAGGAGGTCAGGGACATCAGATTCTCGATCTTCAAGGTCGTCGAAGGCGGCTCGGGCACGATGCGCACCTCCCCCGCCTCCGGGTCCGGCACGAACCAGAACCGGGTCACCCCGAAATTGAGCAGCAGCGCGTCGGGCGCGACGTTATACGCGCGATAGGGCCGTCCGTCGAACTCGCCGGGATCCTCTGACTCGATTTCGAACCAGCTGTTATCGATGACCAGATCGCCGGCGATATCGCGGACGCCGGTGTTCCTGAGGCGGAGCAGGAGCTTCCAGAAGCGCTCGGTCACCAGGAACGGATCGCCCCCGCCCTTGAGGTAGAGATCTCCCTCGAGGCGACCCGCGCGGAGGTTACCGGTGGTGTAGACCGAAGTCTTCCAGGTGTAGGCGGGTCCCAGGGCTTCCAGCGCTACGTAGGTCGTCAGCAGCTTGATCACGGAGGCGGGATTCATCGGGGCGTCGGCCCCGGTCGCGAGCAGCGGGCGGTCGCTCGTCACTTCCTGAGCGAAGACGGCGAGGCTCGACTCCGGCACTTTCTGCTTGCGCAGCAAGCTCTGCACCGCGGGCGGTAAGCCGCGGGACTCCGGCTCACTCTCTCCCTCGTGGGCGAGCGCGAGCGCGGAGCCTGCCAGCAGGGCGATTCCGGTGAGGCCGAGCAGCGCGGCTTGCAGGCGCGTCATGGGTTTGATGCTCTTCGAGTAACCCCGGGACGCGCGTATTCTCGCAATCTTCGAACCGGGGAGCGACCGCTGAATTCCAGAGTGACCCCGCGAGGGACAGTTGGAATAATAGCGCCTGGTGCCGGGGTGAGCCGTACTGCGGCAAAGCCCAGCCAAGCATGAGAGGGAGGTCGATTCGATGGACCGCGAGGGGGAGACGATGGACGGATCGACGCACTTCGGCGTCGAGGCGGCACCGGAGGACGTCGGGCTTTGCTCGCGGCGTCTCGCACGGGTGCGGTCCTGGATGGAGTCCTACGTGGATGCCGGAAAGCTGCCGGGGGCGCTCACGCTGGTCGCGCGCCGCGGGAAGCTCGTCTTCCTCGAGACGCTCGGGCGTCGCGACGTGGAGGCGGCGAAGCCACTCGAGCTCGACACGATCTTCCGCATCTACTCCATGACGAAGCCGATCACCTCGGTGGCGGTGATGATGCTGTACGAGGAGGGGCACTTCCAGCTCGACGACCCCGTCTCGCGATATATCCAGGGATTCGAGGAGCCGCTGGTGCATGTGTCCGGAGAAGGGGCCCGAATGCGAACCGAGCCCGCCCGCTCGCCCATCACCGTTCACCATCTGCTCACCCATACCTCGGGCCTAACGTACGGATTCTGGCAGGGCTCACCGGTGGCGCAGCTATACCGCGAGAGCGAGGCCGATTTCGGGCCCGGCTCGGGCCCGCTCGCCGAGGTCGTGGAGCGGCTCTGCCAGATCCCACTCTTGTTTCACCCGGGTGAGCGCTGGCACTACGGGGTCTCGACCGACGTTCTCGGCCACCTGGTGGAGGTCGTATCGGGTAAGACCCTGGCGGAATTTTTCCAGGAACGCATCTTCGGGCCGCTCGGTATGGTCGACACCGGTTTCGTCGTGGCCCCGGAGAAGGTCGAGCGTTTCGCTGCGCTCTACGGCCCGGCTGAGAGCGGTGCCTTGCAGCGCCTGGAAGGTTCGACCGACAGCGCGTTCACCCATGGGGTCACGACGTTCTCCGGCGGGGGCGGCTTGCTGTCCACCATCGCCGATTACTATCGCTTCACGCAGATGTTGCGCGGCGAGGGAGCGTACCGGGGCGCCCGTCTCCTCGGGCGCAAGACGCTCGGATTCATGACCCGAAACCACCTCCCCGGCGATCTTGCCGCGATGGGACAGGCGTCGTTCAATGAGATGACGTTCGAAGGCATCGGCTTCGGGCTTGGGTTCTCGGTGCTGCTCGATGCGGCCAGGTCCAAGGTGCTCGGCAGCCCCGGCGAGTATGCGTGGGGCGGTCTCGCGAGCACCGCGTTCTGGATCGATCCGGCGGAGGATATGACGGTGATCTTCCTGACCCAGCTATCCCCGTCCAGCACGTATCCGCTGCGTCGCGAGCTGCGGGTGCTCACGTATCAGGCGCTCGTTGATCGTGCTTGATCCTGCGCACGCCAGGGGGCGTTGGTCTTGAAGCTGATTACTTACAACATCCAGTACTCGCTGGGCCGCGACGGTCGCTACGATCTGGCGCGGATCGCAGACGCGGTGAGAGGGGCCGATGTCATTGCCCTGCAGGAGGTGGAGCGGTTCTGGCGGCGTAGCTCGATGGTCGACCAGGTCGCCGAGCTCAGCCGCCATCTGCCCGACTATTACTGGGTTTACGGGCCGGCGTTCGACGTCGATGCAAGCTATCGCACCGATGCGGGTGAGGTCGTCAATCGCCGTCGACAGTTCGGCACGATGCTGCTCTCCCGTCGGCCAATCCTGTGCTCCCGGCACTACCCGTTGCCGAAGTTCGACACCCTGAATCATCTCAACATGGACCTCGGCGCGCTGGAGGGAGTGATCTCGACTGACGGACACGGACCGCTCCGATTTTATTCACTCCACTTGAACCACATCAGCTCGAGAGAACGCTTGTTGCAGCTCGATGCCGTGTTGGAACTTCATCGTCGGGCCAGAATCAACGGCGCGGCCTCCGGTCCGATGAGCGACTCGGGGGGGCAGGACTGGAGTAATCAGGAGGCGCCGGTTGGCGTATCGGAAGATGCAATCCTCATGGGAGATTTCAACTCGGTTCCGGGCAGCGCCGAGTACGACCGGTTGGTGGGTCCGCTGGATGCGTATGCCGGTCGGGTGCATCACGTGGACGGGTTCGTCGACTCGTGGGTTGCGGCCGGACACGCCGAGTCCGAGGGCATCACCTGGGCGCCGACCGAGGGCGGTCGGGAAAAGGGGCGACGAATCGATTATTGCTTTGTCAGTGCCCGCCTTGCGGGATGCGTCGAGAGCGCCGCGGTCGACCTCGAGGCGACGGGCTCGGACCACTACCCGTACGCGGTGGAAATGCGCGTGTGAGCGCATTGTCGACGCGTTTCGGCTGGCGCGGGATAGAGTCCGGTGGGCACGGCTCGGGGCGCGCGCTTCGGTAGGTCGACTCCGGCGCTGCGGACATGACGAGCAAGGACCAGCGAATCGATCACGTGGTGGTTCCCGATGGCGGCGGCCGGATCGGGATGATTGCCTGCCCCGGTCGCCGCGGTTGGCTCGGTGCGTTGGGGTGGGGGGAACGAACGATGCGCCGCGACCTGGAAGCGATCCGGGGCTGGGGCGCAGCCGGTATCGTCAGCCTCATCGAGGTGCACGAATTCGAGACCTTGGGGGTGGTCGACTTGCCCCAGGTCGCCGAGGAGACGGGGCTATGGTGGCATCACCTGCCAATCCGCGACATGTGGATTCCGGATGAGACCTTCGAGCAGCATTGGAAAGAGGTTTGCGCTGACCTTCACCGTCACCTCGGGGGCGGCGGACGGTTCGTCATCCACTGCTGGGCCGGGCTGGGCCGTACCGGGACGATTGCGGCCCGGCTCCTAATCGAGCGCGGGGTGCGCCCCAATCAAGCGATTCGGGAGGTTCGCGAGGCCCGCGCAGGTGCCATCCAGACTGCCGAGCAGGAGACTTACCTGCTGCGGGGCGAGCCGTTCACACCCCTGCCGGATTAACCGTAGGGTGCGATCGCGGCCTCGGTGCGGCGGGGGGAAATATCCGGGCTAACGCGAAGGGGGGGCGCGTGGATCTCAGTGCTTCTGGTCCTTGCGCACGATGTAACGGTCGCCCTCGAGACCGCAGAACATCTCCTCGAGCTGAGGGTGCGCAATCGGGGTACCGGTCGAGTCGATCTGGAGATTTTGCTCGGACACGTAGGCGATGTACGGCCCCTCCTCGTTTTCCGCGAACAGGTGATAGTAGGGCTGGTTCTTGTCGGGTCGAACCTGTTCCGGAATCGAGAGCCACCACTCCTCGGTGTTGGCGAACTCCGGGTCCACATCGAAGATCACGCCCCGAAACGGATAGATCCGATGGCGGACAATTTGCCCGAGGTGAAACTTTGCGATCTGCGCCGGCATTTGCGTCAAACGACCGTCTCCTATCCGTTCGCCCCGCTATTTTAGCGCAAAACTTGGCGGACAATGTGAAGTGCTTCACACCCCGATCGGCCGTCGGTACAAGCCGATGCGGGGCAGGGCGACGCCGCGGACTGGGAGAAATGCAGGGCGGGTAGCTCTGGCCCTGGAGTCGCGCTCAAGCAGGGGTTTGGGTGCCCCCGGCCGGCGGCCGGCCGAGCGAATCGGCGACCCGATTGGCCGCTCTCACCCCGCTCAAGAACGCGCCGTGGGCGGTCGCGAAAAAGTCCGGTGACGTTGCCTCGCCCGCGAAGTACAGGCGCTCGTCGATGGGGCGTGCGAGGTCGTGGCGCCGGTGCCCGTGGCCCGGGCGAGCCGCGGAGTAGGCGCCCCGGGTCCAGGCGTCCCCGCCCCAGGCGCTTACCCGATGACCAACCACGTGGGTGCGAATATCGGACCCGAAGATCTTGACCAGATGCTCGGTAGCGAGATCCACCGAGGCCGCGATGCCCGCCCGCTCGAGCCACCAGGCGAATCGACCCCCGGTGACCCCGACCGCGTAATCGTGACCGAAAGGCCGCAGGCTGAACCACATCTGCTCCGATTCGCTGCCCACGTACGACACGCTCGGGGGGTGGTCGGGCACCGGCGCGTCACCGTCGAGCAGCAGGCAGATGCGGTTGTGGTTGCCGAGCGGGAGCGCCGCGATTGCCTCCTGCTTCCATTGCGGCAGCGAGGGTGAGAAGCGGATGTCGCCGGCCGCCAGCACGCCGGTGGAAACGCTCACGATCGCCTTGCGGGCGGTGACGTCCCCGCGCGCGGTGCACACCTTCAAGTGCCGATGTCGCCAGTCGATCTCCTCGACCGCGTGGTTGAGCGACACCGGGACGTCGGCGCCGAAGCGGGCGACGAGAGCGCCATAGCCGTCCTCGAGCGGCCAGTCCTCACCGGTATCCCGGTAGTTGTGCAGATCCATCACCGAAACCTGATCGGAGTCCCGCGAGGTGATCAGGGATATCCAGTAGTCGTACACGGAGGTCCAGCGGCTATCGCGCTCGGTCGCATCCATGATCGAGATGTCTCGTGAGTCGCGCGCGGCGGTCATGACCGACTCGTGAGCCGCGTCCATGAAGGCGTCACGCTCGCTCGCCTCGGTCTCGGTGACCCAGGCGTTTCCCAGATAGGTGTGGCGCGAGAAGGTACCCTTGCGATAGCCGAAACCGAGGCGGTTGGCGATTTCGACGTAGGGATTGAGGCTCGCCGAGTGAAGCCAGTGACAGCCGAGGTCGAATGGCACCCCCGGGGCGAGCATCTCGGTAAGGGCACGACCGCCGATACGGTGTGACGCCTCCAGCACGGTGAAACTCATGCCCCGCTCTCGAGCGGCCTTGGCGGCGCCGATCCCGGCCGAGCCGGCTCCGACGATGACGACGTCGACGTGCGGGTCGTGACTCATCGGTTGAGCACCGGTCTTGTCATCTGCCAAGGTTTGACCAAAGCCGAGTCATGCGCAAGCGTGTAGACTGTTTCAGCTCGCTTTCATCGCACCGAGGTCGAGGCAAGTGGCAAGGCCAAAGTACGTTTTTCTCAACGGGGAGATCGTTCCCTGGGACGAGGGTAAGGTTCACGTTGCAACCGGCGCCTTCAAGTTCGGGGCCTCGGTGTTCGAGGGGATTCGCGGCTACTGGAACGAGGACGAGAAGCAGATGTACTTGTTCCGGCTCGACGACCACATGCGGCGCTTGACCCAGTCGCAGCGCTTCATGCGGTTCGAGGAGATAGTGGACACCGAAGAGTTCGGACGACACTGCATCGAGCTCGTGCGTGCCAACGAGCAGCGCGAGAACATCCATATCGTCGCCACGGTGTTCGTCAACGGCTTCGGCGGGCCCGCCACCAGCGCTCCGATCGGGACCTCGATCACGACCGGGCAGTGGGCGGGCCGCAGCCAGATCGAGTCCGGCTGCTCGGCCCAGGTAAGTTCCTGGCAACGAGTGCCGGAAACCGCCATGCCGATGCGGATCAAGTGCAACGCCAACTATCAGAACGGGCGGATGGCCGCGGTGCAGGCGCTTGCCGATGGCTACGACACCGCCATTCTTCTCAATTCGCGCGGCAAGGTCTCCGAGGGTCCGAGCATGTGTTTCTTCATGATTCGAGACGGAAAGGCCGTGACCCCGACCGTCACCAGCGACATCCTCGAGAGCATAACGCGGCAGACGTTGCTCGAGATCCTCCCCGAGCACTGCGGCATCGAGGCGGTAGAACGCGACATCGACCGCAGCGAGCTCGGCGCCGCCGAGGAGGCCTTCTTCTGCGGCACCGCGTGGGAGGTGACCCCGATCACCAGCGTTGACAAGATTCCGGTGGGCAACGGCGAGGTGGGGCCGGTGGTCAGACGCCTGCAGGCGACCTACCTCGATATCGCGAGCGGGCGCAGCCCGCAACATGCGAGCTGGCGCACCGCGGTGTACTGAATAATCAACTGATCATGTCGCGGCTCGATTGGCCGCGCTATCTGTTGAACAGCTT
>JBFHLI010000144.1:0-8838 GCA_041594935.1 Gammaproteobacteria bacterium | reverse complement strand
TTCTGTTAGATCTTGAGGTCAACTGGTACTATCTTTGGCCCATTTATCATGCGCATAAGTGACTTTCAACCGCGTGCCCTCCACTGCAGATAACCCGCTCCTTGGCGCGGGCTCGAGACCGGCCTTTTCCCGGATCGGCCCGGATCACGTAGTGCCCGCCATCGATCAGATACTCGCCGACTCGCGTCGCGCCATCGCCGAGCTTCTCGAGCACGAGGGACCGCACGACTGGGAGTCGCTCGGGCAGCCGATGGAAGACCTCGAAGACCGGCTGAGCCGGGCATGGTCACCGGTCGCCCACCTGCACGCGGTGGCGGATTGCCCCGAGCTTCGCGACGCCTTCAACGCATGCTTGCCCAAGCTGAGCGATTACGCGACCGAGCTCGGGCAAAACGAACGCCTGTTTCGCGGTTATCGCTCGATGGCCGAAGCCGAGAGCTTCGATCGGCTCTCGCAAGCGAGGCGCAAGGCGATCACCAACGCGCTGCGTGATTTCCGGCTCGCCGGGGTGGACTTGCCCGAAAGCGACAAGGCGCGCTTCAAATCCATCTCCAAGCGTCTCTCGGAGCTCTCCAGCCGGTTCGGCGAGAACGTTCTCGACGCTACGCAGGGCTGGAAGAAACATATTACCGACGAGAGCCGTCTTGCCGGACTGCCCGATACGGTGCTCGCCCTTGCCGGTGACAACGCGGCCCGGGAGGAGCTCACGGGCTGGCTGTTTACGCTCGAGGCCCCGTCGTACATTCCGGTGATGAGCTACGCGGACGACCGGGAGCTGCGCCGGGAGATGTACGAAGCTTCAACGACGCGCGCATCCGATCTCGGCCCGAATGCAAAGCGCTGGGACAATACCGACATCATTGCAGAAGTGCTTCGACTGAGGCAGGAGAAAGCGCGACTGCTCGGGTTCACGAGCTACGCAGAGTACTCGCTGGCGACGAAGATGGCTCGCAGCCCCGAGGAGGTCCTCGAGTTCCTCAACGACCTGGCGGCACGAACGAAACCGGTGGCCGAGACCGAGCTGGCGGAGCTGCGCGGGTTCGCGCGTGAGAAGCACGGCGCCGACCCGATCGAGGTCTGGGACATTCCCTACTACTCGGAGAAGCTGCGACAGCATCGTTTCTCTATCACCCAGGAGGCGTTGCGACCGTTCTTCCCGGCGCCGCGGGTGCTCCAGGGCCTGTTCGCGGTGGTCAACCGACTCTTCGGGCTCGAGATAGGAGAAACCCGGGGCGTCGACACCTGGCACCCGGACGTACAGTTTTTTACGGTTCACGACGCCCAAGGTAAGGTCCGCGGACACTTCTACATCGACCTCTTCTCACGCCCGCACAAGCGCGGCGGCGCGTGGATGGACGAGTGCGTTGTGCGAAAACGCCGCGGCTCGGATCTGCAGGACCCGGTGGCGTACCTCACCTGCAATTTCACACCGCCGGTCGGCGACGATCCGGCTCTCCTGACCCACGATGAGGTCACCACCCTGTTTCACGAGTTCGGGCACGGCTTGCACCATATGCTCACCCAGGTCGACGATCCGAGCGTGGCCGGTATCAACGGCGTCGAATGGGACGCGGTCGAGCTACCGAGCCAGATCATGGAGAACTGGTGCTGGGAGCGAGAGGCGCTGGCGGTCATCTCGGGGCACTTCCAAACCGGGGAGCCCTTGCCGGACGACCAGTTCGAGAAACTCGTTTCCGCCAGGAACTTCCAGGCCGGCCTGCGGATGATCCGCCAGATCGAGTTCGCCCTGTTTGATTTCCGCCTCCATATCGATACCGCCCCCGGGCCACGCAGCGTCGGGCAGACTCTGGAGGCGGTCCGTCGCGAGGTGGCGGTCGTGCATCCACCCGCGTTCAATCGCTTCGCCCACTCGTTCACGCATGTGTTCGGCGGTGGCTATGCGGCAGGCTACTACAGCTACCTCTGGGCCGAGGTTCTCTCCAGCGACGCGTTCGCTAGGTTCGAGGAGAATGGCGTATTCGATCGAACAACCGGGCTCGAGTTCATGCGCGCAGTGCTCGAGCAGGGCGGGTCGCGAGAGGCGATGGAACTGTTCGTCGAGTTCCGGGGACGCGAGCCGGTCATCGAGCCACTGCTGCGCCACAGCGGCATCATCTCCGAAGTTTCGCCCGAGATCCTTACGTGAATCGCGCGAGGCTCGCTGCTCTCGCGATCCTCGCGAGCCTTGCGCTTCCCCCGGGCGCGGGAGCGGAAACCGTCTACGTCATAGACCGTCTCGCGGTGGGCGTGCACGAGGACCAGCAGCTCACCAGCGGAATCATCAAGGTTCTCCCGACCGGCACTCGGCTCGAGGTCCTACGCCGAGACGCGAATCTCGTGCAGGTCGAAACCGAGGACGGCATCGTCGGCTGGGTCGATGGGGATTATGTGATGAGCGACCGGCCAGCGCAGCTGGTCCTGTTCGAGCTCGAGCGAGAGCATGCAAACACCCTCACCGAGCTCGAGGCCGCCCGCGCCGAGGTCGAAGCTCTGAGACGGAAGCTCGATGCGATGGGCTCGGGGACGGACCCGCCAGAATCCGAGACCTCGACGATGCTGCGGGATATGCAAAGACTTGCCGAGGAAAACCGACGTCTCAAGGCCTTGATCGCCACCACGCCGGCCAGCTCGGACTCGCCGCGGCCCGGGCCGACCGATCGTCGGCCGCGCTCTGGCTGGGAAGGGCTGAGCGATTGGAACTGGCTCATGCTGGGCGCTTGCCTGCTCCTCGTCTTCGCGCTCGGGGGCTACCTGGTCGATTTCGGGGTACGCCGCCGCCATGGCGGTTTCCGGGTCTGATCGGCCGCCGCAATCTGGTTCATGAAGATCGCCACTTGGAACGTCAACTCGCTCAAAGTGCGATTACCGCACGTGCTCGATTGGCTGGCCCGGGAAGCACCGGACGTGCTCGCGGTACAGGAGACCAAGCTCACCGACGAGAACTTTCCCGATCTGGAAATCGAGGCCGCCGGCTATCGTTCGGCATTTGCCGGCCAAAAGACCTACAACGGGGTGGCAATCTTGAGCAAGGAGCCGGGCCAGGATATCAGGTGCGACATCCCTAACCTCGACGACCCCGATCGGCGCATCATCGCCGGCACCTTCAACCAGCTGCGGGTAATAAATCTCTACGTCGTCAACGGCCAGGAGGTGAGCTCACAGAAGTACCGCTACAAGCTCGAATGGCTCGCCAAGGTGAGAGCTTTCCTCGCCGAGGAGCTCCGGCGTCACCCGGCGATCGCGGTGGTGGGTGACTTCAACATTGCCCCCGACGATCGGGACGTGCACGACCCCGAGGCCTGGCGCGAAAAGATCCTGTGTAGCAGCCCGGAGCGGGCGGCCCTGCGGGCCATCCTCGATCTCGGATTCGACGACGCCTTCCGGTTGTTCGAGCAGGAAGCGAAGAGCTACAGCTGGTGGGATTACCGGGCCGCCGCTTTCCGTCGCAACCTCGGACTGCGAATTGACCTCGTGCTTACGAACAAGCGGCTGAGCGAGCGCTGTCGGCGTTGCGTTATCGACAAGTCGCCGCGCCGCCTCGAGCGACCATCCGACCACACGCCAGTCATCGCCGAGTTCGACGACTCGGGTTGAAACGATGGCTCATTCCCCCGCCTTGCCAGTCCTCTCGCCGCACCTGCGGCAACCGGTTCAATCACCGCGATGAAGTACAAGGATTTGCGCGACTTCGTCTCGCAGCTCGAGCGCCTCGGAGAGCTCAAGCGGATCACGGCACCGGTGTCCCCCGTGCTCGAGATGACCGAGATCTGTGACCGTACGCTGAGGGCAGGCGGCCCGGCGCTGCTCTTCGAGAACCCGAAGTCCCATCAGATTCCGGTGCTCGGCAACCTGTTCGGCACCCCCCGGCGGGTGGCGCTCGGCATGGGGCGCGAATCGGTCGACGGCCTGCGGGAGGTGGGCCAGCTGCTCGCCTACCTGCGAGAGCCCGAGCCGCCGCGTGGGTTCAAGGAGGCCTGGAAGAGTCTCCCGATACTGAAGAAGGTCCTCGACATGGCGCCCCGGACGGTGACCCGGGCCGCGTGCCAAGAGCACGTGGTCGAGGCGTCCGACGTCGATCTCGGCACCTTCCCGGTGCAGACCTGCTGGCCGGACGATGCGGGCCCGCTCATCACCTGGGCGCTGGTGGTCACCCGCGGTCCGCACAAGTCACGCTCGAACCTCGGCATCTATCGCCAGCAGGTGCTCGATCGGAACCGGGTGATTGTGCGCTGGCTCGCGCACCGGGGCGGCGCGCTTGATTTCCGCGACTGGCAGGCCGCCCACCCGGGGAAGCCGTTTCCGGTCGCGGTCGGCCTCGGGGCAGATCCTGCGACCATGCTCGCGGCGGTCACCCCGATCCCCGACTCACTCTCGGAGTACGCCTTCGCCGGGTTGCTGCGCGGATCGCGGACCGAGCTGGTTCGCTGCCAGAGCTGCGATTTGGAGGTACCCGCGAGTGCCGAGATTGTGCTCGAGGGCCACATTGCGCCCGGAGACGAGGCGCCGGAAGGTCCGTTCGGAGACCACACCGGCTACTACAACGAGGTGGAGACCTTCCCGGTTCTTACCATCGATCGGATCACCCACCGCAGCAGCCCCATCTATCACAGCACGTACACCGGACGCCCTCCCGACGAGCCGGCGGTGCTTGGGGTGGCCCTCAACGAGGTCTTCGTTCCCATCCTCCAACGGCAGTTTCCGGAGATTATCGACTTCTACCTGCCACCCGAGGGGTGCTCATACCGCATGGCGGTGGTGAGCATCGCCAAGGCATATCCCGGCCATGCGAAGCGGGTGATGTTCGGGATCTGGTCGTTTCTGCGCCAGTTCATGTACACCAAGTTCGTGGTCGTGACCGACGACGATGTAAACGTCCGCGACTGGAAGGATGTGATCTGGGCAATGACGACCCGAATGGACCCCGCTCGAGACAGCACCATCATCGAGCGTACCCCCATCGACTACCTGGACTTCGCGTCCCCGATCGCGGGTCTCGGCTCCAAGATCGGATTCGACGCCACCAGCAAGTGGCCGGGCGAGACCGAACGCAGCTGGGGGCGACCGATCGCGATGAGCGCGGACATCAAGCAGCGCGTCGACGAACTCTGGCCGTCGCTCGATATCTTCGACCCGAAGCCGTGACGCTTTGCACCCTATCGGCAACTCTTATACACTTTGCCGGCTGATCGCATCAGGAAGTACGCAGGCATGAAAAAGGGGATCCACCCTCAGTACCAAGAGATCACCGTGATCTGTAGCTGCGGTAACTCCTTCAAGACCAAGTCGACCCACCTCGAGGAGCTGCATCTCGACGTGTGCTCGAAGTGTCACCCGTTCTACACCGGCCAGCAGAAAATGCTCGACACCGCAGGCCGCGTGGATAAGTTCCGCCGCAAGTACGGCATGGGTTGACGCACGCGTTGCGGGCGCTGACCGGTCGGTCGCTGCCCACGAAGGCGATCTGGGCGGGCACTGTTCTTGTGCTGGCGCTGGTCGCCGGGCGAGTCGGGTTCAAGAGTCAAACCGCCCCGGGTCGCTGCGCCGCGGACCGGATCGACGGGCGAGGTCTCGCGGAGCACGTCTACGACGGGGACACGGTTCGCCTGGAGGATGGGCGCAAGGTCAGGCTGCTCGGCATCAACGCGCCGGAAATCGGGCGAAACGGTGAACGATCCGAGCCGATGGCCGAAGCTGCGCTTGCAGCGCTTGACCGCCTCCTCCCACCCGGAACGCCGATTGACCTGCGTCACGACCGCGAGCGAAAGGACCGCTACGGGCGTACCCTCGCACACCTTTTTCTCGCGGACGGCACCAATGTCCAGGCGTCACTCCTCGAGCAAGGCCTTGCCACCACGTTGGTGGTGCCACCCAATGAGTGGGGCGATGAGTGCTACGCAGCCCTGGAGCGGGCCGCAAGGGGGCAAGGCAGGGGTGTATGGTCCCTGGCCCGGTACCAGCCCCTGGAGACGCTTTCGCGTGTTCCTGACGCGAGCGAGTTCAAGCTCGTCATCGGCACCGTGGAGCGCGTGGGGCAAAGCCGCGACGCGGTGTGGCTGAACCTTAGCGCCGGAGTTGCGCTGCGTATCCCCCGCGCCGATCTGACCTATTTTGGGGATTATCCCCCGGATAGCCTCCTCGGACGCCGACTCATCGCCCGCGGCTGGCTCTATGAGCGCCGCGGTCAGCTGCGGATGACGGTGCGTCACCCAGCCGCACTGGAGCTCCTGGACTAGTCTGGATATTTCACCAAGGCGCCTTGCCGCGGAAACAAATTGCACTGCGCTCGGGCCGTCCAAATCGGTTCGTTTTCTCACCGCTCTCAAAGATTAGTGACGAGCAGCGAGGCGCCTTGGTGAAATATCCAGACCAGGAGCGACATCCACCGCCGCGCACGGCGCGTCGAGCACATCAGTTAGCGTCCTCAGTTGAGGTGGACTTCGATCAGGTTTCACTAAGTTATTGAGTGAGCGACAGCGCCCGTTTATCCACACATTCTGTGGATAAGTCTGTGGAACAAGCGGTGAAAGTTGGCCCTCGGCCGCATCCCACCTCATCCCATTACAGATCTGTCAAAAAATGCTCTATTGCATTAAGCTTATGTTTGTCAGATAGTTATGTAACACCTGAAGGTTCTCCAATTGCCCCACAGGCATCGAAAGCAGTAAAATCGGGAGGTTAGCGGCGCCCTGTGCATTAAATGTCCGTAGATGGCCTTGACGTGGGAACTTTTCGAGGGCCTGGCACTCTCAAGGTATGAGCGTCAAAAAGGGCGCTCCCCGCTTTGCCTCCCTAAGCGGGTTTACCCGGCTTCCCCGGCCGGGATTTTCGCCCCCGGCTTTAAAACCTTCCCCCCCGATTGTGAAGCCGGGGTTCTTTTTTGTCCCATCCTAGGAAATTAGTTCCCGTTCTCATCGTCTCGCCCCGGGGGATGAGTCTTACCCCCCCACAGGCCATCCTAACCTGGATACTTCACCACGGCGCCTTGGCGGAAACTCAGTCCGATAGTAGCCAGTGCCCGATGTGCCTGCGCGCCTCGTCGAGCCCGAGCCCGCGGGTGGCGGAGAACAGCTGGAGGGTGAGATTCCAGCTCTCCCGGGCCGCCCGGCGCCGCTCGGAGTCGAGGACCTGGGCGGCCCGTCCGCGGCTCAGCTTGTCGGCCTTGGTGAGCAATACGTGCACCGCGAGCTGCGCCCGAGCGCACCAACCTAGCATCTGAAGATCGAGCTCGGTGAAGGGGCGGCGAACATCCATGATGACCACCACGCCGTGCAAAGAGCGACGGCCCGCGAAATACCCTTCGACCAGGCTCACCCAGTGCTGCTTGACGCTGCGCGGGACCTTCGCGTAGCCATAACCCGGAAGGTCCACCAGCCGGCGGCGGGCGAGCTCGTCGACCCGGAAGAAGTTAATTTCCCGGGTTCGCCCCGGCGTCTTGCTGATCCGCGCCAACGCCTTGCTGGCGGTGAGCGCGTTGATGGCGCTTGACTTTCCCGCGTTGGACCGGCCCGCAAACGCGACTTCGACCCCTACATCGGGCAGCAGCTGCCCCACCTTCGCCGCGCCGCGGAGAAACGTGGCCCGACTCAGGTCGACCGGGCCGGTCACGGCTGGGGTTGGCGATTTGATCGTGGGAGGCACTGCTGTAATATACCCCGGCTTATTCGGGGATCGGACCGCGTGGCCCGCGGGCCTTCGCTACTGTCAATCATAACGTCTGAGGCATTTTGGTGATGCGAACCGCTTTCGTCGCGGCCCTAGCGGCTGCGTTGCTCGTTGGCTTCCACAGCGCCGGCGCTGGCGGTAATGCCGAGGCCGGGAAATCTAAATCGGCCGCCTGCGCCGCTTGTCACGGCGTCGATGGCAACAGTGTCAATCCCCAGTGGCCGAAGCTCGCCGGCCAGCACGCCACCTACCTGGTGATGACGCTGCGCGCCTATCGCGACGGGGCCCGCAAAAACCCGATGATGCAGCCGATGGCAAAGAACCTCAGCGACGAGGACATCGACGATCTCGCCGCCTATTTCGCCGGCCAGAAGCAGAAATAACCCGGCCCGAGAAACGGAAGAACGCGATGAAGAGCACAACGTGGGCAACGCTCCTGCTCCTGACGATATCGAGCGGCGCGATTGCGGCCGGAGACCCGGCGGCGGGCAAGGCCAAGGCAGCGACCTGCACTGCCTGCCATGGCGCCGACGGTAACAGCGCCAATCCGGAGTGGCCATCCATCGCCGGGCAGCACGCCTCCTACATCGTGGCCCAGCTGGACGCATTTAAGGCAGAGCGACGGGTGAACGCATTGATGTATCCCGTCTCGGCCGGGCTCAGCCAGCAGGACATGGAGGACCTCGGGGCCTATTTCGAATCCCAGACAAGGCGCGGGCTGTTCGCCGACCAAGCGAAACAGGAACTGGTCGCTCAGGGAGAAAGGATCTTTCGGGGCGGAATCCGCGAAACCGGTGTGCCGGCGTGCATGAGCTGTCACGGCCCCGACGGCGCCGGGAACGCGCTCGCCGTGTTCCCGATGCTGACGAGCCAGCACCCCAAGTACACCGCGATGCAGCTCAAGGCATATCGCTCGGGCGAGCGCGCCACCGACCCGCGCGCGATGATGCGTGATGCTGTGAAGTACCTCACGGACGAGGAAATCGAGGCTCTGTCTGAGTTCCTGACCGGGCTTCACTGAGCCAACCGAACCCCGTCGCTGCGTCACGCGTCGCAGCCGCGGGCGCCGTTTTCGACTAAACTTTTCGGCGTTCCTGCGGTCGTTCCTTCCTAGCAGGGCAAGTCCCTAACAAACGCGGAGACCTTCGTTATGAGACGGATCGTGAAGCTCGTGGG
>JBFHLI010000143.1:0-8868 GCA_041594935.1 Gammaproteobacteria bacterium | reverse complement strand
TCCACCTTCGAGTCCCATGATCCTCTACGCGGTCATGGCCGACAGCTCGGTGGTGCAGCTGTTCGTGGCTGGAATCGTGCCCGGGATCCTCGGGGGGTTCGCCCTGATGGCGACGGCCTACTGGTTCGCGGTTCGTTATCAGTACCCGGTGGAGGAGGTTTTCCAGCTATCGAGGCTGTGGGCCACCTTCAAGGATGCAGCCTGGGCCTTCCTGCTGCCGCTCATCATCCTCGGAGGCATCTTCGGTGGTCTCGTCACCGCGACGGAGGGCGCCGGTCTGGCGGTGGTGGCCGCACTGTTCATCGGGGCGGTGATCTACCGCGAGCTCGACTGGCGCCATCTACGCCACTCGATGGTCGAGGGCGGGGTGCAGACCGCCGCCGTCATGCTGCTGGTGGCGGCCTCGGCGCTTGTCGGGGTGTACCTCACCGAGGCACAGGTACCCCAGGACCTCGCACGAACGATCGGCGGCTTCACCGAAAACCGCTACCTCGTGCTCGCCCTGTTGAACGTTTTCTTTCTCGTCATCGGGCTCTTTCTCCACTCCGCCGCCGCGATCATCCTCGTCGTGCCGATCGTCATGCCGCTGATCCAGCAAGTGGGGATCGACCCGGTGCACTTCGGCATCATCGTGACCCTCAACCTCGCGATCGGCCAGCAGACTCCGCCGGTCGCAAGCGTGCTGGTGACCGCGTGCTCGGTCGCGAAAGCCGACATATGGGCGGTCAGCAAGGTGAACGTATATTTCATCGCTGTGCTGTTCGTGAATTTGATGGTCGTGACCTACGTGCCGATCGTCCCGATGGGTCTCGTCGAATATTTCTACCGCTAGGAGGGCCGATGGACCGCTGCATTCTCGTCGAACGTGAAGGCCCGATTGCAACCGTGGTGCTGAATCGACCCGAGAAGCTCAATGCGCTCACCAAGTCCATGTGGCGGGGGCTCGGTGAGGTGATCACCGAGCTCTCCGCCGACCACGAGCTGCGTTGCATCGTTCTGCGGGGCGCCGGTGAGCGGTCTTTCTCGCCGGGCAACGATATCTCGGAATTCGAGACCGAGCGTCACGACGTCGCGAGCGCCCGGGCCTACGGCGACGTGATGCACCTCACGCTGAGTGCCTTACACCGGTGCCCCCATCCGATGATTGCCCTGATTCACGGGGTCTGCGTCGGGGGTGGGCTCGAGCTCGCGGCCCACTGTGATATCCGGATCTGCGGCGCCGCGAGCCGGTTTGGGGTGCCGATCAATCGCCTCGGGCTCGTCATGTCGCCGCCCGAGCTCGGGGGTCTGCTCGCGCTCGTGGGCCGGGCCAACACGCTGGAGATCCTGCTCGAGGGCCGGGTCTTCGGGGCCGAGGAGGCGAAAGAGAAGGGGCTAGTTAGCCGGGTGGTGCCCGATGATGAGGTGGAGTCCGAGGCCTACGCGAGCGCGCGGCGCGTTGCCGAGGGTGCCCCGCTGGTGGCGCGCTGGCACAAGAAGTTCATCAATCGGCTGGGCGAATCCTCCGCGCTCGGTCCGCAGGAGCTGGAGGAGGGCTTCGCCTGCTTCGGGACCGAGGACTTCCAGATCGGCCGCAAGGCATTCCTCGCTAAGTCGAGGCCCGAGTTCGTGGGCCGCTGAGGATGGGGCCGCTCGAGGGTTTAAAGGTCATCGAGTTTGCCCACATCATGGCCGGCCCCACCTGCGGCTTGATGCTCGCCGACCTCGGGGCGAACGTCATCAAGGTCGAGCGGCTGCCGGGTGGAGACGATACCCGGCGCTCGGTGCCGCCCGAGATCGACGGCGAGTCGGCCGCGTTCCTGATGATGAATCGGAACAAGCGCGGGATCGCCATCGACCTCAAATCCGCGGACGGAAAGGAGGCGGCGTTACGCCTGCTCTCGGATGCGGACGTCGCCATCGAGAATTACCGCCCGGGCACGATGGAGCGCCTGGGGCTCGGTTACGAGCGGCTGCGCGAGCACAATCCCGGGCTCATCTATTGCGAGATCTCCGGCTTCGGACGCAGCGGTCCCTATGCCGGTCGGGCCGGCTTCGACCTCGTCGCTCAGGGAATGTCGGGACTGATGAGCATCACCGGGGAGGGGCCGAACCGCCCGCCGGTGAAATGCGGCGCCCCGGTGACCGACATCACGGCCGGAATTCTTGCCGCCATGGGGGTGTTGGCAGCCTACGTACACCGCCTGAAGACGGGCGAGGGGCAGCGGGTGGAGACGTCGCTGCTCGAGGCGGGTGTCGTCCACACGTACTGGCAGTCCGCGATCGCGTTTGCCACCGGTCGGGCGCCGGGGGCGATGGGGTCCGCCCACCCGCTGAGCGCCCCCTACCAGGCATTTCAGACCGCGGACGGCTGGATCACCATCGGGGCTGCCAATCAGGCCAATTGGGTCACGTTGACCGAGGTGCTCGGTGCTCCGGAGCTTCGGGACGACGAGCGATTCGAGACCAACGCGGCGCGGATGGAAAACCGGGTCGCCCTGGAGCAAGTTCTCGCCGCTCAGTTCAAGCGCGAAACCACCGCCGAGTGGCTGCGCCGTCTGGAGGATGCCGGCGTGCCCGCGGGTCCGGTCCTCGGCCTCGACGAAGTGCACGCAGACCCACAGGTGCTTGCCCGAGAAATGGTGCTCTCGGTACCGCACTCGCGTCTGGGCGAGTACCGAACCCTGGGCTGCCCGGTCAAGCTGTCCGGCACCCCGGTCGAGATTGCGCGCGGCGCACCGGTCTACGGCGAGCACACTCGTGAGATTCTGCGCGAGCACGGCTACAGCGAGGAGCGAGTCGAGGCGTTGATTAGGAATGGGACGGTGGCGGGTTGTTAACCCGGCGCCGTCGGTGCGAAGACGGCAATCTCGCGCCCGACTTTGACGGGGGTCAAGCGACGCCTCGAAGCCTGAAATATAATGGAAGTACTTACGGTGTTCATTCGGAGGGCGGCATGCTCACTTACCAGGATTGCTTGGGGTTGTGCGACTTCACCGAAGAAGAGATCCGGGCCATCGCCGAGCACGAGCATGTCCCCGAGATCATCGCTTTGGAGCTCGGCGAGTACCTCGTGCACATGCCCGATGGGGAGGCCCGCATTCGCCGCATCATCCTCGACGACATGGCGGAGGCGGAGCGCACCGGGGACACCGAGCGGCACGAGCGCCTGCGCCTCATTCTCATGCACTTCATCGCCACCCATCCGCAGCACTCGCCGGGCCGGGCCGCGAGCTGAGCGCGCGCGGTGGGCGTGAGTCAGTCCAGGGCGGGGGCGTGAGTCCAGCGAGGCCCTAGTAGGGTCTCATTCCCGGGCGCGGGGCGCGCGGGGACATTGAGCGATAGCACAAGTGAGAGCAGGGCCATCGCCGCGCCGGACAGGAATACCGCGGCGGGTGAGATCAGCCACAGGAGGCCGAACGCGGCCGGCAATGCCACCGCCGCGATGTGGTTGATGGTGAACGCGACCCCGGCGGTGGAGGCAATGTCGGCGGGGTCGGCGATCTTCTGAAAATAGGTCTTGATGGCGATCGCCAGCGCGAAGAACAGGTGGTCGATGATGTACAGGGTCGCGGCAATCCCCGCATGCTCGACGAACGCGTAGGCACAGAACACGCCGATCAGCCCGAGATACTCGAAAATCAGCGCCCGGCGTTCGCCGATGCGGCCGATCAGGCGGCCGACGCGCGGTGCGAGATATACGTTGACAACCGCGTTGACGAGAAACAGCAGCGTGATCGCGCCGACGTCGAAGCCGAACTTCTCCACCATCAGGAAGCCCGCGAAGACGATGAAGATTTGCCGCCGGGCACCGGACATGAAGGTGAGCGCATAGTACAGCCAGTATCGTCCCCTCAGCACCAGGTGCTTGTGTTGGGCAACGCGCTGCGGGAATCGTGGAAAGCCGAGCCAGGCGAACACTGCGACCCCGGCCGTGATGCCTCCGCCAAGCAGATAGACCCACCGGAAATCGAGCCCGATCTGGTCAAACGCGAGCCAGATCAGCCCAAAAGTGAGAATCGAGGTGAAAGAGCCGACGGCGATCAGCCGGCCGAGCGTCTCGGGGGCGCGCTCCTTGTCGATCCACTGCAGGGACAGCGAGATTTGCAGGGTCTCGTAGTAGTGATATCCGACGGACATCACCACCGTGGTGCAATACAGCCCGATAATGGTCGGGAACCAGCCGGTGACCGCGGTTCCGATACCAAGCAGGGCGAGCGACACCCAGGCCAGGGTCTGCTCGCGCCAAAGGAGTAACAGGAAGACGACGCCGAAGGCGAGAAAACCCGGGACCTCGCGCAGGCTCTGCAGCATGCCCATCTCGGCGCCGCTGAATGCGGCGCGCTCCACCGCAAAGTTATTGAGCAGTGCCTGCCAGGTCGCGAAGCTGAGCGGAACCGCTGCCGCCATCAGCAGCAACAACGTTTCCGGGCTCTGCCACGCCCGTGATTCTCTCTCTGGGGTGGGCATGCCGAGATTTATAGCAGCCGGCGGCATGTGCGGATTAGGCTACAATCAGCCAATGAATATCGCGAAACTGTCAATTCCATCGATCGGCGACCTCGCGGACCCGACCCGTCCGGTGGTGGGTCTCTCGCGGGACCACCCTGTCCGGCACCACTACCCGGCTCACCGCCACTACCGCGCGCAGCTACTGTTCGCCGCTCGCGGGGTGATGACGGTCGAGGCCCGCGACGGTCGATGGGTCGTACCCCCGCTGCAAGCGGTGTGGATCCCGGCTGGTGTGGAGCACGAGGTAAGAGCCGACGGCCCGCTCGAGCTGCGATCACTCTACGTGCATCCGACGGCCGCGAGACGACTGTCTCGGGTCTGTGCGGTTCTCGAGGTGACGCCGCTGCTGCGGGCCCTGGTCCTGAAGGCGGTATCGCTGTCCGCCGCGGACCAGGCGACCCCGCGGGCAAGGAGACTGCTCGCGGTCCTGCTCGATGAGCTGGCCGATATCGATCCCACGCCGCTGCACCTCCCGATGCCGACCGACTCCCGCATAAAGGCGGTGAGCGCGGCGCTGATCTTGGACCCCTCCGATTCCCGTGGCCTGGATGAGATGGCGCGCTCGGCCGGCGCGAGCGCGCGAACCTTGGCGAGACTGTTTCTCAACGAGACCGGGATGACCTTCGGTCAGTGGCGTCAGCGGCTACGGCTGCTGGCTGCGATCGCGCGTCTGGGGTCCGGCGACCCCGTCAGCGCAATCGCCTACGACATGGGCTACCAGAGCCCGAGTGCGTTCGTCGCGATGTTCCGGCGGGCGATGGGTGAGCCGCCGGCGCGCTATCTGCGCCGCGACGGCGGGGCAACGTGAGGGTGGGCTTGCCTCGATCGGCGGGATGAGTCGCGCGGGGTGGCAGGGTGCCCTAGATGATCAGGAATGTGACGACGACGAGCGCGGTGCTAACGAGCAATACGGTCATGGTGCTCACTTTTTCTCCCGACAGACCCGAGCGCGAAGTATGGCGCCGAGGCGGGCCGGTGTCTGTGACCCCGATCGCAAATGAGCGCGCGGGTAAGGGGGACGGCGACCGCCCGCGGTGGTCATTCGGCGCGGGGCCCGGTGCTATTGACCTGGGTGTCGATGCGCTCGACCCCGCGGCACGTGATCTCCCAGATGAGCAATCGGCGTTCGCCGACGCGGGTATCGTAGTCGTTGACCTTGCGAAACCCGCCCCGGCAGATTCCCTCGGCTTCCCGCTTGAGCGTGGTCACCGCTGCGCTATAGGTGATCTGACCCCCGTACGGAGTCTCGATCTGATACCGGTTGAAGGCGAGCTTCTTGGTATCGAGTCCCGAGCAGCCCGCGGCCGCCGCGGCCACGACGAGGAGCAGCAAGCGTAGGCTCATGCGAGAATCCTGGTTCCCTTGCCGGCGAGTGCCTCTCGGACCGGTGGGCCGCGGTCGGCGGGAGGACGCGCGCGCGGCGACCCGGTCCGAGGCCGCGATGAAGCCATGGGCTTTGCCATGCATTGTCCTCATGTTGTTGGCGGGTGACCTCGAGCCGGTTCGGGCTCGCACGCTCGAACTAGAAGGCAATCTGACCCAAGGCGGACTCCTGCGCGCCCGGACCGAGCCCGGGGCGCGAGTCCAGATCGATGGTGAACCGGTACGCGTATCGGCGCAAGGGTTCTTTCTCGTCGGCTTCGGGCGGGACGAGAAGCCCACGGCGGTTCTTGAGGTGACCTACGCCGATGGCGAGCGCGAGTTTCGGGAGCTCACGATCGCTGCTCGTCGCTATCGGGTCGAGCGCGTCGACGGGCTGCCTCCGGCAATGGTCGTGCCGGCGCCGGAAGTGCTCGATAGGATTGCCCGCGAGGCCCGGCTGGTCCGTGCGGCGCGGATGCGCAATGACCCCCGCACCGATTATCTCAGCGGCTTCATGTGGCCGGTGCAGGGGCGGATAAGCGGAGTCTACGGATCGCAGCGCATCCTGAACGGGGAGCCCCGTCGACCCCACTTCGGGGTAGATATCGCGGCCGCCCCCGGGACTGCGGTGAGCGCGCCCGCCGACGGTCTGGTCACGTTGGTGCACCCCGACATGTACTTCTCCGGTGCCACCATCGTTCTCGACCACGGTCACGGGCTCTCCTCGGCATTCCTGCACCTGTCGCAGATCCTGGTCGAGGAGGGTGCTCGGGTCCGACGGGGGGAGATCATCGCGACGGTGGGCGCCAGCGGTCGGGCCACCGGTGCGCACCTCGACTGGCGCATGAATCTGTTCGAAAGACGAATCGACCCGCAGCTCCTGGTGGGTCCGATGCCGGGCGGCGAGTAGCCTTCCTCCCGCGCGAGCGAGCGGGTCGTTACCCCGCCTCGCTGCACCCTCGGTGCAAGCAACGCATCCGCGATGTGACCGAGACCCCAGTTCCATTTCTCACGACGTGCGATGCTCCGTGCGGTGATGTCAACGCCCGGCGCCGTCTCGTATCCTCGGCGCCTAAACCTGTCCTGGAGATCTCGATGAAGCGAACAATCTCTTGCGTGGCGGCCGCTCTCGCCCTCGGCCTCACTTCCGCCGTCTCGGTGCTCGATGTTCTCGCCGATGGTGGGGCGGAGCACCAAGTCCTGCGGGCCGAGTTCGGGACATCCGGCAGCAGCATCGAATTTCTCGAGATCAACGGGGATGCTTACTGCTACACGGGAACCCTCGGGGGCTTGGTCGAGGACACGTTCAACCCGACAGTTCGTTACGCGCTAAGCAACAATCATGTGCTCGCGCGTGAGAATGCGGCCTCGATTGGCGAGGCGATCATCCAACCGGGTCTCCTCGACCAGTCCAAGTGCGCGCTCGGCGCCGATTACGGCGCTGATGTCGTGGCACACCTCAGCAACTTCGTCCCGCTCAACCTGAAGTCGGTGCCCGTCGGCAAGCCGAACAATACGGTCGACGCCGCCATCGCCGAGCTCGTCCCGGGGACCATGAGTGAGACCGGTGAGATCCTTGATATCGGCTTGCTCGACCCGGTGCCGGCTACCGCGGCAATTGGGATGCCGGTCACCAAGAGCGGGCGAACGACGGGACAGACCCATGGCATGGTGTCGGCCGTCGACGTGTCTATCGCGGTTCAGTATTCGAACGGATTCGGACTGTTCAAGAAGCAGATCCGGATCTCCGGCTTGAACGGTCAGGCATTCATTCGTCCCGGTGACTCCGGCGCCTTGCTGCTCACCGACACCAACGAGCTACCCCAGGCACTGGGGCTGCTGTTCGCAGGGGGCGAGTTCGATGCGTTTGCCAATCCCATCGATGCGGTGCTCGGCGCGCTCGGGGTCGCGATGGCGGGCTGTTCGGAATCGCCGGCGTGCCTGAGCGTCGCCTCGGACGGCGGGAAAGGAGGCGGAAAAAGAGATCAAAAAGGAGGCGGCAAGCCCAAGGCAAGATCGCTCGCGCCCGGGCTCACGATTGCGAGTGCGGTCAAGGCGCGCCACGAGGATTCCTTGTTCCGAAATCCCGCGGTCGTGGGCACCGGGATCAGCCTGAACGCATCCGGCGATGCCGTAATCGAAATCTATACCAAGCACGGGTTGCGTCGCGCAAAGCGCAAGCTTCCGCGGCGCCTGGACGGGATCCCGGTCCGGATCATCGAGACGGGCCTCATCTACGCTCGGTGACCGCGGGAGTGGTCGCGGGCTCTCCGGCTCCGCCGTTTCATTGCCTGGCCGCCGTTGACGTGCGGTTATCGCCCGCGATGGCCGGAGGATGGGTGAACGTGCTTCCCCGTTGCCAGCCCGGCCAGGAACACCCCGGTGGCCACCAGCACGATCGCAGGTCCCGCCGGAATGTCCCACTCGAGCGATCCGAGCAGCCCGGCCACGACCGACAGGACCCCGATTGCGGCGGCGATGCACGCCATCTGCTCGGGGCTACGGGCGAACCGACGCGCCGCGGCGGCTGGAATTATCAGCAACGACACCACCAGCAGCACTCCCACGACCTTCATCCCGATCGCAATTACGATCGCCATCATGACCACGAAGGCGAGTCGGGTTCGCTCGACCGGCGCGCCTTCCACTGCGGCCAGCTCCGGGTTGACGGTCATCGACAGCAGGGGTCGCCAGATGAGTGCTAGGAGAGCGAGCGCACTCGCCGCCAGGGCGTACATCCAGTACACGTCGGCCGAGCTGATCGCGAGCACGTCGCCGAAGAGGTAGGCCAGCAGATCGATGCGCATCGGCTGCATCAGTGAGAGCACCACGAGGCCGAGTGCGAGGGCCGCGTGGGCGATGATGCCGAGCAGGGTATCGCTCGACAGAAGTCGATAGCGTTCGAGCAGGGCGAGGCAGATTGCGAGGGAGACGCAGGTGGCCAGCACCCCGAGCGTCGGCTCGAGCCGGAGCAGAAATCCGAGCCCCACCCCGAGAAGGGCGGCGTGAGATAGG
>JBFHLI010000142.1:0-8876 GCA_041594935.1 Gammaproteobacteria bacterium | reverse complement strand
TTGCCGGGGGCCGGGGTTTCCTCGATAGTCGCCCTTCACCCCGATGTCGAGACCGATGCTCGCCTCCTCGAGGGGTTTCATGGCAGCGCGTGACTTGGTCTTGATTGCGATGCCGAGCAGCTTTGCCATTCGAACCTCCTGGGGGGAATGCTCACCGGAAAGCGAGCGTCTTGTGTTTTCGGACCGCGCCGAATAACCGGATGAATTCGCTGAACGTTTTCTCGCTCAGCTGCTTGGCGCGCTCGATGCGTACCGGCGTTTCGTCCCGGATGGCCTGGGGATCGATCTTCCCCTCCAGGGCGCGCAGCTCGCGCCGGTGCACCGGCACGCGCAGCCAGCGCGAGATGAGAGGCTCATCGACTTCGAGGTGAAACTGCAGGCCGTAGACGTTGTCACGGTATCGAAACGCCTGGCTGTTGCAAGCCGGGGAGTGAGCCAGATGCACCGCGTCGCTCGGGGTATCGAACGTATCGCCGTGCCACTGAAAGAGTCTCTCGGTCGGCTCGAAGTGCGCGAACAACGGGTCGCTCTGGCCTTCCGCGGTGAGCGAGACGTCGTACCAGCCGATCTCCTTCTCCGTGCTCTCGCGCACCGGTGCCCCGAGCGCCTTGGCGATGAGCTGGGCGCCGAGGCAGATCCCGAGAACCGGCATCTCGGCCGCGATCGCGCGTTGAATCAGGTCGATTTCAGTCTCCAGGTGGGGAAACCGCTCCGCGTGGTTGACGCTCATCGGGCCACCGAGCACGATGAGTCCGTGGTATCGATCCAGGTCCGGTCGGGCATCGGGGTGGCGCCCGAAGTTGACGTAGCGAATTCGAAACCCGTGGCCCTTGAGCAACGGATTCAGGGTCCCGAGAATTTCGAACGCGACGTGCTGACAGACCAGGAGCTTTCTCATCCAGTGATGAATGCGCCGATGGGAGCCGCCATTGTCGAGGACGCTTCGCCGGCGGGTCAATCCAAGCCGTACGTTTCGGACGACTCCGCCAAAGTTAAGGCGCAGGGCAAGCTTAGCTGGAGACGCCCGCGTAGACCATGTACACGCCGGCGCCCCCAAGGATTGACAATACAGCGACTCGAAATGCCCGGGTGCTCAGTCGGTGGGCGGTGGCGTGACCGATGAAACCCCCGACCACGGCAATGGGAGCGAGCACGCCGGCCATCGTCCAGACCGCCGGCGTGATGCCGACGAGCGAGGCGTGCGCGAGCAGCGAAACGAGGTAGGAGAATGCGAACAGGCTCAGGGTGGTTGCCCGAAGGACCTCGGCCGGCATTCGCATGTGCAGCAGATAGATGAGGATCGGAGGCCCCGGCATTCCGAGGGCGGCAGTGAGGGTGCCGGACGCCATGCCGGCGATCAGGTCGTTGCGCGGCCGCGTCGCGATCTCGGGGCCGGGCGACGAAGCGGAGAGCTGACGGGTCGAGACGATCACGCAGGCGGTGAAGATGAGGATCATCACCCCTACCGCTAGCTTCAAGGTGGCCAGGTCTGCGCGCATGAAAGCCAACATGCCGATCGGAAACCCGACGATGCTGCCACCAATCAAACGCAGGAGAAGCCTGATCTGGACTGCGCGCCATATTCGCGGGATGACGACGGCGGAGATAACGGTGGTGCAGGCGATCGTGACTTGAATCGCAGCGCTCGAATCCAGAATGATAAGCAGGAACGGGGTCACGATGAGCCCGAAGCCGAAGCCGGTAGCGGCCTGGGCGATGGCCGCCATCAGGGTTACTGCTGCGAGCAGCGCCCAGTCCAAAGCGCTCACGAGGGGGTGGGTTCAGAGGCCGGCGGGCAGGTCGTAGATGGGATACGATCGGTCGCCGCCAAGGGAGTGCCGCACGGGATGATGGAGCGGGGCGGGTTTGCAGTCACGATGCAATTTTAACGGGTCTAGTCTACGAGCAACGGGGGAGAAGGGCAGTGGCGAAGTGCACCATACTCTATTGGCAAGAGATCCCGTCGGTCGTCGAAGCGCTGGAAGGTCGACGGCGACACAAGGAGCAGCTGAGCGCTCGTTTTCAGGAGCTCATCGACCAGGTGGCGATGCGCAAGGGATTGTTCGGGACCGACAGCTATCTCGAGCAGTGGCGTCGCGGGCCGGCGGTGTCCCGGGAGGGCACACTCGAAGAGGTCGTGCGCCAGGTCGTGGCCGAGCTCGAGGCGGACTATGACACGATCGAGCGTCGGGCGATGGCGGAGGCGGCCGAGGCTCGACGCCAGGCTAATCAAGGCGAGGGAGCCGACTCCGGCGCCTAGGCGCCGTCGCGCACCGCCCGGAGATGGCGCTGAAATTCCGATCCGCCCATCAGGGTCTTGCAGCGCTCGAAGCGGTTGGTGGAATAGGCCCAGAAGTCGTCGGCCGGATTCTGGTGCGCATGCTGGATCAAGCCCCACAGGGTCCATAGCAGATCGCACATCGCCTTGTAGACGACCATGCGTCCGTAGGTCGCAGGCGGCGGCTCGCTGCCGCAATAGGCGCGCATCATCTCCAGGTCCTCGGACGGCCCGAACTCCGCCTCCACTGACACGTCCCCGAGGTCCCAGATGGGGTCGTTCATGCCGGAATACTCCCAGTCCACGAGCCACATGCGCTCGCCGTCGTCGAGGAAGTTCTCGCACAGCGGATCACAGTGACAGGGGGCCAATTGGGTCGGTTGACGCTCGAGCGTACGCCTCACCTCCTCGGCCTCACCCACCACGTCGTGGTAGCCCTCGGGCAGCGTCGCGCCGAGCTTGTCGAGCACGCCGAGGTAATCGTCAATCATGCTGAACAGCTCGAAGCGAAACTCGAACGCCTGGCCGCATGTGTGCATGCGTCGCAACACCGCCGCCGCCCGGGCAGGGGCGCCGGGGGTGCTTCGCAGGCTCGCGGGGGTCATGGTGTCGCAGCCGTGGAGGAATCGGGTCAGCATGAGGCCTTCGGCTTCATCGAAGAAGACCACCTCCGGTGAGACGCCCGCCGCGGCCGCAACCCGGGTGTTGTGGCCCTCTACCCGTCGGTCGATATACGCCCCGGTCCCCTCGCCGGGGATCCTCAGGCAGAAATCCCCGGCCGAGGTGCCCAGCTTGTAGACGAGGTTGGTGAGTCCGCCCAGACGCTCATACTCGATGCCCGTCGGGTCGAGGTCCTGTAGCGCCGGGATGCGCGCGAGCGCTCGGGAGATATTCTCTTCCATCGACAGTCCTCCCCGAAAATTCCTGAAGCTTCAACCTTCAAGTGATTTGCTCAAATATTTAAAAAGCGAGATCAATAAGTTAGGTAGATGTTTTCATGTTTATTATCAAAGCGAGAAACGCGCGACGGCGGATCCCCACTGTCCGCGATCACGCCTTGACCCGCTGCATGCGAGGGTCGTAGAGCGGTTGGAGCTGAATCGTGCAAGGTACTCGCTCGGTCGCAACCTCGAGCTCGTAGCGTCCTCCTTCCAAGAACTCTGCACTCACCCCGTGCGAATTACGCACGTAGCCGTAACCGATTCCCCGACCGAGGGTGTACCCGTAGCCGCCGCTGCTGAGCCAACCGACCCGCTCGCCGTCTCGGTAGATGGTCTCCCGGCCAAGCAGCACGACCGCGGGATCATCCACCGTGAAGCCCGCCAGGCGTTTCTTGAGCGGGGCCTCGCGCTGTCGATGCAGTGCCTCTCGGCCCATGAATCCCCCGTTCTTTTCGAGCTTGACGGCCCACCCGAGTCCCGCCTCCAAGGGGGTGTGATCCGGCGTAAGCTCTGCGCCCCAAGCCCGGTAGCCCTTCTCGAGGCGCAGGCTCTCGATCGCGCGGTAGCCCGCGTTCTGGATTCCGTGGGCGGCGCCGGCCTCCATCAGGCCCTCATACAGGGCGTGCGCGAACTCGACGGGCGTGTGCAGCTCCCAGCCGAGCTCGCCCACGTACGTGACTCGCAAGGCGAAGACCGGGACTCCGGCGGCTCCGATCTCGCGCATGCTCGCGAACGGAAACGCGGCATTGGAGAGGTCGTCACGGGAAACGGCGGAGAGCACTTCCCGGGCGCGCGGGCCCATGAGGCTGAGCACCGCGTGAGCGGAGGTGATGTCGATCAGCCGGGCGTCGAGTCCCGGCTTGATGTTGCGCTGGATCCAGTGAAAGTCGTGGGTGGCAAAGCCGGTGCCGGTGACGATGTAGAAGCGATCCTCGGCGAGGCGCGCGACCGTGAGATCACATTCCACCCCGCCGCGGCTGTTCAGCATCTGCGTGTAGGTGAGTGAGCCGGGCGCCCCGGACACGTCGTTGGCGCAGATCCATCCGAGCGCGGTCTCGGCATCGGCACCTACCAATATGAATTTGGCGAACGAGCTCTGGTCGAATAGCCCCACCCGTTCTCGTACCGCGCGGTGCTCCGCGCCGACCGGTTCAAACCAGTTCTGGCGCTCGAAGGAATAGCGATCCGTCGCCTCCATGCCCCGCGGGGCAAACCAGTTCGGTCGCTCCCAGCCGAGCTTCTCCCCGAAGCACGCCCCGGCCGTCTTCAGCGTGTCGTAGAGCGGCGAACGGCGCAGCGGGCGGCCGCTCGCGTGCTCCTCGAAGGGCCACGCCATCGTGTAGTGCTTGCCGTAAAGCTCGAGGGTGCGGGTGCGTATCCAGTCGGTATCGCGGTGGGGGAGACCGAACCGGCGGATGTCGACGGCCCAGAGGTCATAGGGCGGCTCGCCCCCCACGACCCATTCCGCGAGGGCCCGCCCGGCGCCCCCCCCGGCCGCGATACCGAAGGCGTTGAAGCCGGCCCCGACAAAATAATTGGTGAGCTCCGGCGCCTCGCCGAGGATGAAGTTGCCGTCGGGGGTAAAGCTCTCGGGCCCGTTCAGCAACTGCTTGATCCCGGCCCGCTCCAGCGCCGGCACCCGTGCGAGCGCGAGCGCCATCATCGGCTCAAAGTGGCCCCAGTCGGAATCGAGCAGGCTGTGACTGAAGTCGGCGGGAACGCCGTCGAGCGCCCACGGAATCGGATCGGGCTCATATCCGCCCATCACGAGGCCGCCGACCTCCTCCTTATAGTAGGTGAGGCGATCGGGGTCCCGCAGCGTCGGCAGATCGCCGGTCACGCCCGCGATCGCCTCGGTGACCATGTACTGGTGCTGAACCGATACCAGGGGAACATTGACCCCGACGAGACGGGCAAACTGACGCGCCCACTGGCCGCAGCAGTTGATGGCGACTTCGCACCGAATCAGTCCCCGATCGGTGGTGACTCCGCACACGCGACCGCGATGGACGTCAACTCCGGTCACCGGGCAGTCCTCGATGAGCCGGACGCCGCCGGCACGAGCGCCCCGGGCAAGCGCCTGCGCGACGTCGGCCGGGTTGACCTGGCCGTCGGTCGGCAGAAACGCGGCTCCCACCACGTCGAACACCTCCATCAGGGGCCAGCGCTCCTTGGCCTCGTGCGGGCTCAGCAGATGCATCTCGAGGCCGAAGCTGCGGGCGGTGGTGGCCTGGCGCTGGAGCTCGGTCATGCGCTCGCGATTGCAAGCGAGCCGCAATCCTCCATTCATCTTCCACCCGGTGGCTTGTCCGGTCTCGGCCTCGATTCGGTCGTAGAGCGCGACGGAGTGCCCGAGGAGCTGGGTGATTCCGGCCTGCGCACGCAGCTGACCCACGAGGCCGGCCGCGTGCCAGGTGCTGCCGCTGGTGATCTTCGCCCGCTCGAGCAGCAGCACGTCCGACCAGCCCATCTTGGCGAGATGGTAAGCAGTAGAGCAGCCCATGATGCCCCCGCCCACGATGACCACGCGGGCCTGCGTTGGGAGTTCAGCCGAGCTCATGATGAGGTTGACATGTCAGTTCCATAAAAATATAAATATCAGTAACATAAGAGTTATTTGTAAGATAAAGTCCAGGTCTACAGATCTTCTTATAGCAGACCGAGCTCCCGCTTCTTGCGGGTCGACCACGCCTGGATGAGACGGTCGGCGATCATGGCGATGAAAGCCACGCACAGTCCCGCGACCACGCCGCGTCCGGTGTCCGCCTTGGTGAGCGCGATGTAGACCTCCTGGCCGAGGTCGCGGGTGCCTACCAAAGCCGTGATCACCAGCATCGCGAGTGCCATCATGATGGTCTGATTGACCCCGAGCATGATCTCGGGGAGCGCGATCGGCAGCTGCACTCGCCAGAGAATCTGGCGGCGCGTGCAGCCCATGGCCCGCGCCGCTTCGATGAGGTGGGCGGGCACGAGCCGGATGCCGAGGTCGGTGTACCGGATGGGAGGTACCAGCGCGTAGGCGACGATCGCGATCATCGCGGAGAAATCTCCCACCCGGAATAGCATCACGACCGGAATGAGGTACACGAAGGAGGGCAAGGTCTGCAACGTATCGATCGTCGGTTGCACGATGCGGTGCGCTCGCTCGCTGCGTGCGGCCCACACGCCGATCGGAATCCCCAGTGAGCAGGCGATGGCGACCGAGATCCCGCACAGGTAGACCGACGTCATCGCCTTCTCCCAGTTTCCGGTGATGGCCATGAACAGGGCGAGCAACCCGACCGTGAGGCCCAACCGCCAGCGGCCGAGCTGATAGCCGGCCAAGCCGACCAGGCCGACCACCACCACCCACGGCACCGCGATCAAGAAGCGCTTGAATGGGATGAGTACGTTCAGCAGCAGCCAGGACTTCACCGCATCGAGCTCGTCGAAGTAGTGGATGTTGATCCACGACACGAGCTCGTTCCAGAAGCTTCCTGTGGTGAGCATCAGCGATTCGGGATAATCGCGCAGCGCCGTGGTGACAAGCCCGCCCAGGGTGGTGGTAGCGATGATCACGAGCGCGAGTGCGAGGTGAGCGTGATTGGCGAGGATGGTGCGGCTCGGAGCGTGGTGGCCGGGGGGAGTCCGGTTGGCGAAGCTCTGGCTCAGGCGGTCGAGGGCGATGGCAAGCAGCGTGATCGCGAGACCGGCCTCGACCCCGTCGCCAATCCGAAGGCGTTTGAGCGACGTTAAGACGTCGAACCCGAGCCCACCGGCCCCGATCATCGAGGCGATGATCACCATGTTGAGGGACATCATGATCACCTGGTTGACTCCCACCAGCAAGGTCGGTCGGGCCGAGGGAATGAGGACCTTCCACATCAGCTGGCGGCGTGAGCACCCGGCCATGTGGCCAAAATCGACGATCTCGGCCGGGACCTGACGCAACGCGAGCAGGGTGCACCGAACCATGGGTGGCGTCGCGTAGATGATGGTGGCGATCATCGCTGCGACCGGCCCGAACCCGAACAAAAACAGGACCGGAACGAGATAGGCGAACACCGGCACGGTCTGCATCAGGTCGAGAATGGGGGTGATCACCGTCTCTGCCCGCGCGCTTCGAAATCCCGCGATACCGGCCATCAGGCCCAGAGTCACGCCGATGGGCACCGCGATCAAGATGGATGAGAGGGTGACCATCGCGCTGTTCCACTGACCGAAAACCGCGAGGTAGAGGAAACAGCCGGCAACCAGAGTGGCCAGGCGCCAGTCGCGGGCGTAGTGGCCGAGTGCCGCGACTGCGACGATCATCCCCAACCAGGAAACGCGGGGAATGTGAATGGATTCGAATAGCTCGAAGCCCGAGGAAAGCAGCCCGCTCGCGGTGGCGAGCGGCCAGTTCAAGAGCCAGCTGATGGAGCGGGTGAACTCCTTGAACGTGAACAGCCCGAAGGTTGCATCGGCGATCAGCCACTTCATGAAGTCGCTGATCCAGAAGCGCAGCGGGATCACCCACTCCCTCGGGTAGGTGAGCGCCCACGGCCAGGCTTCGCCGAGCACGTGAACCGCGACCGCTACCGCGAGCGCGATGCCCCACATCACCCAGGTTCGGTTCGGCGCGGGCCCCCGCGTCGTGCCGGGGATCGCGACCGCGGTGTTCACGATTCCCCGGCGCGACCGATAAGGACGTCGAGAACCCGCTTACGATTGAGCTTCCCGACCGCCTTACCGTTCGCGTCGGTGACCGTTACTGCTGCATTGCTGTAAACCAGCTGCTCGGCTAAAACTTCCACCTTCGTGTCGCTGGCGACCGTGCCGGAGACGGCATCGTTTTCACCGAGCGGCTCCATGATTGCGGCGGCCGATAGCACCTTGGCTCGGGGGATCTCCTTCGTGAACTCGGCGACATAACGGGTGGCCGGAGCGAGAACGAGCTCCTCCGCGGTGCCGATCTGGATGATGAAGCCATCCTGCATGATTGCGATACGGTCGGCGAGTCGAATGGCCTCATCGAAGTCGTGGGTGATGAACACGATGGTCTTGTGCAAGATGCGCTGCAAGCGCAGGAACTCGTCCTGCATTTCGCGTCTGATCAACGGGTCGAGAGCCGAGAAGGGTTCGTCGAGGAACCAGACCTCGGGCTCGACGGCCAGCGAGCGTGCAATTCCGACTCGCTGCTGCTGTCCGCCCGAGAGCTCTCGCGGGTAGTAGTTCTCGCGCCCCTTGAGCCCGACCAGCTCGATCATCTCTCGGGCCCGCGCGGTGCGAGTCCGCCGGTCGGCGCCCTGAATCTCGAGTGGGAAAGCCACGTTGCCGAGGACGGTGAGGTGAGGCAGCAGCGCGAAGTGCTGGAACACCATGCCCATCTTATGGCGCCGAATCTCGGTGAGCTCCTTCTCCGACGCCTTGAGGAGGTCGCGGTCCTCGAAAATGATCTGGCCGGCGGTCGGCTCGATGAGGCGGGACATGCAGCGCACGATCGTCGACTTTCCCGAACCGGAGAGCCCCATGATGACGAAGATCTCGCCCTCCGAGACTTGCAGGTTCGCATCGCGGACGGCGCCGATGAGGTTCGCCCGTGCGAGCTCGTCGGGTTCAGGGTCGGGGTGGGCATCAAGAAACTGCTCGGCGTCGGGACCAAACAGCTTCCAAACGTTGCGGCAGTCGATCTTGGG
>JBFHLI010000141.1:0-8887 GCA_041594935.1 Gammaproteobacteria bacterium | reverse complement strand
GTAGGGAGTCGACTTGACGGTGCCCTCCGGGTTTAGCCACACCCTGCGCACGTTTCGGTGGGTCAGGCTCGAAACGAGGTCATGGTCGATGCTGGGCAGCTCGTCCACCCCCTGGGTGATGCGGTGGATGCGCTGCAAAGTCTCGTTCGTGAAGATCGTGCCCTGGTGGACTTCCACCGAGACGATGACGTTGTTCGCGCCGCCGAAGGTATCGCGAATTTCGTTATGGAGCTTTATGTAGGGATGCTGCTGCGGGAGTAGGTCCGCGAAATCGGAAATCATCCGTACGCTCGGAACCTGGGTCGCAAACAGGGCGGTGGTCGCAGCCACGATCAGCAGGGTTATCCGCGGGTAGGCGAAGATCACCTCGTCGAGTCGGCGCAGCCGGGAGATGAACGGGTTCATCACCTAGATAGCTTTTCCGAAATGGACGCCACCGGTGGCTTCGATGAGCGCTCCATGTCTATCCCCTCCCTGTCCGTCCCCCACGTTCCGCGGGGAAGGGAACGTCTCCGAACGCGTGGTGCCCGACATTTCCGCACAGCTATCTAGTCCGACACCACGTGGAGCGCCCCCGCGCCCCCCGCGATCAGCAGCCGTTTCCCCTCGATCGGGAGAACCGCCCGCAGGTAGGAGCGAATCGTCTGGCCGTGGCGGATGATCGCCCAGTGTCCGGCCTCGTATCGAAGCAGCGCTCCGCTCGCGCCTACCGCATAGATCCGTCCATTCCGATTCGCCATCGCGTACAGCGGTGCGGTGACCCCGGTCGGCTCGGGGAGCCAGGTGCGACCGCCATCCGTGGTGTGAAGCACGACCCCGTCGAGCCCGACCACCCAGCCGACATCGGCGCTCTCGAACAGCGCATCCTGCGGATAGAACTCTTCGGGTATCGGGTCAAGAAACTCCCAGGTAACCCCCGCGTCGAGGCTCTGGGCGAGCACCCCGAACTCGCCCGCGATCATGGCGGTTCGGGCATCGACGAACTGAATGCTCGTGAAGTACAGATCCTCGCCGAGGGATGCCGTGGTCCACGATTCGCCCCGGTCGGCGCTGTGCGAGATTGTGCTAAAGCCTCCAACCACCCAGATCCTGCCCTTCGGATCGCAGGTGAGAGCCTGAGGGGCTTCGTTGAGCCCGAGGCTCACTTCTCGCCACGTCGTGCCCCCGCGATCACCGAACCATACACTGCCCTCATGCGCGAGCGCGGCGAAGGTCGCATCGGGGCAGTGGACGACGTCGAGTAGAAAGGGCTTGCCCGCGAGCTGCTGGCGGCGCCACGTCTGGCCTTGATCGCTCGACACGACGACCACCCCCATTCCTCCGACCACAACCACGGCTTCACCGTTGGTGGCGGCGGCCTGCAGTAGATCGCTACGCTGGGTGGCCTGGTGTGACCCGGCCTCGACCCCCGCGAGATTGAGTGGTGGCTCGCAACCGGCCAGAGAGAGGCAACCGAGGGCGATCACGATGCCGGCAAAGAGCTTCAACGATGGGTCGGGTCCGAGTTTCGGCAAGGGACTCAATCACGCCTGGGACGATGTGTTGGCTGGGTCCAATGCTGCGCTCTGGCGGACCGAGTTCGCGTATCCGGTCACGAGCGAGCGAATGCTCCGGGCGCACTCGCTCGTGAACCTGTTCGATTATGTCGAAATCGCTGCCCCGACCCAACCGCTGACCCTACCCCGGAAGCACACCGTGCACGAATCTCGCGTCGCGTTCGTGCCGCGGTCCACCCGCGGGCGGCTGAGTGCTTCACCGCGACCGGCCGCGTTTACCTGCGGTGGTGGATAATTTACATTCATCTTTTCTCGCCGCGGCCCAGGGGTGTAACCAGATGAAAGAGTCCGTCTCATACGCTTTGAGCCCGAGCGAGTTTCCCCGTTGTTGGTACAACATCGTCGCTGACCTCCCGGCGCCGCCTCCGCCGGTGCTTCACCCGGGCACCAAGCTGCCAATCGGGCCCGATGACCTGGCGCCGCTGTTTCCGCGTGCGATCATCGCCCAGGAGGTTTCCCGGGAACGAGAGATCGAGATTCCCGAGCCGGTGCGAGAGATACTCTGCCGCTGGCGTCCTTCACCGCTGTATCGGGCTCGCCGCCTCGAGGCGGCGCTCGAGACTCCGGCCCGGATCTATTACAAGTACGAGGGGGTGAGCCCGGCGGGAAGTCACAAGCCGAACACCGCAATTGCCCAGGCTTTCTACAACGCCGAGGAGGGAGTCGGGCGAATCGCGACCGAGACCGGGGCCGGGCAGTGGGGTTCTGCCCTGGCGCTCGCGGGGTCCCTGTTCGGGGTGGAGATTCTCGTCTACATGGTTCGCGTGAGCTTTGACCAGAAACCCAGCCGGCGGGCGTTCATGGAGACCTTTGGCGCAAGGTGCGTCGCTAGTCCCAGCGACCAGACCGCGGCGGGGCGAGCGGTGCTCGAGCGCGATCCGCGCAGCACCGGTAGTCTGGGGATCGCAATCAGCGAGGCGGTGGAGGTTGCGGCGGGGCGGGCTGACACCAAGTACGCGCTTGGCAGCGTTCTCAATCATGTGCTGCTTCATCAAACCGTGATTGGCGAGGAGGCGCTCAAGCAATTCGAGCTCGCCGATGACCATCCCGACATCGTCATCGGCTGTACCGGGGGTGGGAGCAATTTCGCGGGCATCGCGTTTCCATTCATCGGGAAGATGCTTCGCGGGGGGGAGAAGGTCGAGGTGGTTGCGGTCGAGCCGAGCAACTGTCCGACCTTGACGCGAGGCCGCTACGCCTACGATTTCGGTGATACCGCCCACCTCACTCCGCTGGTGAAGATGCATACCCTTGGGTCGGAGTTCGTGCCGTCCGGCTTTCACGCCGGGGGCCTTCGCTACCACGGAATGGCGCCGCTTGTGAGCCAGCTCGCCGACCTCGGGATGATCAAGCCACGCGCCTACTCTCAGAACGATTGCTTCTCGGCCGGAGTTCTCTTTGCCCGGGTCGAGGGGATCATCCCCGCGCCGGAGGCCAATCACGCGGTGAGAGCGGCGATCGACGAGGCGGTGCGGTGCCGCGAAGAGGGGGTCAGTCGTTCGATCGTGTTCAATCTCTGCGGACACGGTAACTTCGACATGAATGCCTACACCGATTACTTCGCGGGTCAGCTACACGACCAGGCCTACGATCAAACCGAGCTTGCCATGGCCCTGGCGGGACTTCCGAGCGTCGAGGTCGGCTGAAACAAGCTCGCCCCGGGATCCGAAACGATCCATGGCGTAATGACTCTCCCTGGGACCGCCTTGCCCAGGATCATGGGGGGCTAGGGCCGCCGTGCCACCATGTCGATCTCGATCCGGGCATTGCGCGCGAGCGCGGTGACTCCGATGCAGGTCCGCGCGGGGCGCCGATCGGCGGGAAAGTAGCCCTGATAGGTCTGATTCATCGTCGCGTAATCCTGCTCGAAGTGAGTCAGAAACACGCGGGCCGAGATGACGTGCTCGAGTCCCATCCCGAGCTGCCCGAGCACCGTTTTCAGGTTGCTCATCACCTGATGGGTCTGCGTCTCGATCCCTGCCGGTAGGGGGCGATCGTCGTCCTCCGGATGAGTCGGTATCTGCCCGGTAAGCACGACCCAGCCATCGACCTCGACCGCATGGCTGTAGGGCGCAACCGGCGCGGGCGCCGCCGCGAGGAGGTGGAAGGTCGGCTGGGTCACGGCGGAGATAGGTCCCGAGCGGCTCAGCTCGCTTTCTCGAGGGCGGTGGGCGTTCGGTAGCTTTCGGTCGTGGGGCAGGTGCAGCTGAGGTGCCGATCCCCGTAGACGTTGTCGATGCGCCCGACCGGGGGCCAGTACTTGTCCTCGCGCAGCGCCCGCAGCGGAAAGAAAGCCGCTTCCTTGGTGTAGGGCTTCGACCAGTCGCCCTCGAGCAGCATGTGATGGGTGTGGGGGGCGTTCTTGAGCAGGTTGTCTTGCGGGTCGACCTCGCCGCGCTCGATCGCTTCGACCTCGGCACGGATGCCGATGAGCGCGTCGCAGAACCGGTCCAGCTCGCGTTTCGCTTCGCTCTCGGTCGGCTCGATCATCAGCGTGTCAGGCACCGGAAACGACATCGTTGGCGCGTGGAAGCCGTAGTCCACCAGGCGTTTGGCCACATCGTCGACGGTGACTCCACAGGATTCCTTCAGCGGCCGCAGGTCGATGATGCATTCGTGGGCAACGAGACCGTTCTTGCCCTTGTAGAGAATCGGATAGTGCGGCGCGAGACGCTGGGCGATGTAGTTGGCGTTGAGGATCGCGACCTGAGTGGCCCGCTTGAGACCCGCTCCGCCCATCATCGCAACGTAGGCCCACGAGATGGGCAGGATTCCGGCCGAGCCCCACGGGGCGGCGGAAACCGTGCCCACCGTGCCGGCGTCGCCGGCGGAAGGGTTGACTCCGTCCACCACGGGGTGATCGGGCAGAAACGGGGCGAGATGCTTGCCGACCCCGATCGGCCCCATCCCCGGTCCGCCCCCGCCGTGCGGGATGCAGAAGGTCTTGTGAAGATTGATATGGGCCACGTCGGCCCCGATCTTGCCCGGTTGGCAGATGCCGAGCAGCGCGTTGAGGTTGGCGCCGTCCATGTAGACCTGTCCGCCGTGGTCGTGCACGACCTGGCAGATCTCGCGGATGGACTCCTCGAACACCCCGTGGGTGGAGGGATACGTGACCATCAGGGCCGCGAGGCGGTCGGCGTGCTTCCCCGCCTGGGCCTCCAGGTCGGTCAGGTCCACGTTGCCGTCGTGGTCACAACCGATCACGACCACCTCGAGCCCGGCCAGCACCGCGCTCGCCGGGTTCGTCCCGTGGGCTGACTGTGGAATCAGGCACACGTTCCGGTGGCTCTCGCCCCGGCTCTCGTGGTACTTGCGAATCGTGAGCAGGCCGGTGTATTCGCCCTGCGAGCCGGCGTTGGGCTGCAACGATATCGCGTCGAACCCGGTGCACTCGCAGAGCATCTCCTCGAGCTCTTCGAAGAGCTGCTGGTAGCCTTGCGCCTGGTCGAGTGGAGCAAACGGGTGCAGGGCGCTGAACTGACGGTAGGTGACCGGCAGCATCTCGGTGGTGGCGTTGAGCTTCATCGTGCACGAGCCGAGCGGAATCATCGACCGATCGAGCGCAATATCCTTGGCCGCGAGCCAGCGAAGGTACCGTAGCATCTCGGTCTCGGCGTGATAGAGACTGAAGACGGGGTGGGTGAGGTACTCGCTGGTACGAGCGAGGCTGCTTGGCACGCACTCTTCCACAGCTGGGTCCAGCTGGTCGATGCTCACGTGCTCCGGGGCACGCGTCGAGAATACGCTCCACAGCGCCTCGAGGTTATTGCGGCGGGTGGTCTCGTCGAGCGAGATACCGAGGTGATCCGCGTCGACCACCCGAAGGTTGATGCGCGACTCGCGAGCCTTCGCGGCGATGCGCGCTGCCTGCCCCCGGACCCGGACCGTGATCGTATCGAAGAAAGATCGATTCATGACCTCGAAGCCGAGCTGGCGTAGCCCCTCGGCCAGAATCAGGGTCATTCGGTGCACGCGGCCCGCGATCTTTCGAAGCCCCTCCGGTCCGTGGTAGATGGCGTAGAGGGCCGCAATTACCGCGAGCAGCACCTGCGAGGTGCAGATGTTGGAGGTGGCCTTCTCGCGCCGGATATGCTGCTCGCGGGTCTGCAGCGCCATGCGCAGCGCCGGTCGTCCCATCGAGTCGCGGGACACCCCGATGATGCGCCCGGGCGTGGAACGGCGGAACTCGTCGCGGGTGGCAAAGAATGCGGCATGGGGGCCCCCGTAGCCCATCGGTACGCCGAATCGTTGGGCGCTGCCGACGACGATGTCGGCCCCCATCTCTCCCGGCGGGGTGAGCAGGGTCAGCGCCAGCAAGTCGGTGGCCACTGTCACCACCACCTTGCGCTCGTGGGCGCGTGCGATCACCTCGCGGAGATCGGACACCTCACCGCTCGAGCCGGGGTATTGCAGCAACACACCGAACACCTCGCGCTGCTCGAGCTCGGTCTCGGCGTCGCCGACGAGGATCTCGAAGCCGAGAGAATGGGCGCGGGTCTTAATCACCGCCACGGTTTGCGGGTGGCAGTCGCGCGACACGAAGAACGTGCTCGATTTGGACTTGGTGATGCGTTTCGCCATCGCCATCGCCTCCGCTGCCGCGGTCGCTTCATCGAGCAGCGAGGCGTTCGCGAGCTCCATGCCGGTCAGGTCGACCACCATCTGCTGGAAGTTGAGCAGCGCCTCCAGACGGCCCTGGCTGACCTCGGCCTGGTAAGGGGTGTAGGCGGTGTACCAGCCCGGGTTCTCGAGGACGTTTCGTTTGATCACGGCCGGCAGAACCGTACCGTAGTATCCCATCCCGATCATCGAGACGAATATCTTGTTTCGCTCTCGCATGCGGCGCAGATAGGTCACCGTCTCGCGCTCGTTCATGGTGGGAGCGAGATCGAGGGGCGCATCGGCGATGATGGATTTGGGCACTGCCTTATCGACCAGCTCATCGAGCGATCGCATGCCGATGGCCTCCAGCATTGCGGATATCTGTGCCTGTCCGGGACCGATGTGACGGCGAATGAAATCGCCCCGCATCTCGAGTTCTTCCAGGGTCAGTCTTTCGTCGGGCATGGAGTTATTTTTCCTGCTGGTTGAGTTCGGGTGGTTGATTCAAAAGAGGCGCTCGACCGCAAGTCGAGCGGCGCATCGCGATGTCTTTATCGGTGCGACCCCCGATGATAATGCGTCTCCACAAAGGGCAGCCGCGCGACCTTCGCGGCCCGCGCGCGGCCGCGCACCAAGGCGCGAATCGGTGTGCCCGGCGCGCCGCGCGCGGCGGCTACGTAGCCCATGGCGAGCGGGGCCCCGATGGTCGGCCCGAAGCCGCCGCTCGTCACCCGCCCGATCGGCTCCGCGTCGAGGTCGGTTAGCTCGGTCCCCTCCCGGACCGGTGCCCGCTCTTCGGGCAATATCCCGACGCGTCGGCGCCCGGTTCCGTTTGCCAGCTGGTCAAATAGTACCTCGGCCCCCGGATAGCCGCCGGGCCGTTCCCCTTCGGGTCGTCGCGCCTTCGACAACGCCCAGGTCAACGCCGCCTCGACCGGGGTGGTGGTGGTGTCGATGTCGTGTCCGTAGAGGCAAAGCCCGGCCTCCAGTCGAAGGGAATCCCGTGCCCCGAGCCCGACCGGCTCGACCTTGGGGTCATCGAGGAGGGTTCGGGCGAGGGATTCCGCTTCCTCGGCCGGCACTGAGATCTCGAAGCCGTCCTCGCCGGTGTAACCCGAGCGGCTCACCAGGCAGGGCGTGCCCTGGATTGAAATCTCCTCCGCGCCCATGAACACCAGCTCCCCCGCGGCCGGGGCAAGTCGACTCAGCACGTCAGCGGCCGCAGGACCCTGCAGGGCGAGGAGCGCACGCTCGAACATCGGCTCGATGGTGCAGGCCCCGGCCAGATGCGTCTGCAGATGCGCCAGATCCTCGTGCTTGCGCGCGGCATTGACCACCAAAAGCAGGTGATCGCCGAGGTTGATGACCATCAGGTCATCGAGAATGCCGCCGTCGGGGGCGGTGAACACCGCATAGCGCTGACGCTGCGGGCCGAGGCCGATGACGTCGATCGGGACCAGGCGCTCGAGGGCCGAGGCGGCATCGTCCCCGGTGAGCCGGATCTGGCCCATGTGCGACACGTCGAATAGACCGGCCCGGGCGCGCGTGTGCCGATGCTCGGCGATGATTCCGGCCGGGAATTGCACCGGCATCTGGTAGCCGGCAAAGGGCACCAACTTTGCGCCCAGCTCCCGATGCAGTGCGTGGAGCGGGGTCTCGAGGAGGGGTGGCTGGTTGCTTGACTCGCTCACGCACGCACGCCCGATTGGCCGAGGGCGGGGATTATAGGTTCGTAGGGCGCCCGATGCGAATGAAGGTTCGGGTGCGCCGGCCCGCGGGCAGAGCGTCGCGTCCAAGATGCTGCCGCGACCCGAGCCGCCGGACGGTACGCTCAGGACCGGCAGGGTCCCCGGGTAAGGCGGCGGGACGGGAAAGCCGCGGCGAGGTCGGCGCCGACCATTCCCGCGTCCAGCGCGGCGGAGGTTTGCAGCCACCAGCGTCGCTCGAAGCGATGACGCGCTGCGAGGCTTGGTTGGTAGCCAAGCGCCCGGAGCCGCGTCGCGCGCCGCTCGGCCGCCGCCTCGGTGCGGTAGACCCCGAGCGCGATCGCATTGTCGACGCCGGCTTCGGTGATCCGAGCGATGTCCTCGATGCCCTCTGCTTGCATGCGAGCGATTTGCACCTCCGCCGCCGCCCGACTCTCGAGCGGCGGCAGGTACACGAGGTAGCCGAGCAGATCGCGGTGCACCTCAGCCTCCGCCTTCGTCTCGATTCCACGCTCGGCGAGCCAGCGCGCAACCGGCGCGAGCTCCTCCTCGGAGTGAAACGCACCGAACCGATAGCAGGTCGGACCGGCCAGCGTCGGGAGCTCCTGCTCCGGGTCGTCCGCCAGCGGATCCGCCACCCACGGGAGCTCGACCTCGAAGGCTCGGGTGAGACTCTCCGCCTTGATGCGAGCCCGATGATTATCGTCATTCAGCCGATGCGCGCGCTCGTAGGCCATGCTCGCGAGCTTGGCGTACAGATCGCCTAGGTTCTCGTGAGCGGTGTCATATCGTGGCTGCAGCTGAATTGCGTCGAGGAGCGCCAATCTCGCCTCCTCGTAGCGATTCTGTGCCGCGTACAGGACGGCCAGATTGTTATGAGGCTCGGGCAGCTCCGGATGCTCGCGCGCGAGCGCGGCAAACGCTTCGATGGCGCGGTCGAGCTCGCCCTGCCGGGTGAAGATCACGCCGCGATACAGGCTTGCCTCGACATCGTCGGGATGCGCCGCAATGCGCTCATCT
>JBFHLI010000140.1:0-8910 GCA_041594935.1 Gammaproteobacteria bacterium | reverse complement strand
GCATCCTTCGCCTGCCGTGCCTGCTCCAGAGCCTGCTCGTCCACAACGCCGTCCCGCTACTCAGTGGGCGCATGTTAGTGCATGCTCCGAAGGCCCGCTAGCCAGAATCAGACATCACATTTGCGGACGCAGATCTAGCCGTTCGGCCCGGGCTCGGGTCGAACCGAACGCCACGGCACGTAGCCCTCGACGCCGGCACAATCACCGGACAGAACTCTGACCAGGGCGTAGCGGTGCGGACCATGGTTCGACCGTTTAACGAACCTGACCGGCGTCAGGCCGGTCGCTTCACAGAGCTGCTTGCCGACGTGCGGCGCGGAGAGGAGGGTGACGCTGGTTGCGGGCGCTGCCGCCGAGAGCACGTACTGCGGCTCGATCGCATGCGCCATCGTGGTGCACAGCGCGAGGGGGAGAACCCGTTTGAGCGGGGTCAGCCCGCGGCGGCTTCGAAGATCCGTTCGCGTTCTTATCAAGCGGCGTCTCCTTTGTCTGCTCGAGGCGATGCCGAGATATCACCTCCGTGCGGCGTCAGTCCGGGCTCATTTACGTCGCCCAATGATGGCGCGGGCTTCGCCACCGGCGGCGGCTACGACATGACCCAGCCGCGATCGATGTTGATGCCCTGGCCGGTGATGTTGGCACCCTGCTCGGAGGCGAGAAACAGGTAGGTCGAGACTACGTCCTCGGGCTCAAGCAGCTCGGGGATCGCCTGCGCCGCCAGGATGTCGCCCATGACCGCGTCGGGGGAGCGTTGTGCCCGTTGCGCGAGAGTCGCAAGGGAGCGCATCGAGAGCTCGGTGCGCACCCAGCCCGGGCACACCGCATTGACCGTGATCCGTCGCGGGCCAAGCTCGTCGGCGAGGCACCGGGTAAGCCCCAGGATCGCGTGTTTCGAGGCGGTATACGCGCCGAAGCCCGCCTCCCCGGTCTTGGCCCAGCCCGAAGCGGTGAACAGGATGCGGGCGGCGTCCGGCATCGATCGGAGCGCCTCGCGGGTCACGTAATAGGCGCCCAGCAGGTTCACGTCGATGATTCGGCGGAACGTCGCCTCGACCTCTTCGCCCGGTTCATCGATGGGGGTGAGATACTCGATGCCCGCGTTGTTCACGACGACGTCGAGGGGGCCGATCTGCGACACTACGCGGGCGACGGCCCCTCGGTCGCTCACATCGCAGACGTCGCTCGTGACCGTGCCCTTGGCGGGAAGCAGACGCTCTCGGGCGAGATGGATGTCGGGGGTCTCGGCGAGGATGTGCAGGTCCGCCCCCGCAAGCGCAAACCCGCACGCGATGTGAAAGCCGATGCCGCGGCTCGCGCCCGTCACCAACACCCGTTTATCCTCGAAATCCCAGGTGCTCACGGGCCGCTCCCGCGGCGGACGGTAGCCTCCTCGGCCACCCGGGCCTGATCCCGCATCAGGTCGCGCACGTGGTTGCGCAGGTGGAAGAAGACCTCGCTCTCCTTGGCGGCCAGATCGCGCTCGCCCGGGATCTTCTCCGCGACCCGGATCTCCTCGATGATCGTGGTCGGGCGGGCGGAGAACATGAAGATCCGATCGGCGAGGAACACCGCCTCGTCGACGTCGTGGGTCACGAAGATGACCGTCTTGCGCTCGATCCGGGCGATCTCGAGTAGCTGGACCTGGAGGAACTCGCGCGTCTGTGCATCCAGCGCCCCGAAGGGCTCGTCCATCAGCAGGATCTCGGGTCCGGCCGCAAGGGTGCGGGCAATCGCAACCCGCTGGCGCATCCCGCCGGAGATGCGATTGACGTAATAGTCGGCGAAATCTCCCAGTCCCACCAGAGACAGATAATGCCGCGAGAGCTCTTCCTTCTCCGGACGGGAGATGTCGTTGCGGTATCGGGTACCGAAACGGATGTTCTCGAGCACGGTAAGCCACGGGAACGACGAGTAGGCCTGAAACACCATGCCCTTCTTACGGTCGGCGCCGCGCACCGGCTCGCCGCCGAGGTAGATGGCCCCGCTGCTCGCCTCTTCCAGACCTCCCACGATGCGCATCAGCGTGGTCTTGCCGCATCCCGAGGGACCGATGTAGATCGCGAACTCGCCCGCGTCGAGGGTCATGGATACGTTGTCGATTACCGGCACCGTCTTCTGCGGGTGGCCATCGAGCTCGAAGGACTTCGAGACCTGGTCGATCCGCAGGAAGGGGGAGGCAGCAGCCATCTTCACGCGGCTACAGGTAGCGAAAGGCGCGCCGATGCGCGAACCGGATCGCCTGGTCGGTGACCAGGCCGATGATCCCGACCGTCAGGATGCCGGCCATCACCTCGGGGGTCTTGACGAATCTGCGCATCGACCAGATCGCGTGGCCGATGCCCGAATTGGCCGCGACGATCTCGGCGATGATGATGTAGGTCCAGCACCAGCCGAGCGTGATGCGTAGGTTGTCGACCATGCTCGGAAGCATCGAGCGAAACGCGATGTGCCAAGTGATCTGACGGGGGCGGGCACCGAGCGTGTAGCCGATCTCGATGAACTCTCTCGGCACCCGCTTGCCGTCATCGGCGATGAGCAGGACCAGCTGAAAAAATGTCCCCATGAAGAGCACCGCGATCTTCGAGGCCTCGTCGATGCCGAACCAGATGATCAGCAGCGGCACGAGGGCGGGAACCGGAAGGTATCGAATGAAATCCACGAGCGGCTCGGTGAGGGTGCCGACGATGCGATAGCTGCTCATCCAGATCCCGATCGGGATCGCCATGGTCGCCGAGAGCAGAAACGCGGCCCATACCCGGGCGATGCTGATCCAGATGTCCTCCATGAAATTGCGCTCGGTGAGCATCTGGTAGAGCGCGGTCACCACCTTCCAGGGGACCGGGAGATACCGCTGAGGTACGATCTCGTACCACGCGATCGCGTGCCACAACGCAATGAACCCCACGAATGCGCATATCGCTAGCACCACATCGGTACGGCTCGACGTGGTGCCGCGGTACGCGAACAGGGAACGGCGATTTACGGCCACGGAGCCATGAGCCTGGGGTCGGACGGTGGCGCACCCGGGCTACACCGGGTGCGCCATCTCGCGCCTATCGCTTCTTGCCGTCGAACAGACCGTCGATCGCGGTGGGGTCCGTCATCGCTTTAAAGGAGATGTCCCTGTCCATCAGGTCGAGCTCGACATTGATTTCGTTGAGGCTGTCGACGACCTGCTTCAGCTTGGCCGGCTGACCCGACGAGCCGAGATATATCTGCGCATCTTCGTAGGAGGTGTAGTAGACCCCGGCCAGATCCGCCGCCATCTGGTCCGGTGTGACGTCGAAAGCGGGCGCGGCGGCGGCCAGGAAGGCGGCTGGATCCTTGTTGTAGAGGTCCACCGCGCGGTAAATCCCGCGCAGGAACTTCCGGTACTTCTCGCGATTGGACTGGTAGCTCGACTTGTTGACGATGATCACATCGGTCACGAGGCCGTTGAAGTCCTTCGACGACAGCAGAATGTGCGACCCCTTGCGGGAGCTGTTGGCGACGATCTCGCTCATCATCGGCTCCCAGGTGGCGACCGCGGCCACCTTCGGATCTTCGAACACCGCCTGCGCATCATCGGTGGCGATCAATCGCACGTTGACGTCCTTCATGCTGAATCCGGCCTGCTTCAGCGCATAGGCGGTCATCACCGTGCCCGGGTGGTTGATCTCTCCCGCGAAGGTCTTGCCCACCAAGTCGGTGGCGGATTTGATGTCGCCCGCGGCGACGACCCCGTCGGCTCCCACCGAGACATCGATGACCCCGATCACGACCAGATCGGAGTTCGCAGTCAGGGGGCGCGACATGTGCTCACCGATGGTGCGCATCGTGCAGTCGATATCGCCGATCTCGAGACCCGGCATCACGTTCGCCCGGTCGTTATCGAAGACGGTGCTCACCTCCAGGCCCTCCTCGGCAAAGTACCCGAGCTTGATCGCCACTGGCACCGGGGCAAATCCGAACCAGAACGGGTACGCGCAACGGATGGTATCAGCCGCGGATGCGGCTCCTCCCGCCGTCAGCATGAGGGCCGCGGTTAGCGCGGAGATCGAGCGTCGACATCCAAATAGGTTCATTTCTGTCCTCCTCCCGGTCGCAGTTTGGCGCGCTCTCCGCTGGCTCTGTCGCTCATGGCCACTTGACGCGGGCGCCCACGCATTATGACCCTGGCTTCCGGGCGGGGCAATTTGCCGTCGTCGATCGGTTCACAGCTTGAGAATGCGCTCGGCATTGGCGCCGAGAATGCCCTCCTTCTCCTCGGTCGAGAGCACCGGCAAGCTCATGATCCGGTCGACGGTGTGGTCCAGGTCGTACCAGGGAAAGTCCGAGCCCATCATGACGCGCTCGGGCCCGATGTCGCGGATCAGCTGCCCCAGCTGTTTCGCGGAAGGCGCGTATGGCGCTCCCGTCCACTCGATGATCTCACAGCAGTCGAAGTAGGCGTTGGGGTAGAGCTCGGCAATCTCGAGGGCCTGTCGCCAGGCTCCGCCGCCGAGGTGGGCGAGCACCACCCGAAGTCGCGGGAAGTCCTTGAGCATTCGCCCGAAGGCCTGGGGCTCGGCGAAGCCGGCGCGGCCGCGGTCCGGGCCCGAGTGCCCGATGATCGGAATCTCGAGCGTCTCGCAGGCCGAGTAGATCGGCCACAGGCGCTTGTCGGACATCGCGAAGTTCTGAAACGCACCGTGCAGCTTGACCCCCCGGGCGCCGTGCTCGGTAACCAGCTCCTTTAAATGAGCTACCCCGGCCGCGGCCGGGAGGGCGTTCACATCGGCCGCGACGAACGGCGCGATGGAGGAATGCTGCTGCGCGACGTCGCAGGCCCAGCGGTTGAAAGCCTTCATCTCCTCGACCACCATCTCGTCGATCTCGGCCAGCGCCCGGTCGCGTCGGGAGCGACTCAGATCGGGGGAGAGCTCCTCGAGCGCCGCCTCGCGCGTGACGTGGGCCGAGAACAAATTGACGAGCACCGCCTTGGAAACTCCGGCCGCTGCCATCGCGTCGAGAAACTCGTCCACGGTTCCCGCGCACCCGCTGACGCACACGTTGGGCTTATCGCCGTACTCCCAGACCTGATAGCCCTCCTTCTCGGCGATTCCCTCACCGGTCGAGCGGTACAGGTGGACATGCGAGTCGACCCGGATTGCGTCTGCCATAAGCCTCTCCTCGAACGGGACGGCGGTAATTGTTGGCGCGAGGGTCCGCGCGCGGCGCAGACATGTCAACCTTCTCGGGCTTCAGGGTACCCGCGATCCTCGGCCGGGCCAGGTTACGGCATGACGCTGCCTCCGTTCACCCCGAGGCCCTGCCCGGTGATAAAGGTCGCCCCGGGGCCGGCGAGGAACACCGCGAGTCCGGCAATCTCCTCCGGCCGCGCGATGCGCCCGAGCGGGATGTCCTCCTCCTTGCGGCGCCACTCCGCGCTCATGTTGCGTATGTCCAGCATGTCGGTGTCTACCGGGCCAGGGCAGAGCGCATTGACGAGGATCCGCGGGGCGAACTCCTTGGCCCACGACTTGGTGAGAGAGACCACCGCGGCCTTGGACGCGCAGTACACGCCGAAGTGCTCGCGGCCCGAGTAGCCGAGGTCGGAGGCGATGTTGATGACGCGCCCGCCGGCGCCGCTTCGATGCATCGCGCGCAGAGCCTCCCTGCCGACCATGAAGGCGCCGCGAAGATTGATCGACATCAGCCGGTCGAAGTCGGCCATGGTGGTATCGAGCAAAGGCTTTTCCAGCATGACGCCCGCGTTGTTGACCAGCACGTCCAGCCGGCCCAAGCGCGCCGAGAGATCCGCAAACAGCCCGAGGACCTTGGACTCGTCGCTCACGTCGACCGCGAAGCAGTGCGCCTCGCCGCCAAGTCGGGCGATGGCCCGTTGCGTGTCATGCGGGGCCGAGCGGGCGGCAAGGGCAAGCCGTGCGCCTTGCGCGGACATCGCCAGCGCAATCGCCTTGCCGATGCCGCGAGAAGCCCCGGTCACCAGAACGGTCTTAGCCGCAAGCGGCAGCATGATTGCCTCCTCGATGGGGCGCGGAGTCGCCATAGTGTCATCGAAGACCCACCCTGGCTACCTAGCACCCGGCCGCCGCAATCTCTTTCTTTCGCCTGGCCATGTACGCCTGCAGCTCCTCCTCGACGGCCGGGTCGAGCGGCGGACGTTCGTACTCCCGCAGCATCTGCTTCCAGACGCGGTTTGCCCGCTCGGCCGCGTCGAGACCCCCGGTCTCGGACCAGGTCTCGAAATTTCGCCAGTCGGAGACGATGGGTTCGTAGAATACATGCCGGTACCGCTCGAGGGTGTGGGCGGCGCCGAAGAAGTGACCGCCCGGCGGGACTTCCCCGATGGCGTTGAAGGCGAGGGTGTCGGCGTCGACCCTCACCGGCTCGAGCGATTCGGCCATCATCTGCAGCATCTCGGCGTCGACGATGAGCTTCTCGAAGGAGGCGACGAGCCCGCCTTCAAGCCAGCCGGCGGCGTGGTTGACGATGTTGGCGTGACCCATCACCGCGGCCCATAACGACATCTCGCTCTCGTAGGCGGCCTGGGCGTCCACCGTGTTGGCGGCATTGGTGTTCGAGCTCCGATAAGGCAAACGGTAACGCCGCGCCATCTGGGCGCCGCTGAGCGTCGCCTTCACGTACTCGGGAGTTCCGAAGGCGGGCGCGCCGGTTCTCATGTCGACATTGGAGGTGAAGCCGCCGTAAGCCACCGGTGCGCCCGGGCGCACGGTCTGGATGAGGGCTAGGCACGCAAGCGCCTCAGCGTTTTGCAGCGCAAGCGCGCCGGCGATGGTGGTCGGGGCCATTGCCCCCAGCAGAGTAAACGGGGTCACCACGATCGCTTGTCCCACCTCGACCAGCGCGAGCATCCCTTCACAGAGATTCTCGTCGAGCTGGCGCGGTGAGTTGGTGTTGATCCCGCCCGCGAGAATGACCCGATTGTGGCGCAACAGCTCATCGGGATTGGTGCGGTGGACGATGCAGGCCATCTCCAACGCGTCGCGGGCGCGTGCGGCTCCGAGCAGCGGAGCATTGAAGACCTTGTCGGTAAGCGTCGCGGCGGCGTAGATGCGGTCGAGGTGGCGGGTCTCGGCCGGCAGGTCGAGGGGCTCGAACGAGCCTGCTCCCCCGATGTGAAGAATATCGAGCATCTGGATCAGCCGTACGAAGTTGCACAGCTCCGCATAAGTGCCCGCCCGTCGGCCCCGGTCAAGATCGGAGACGAAGGATGGGCCGGCCACCGGCGCGAAGTTCACCCGGTTGCCGCCGACCGTGACCGTTCGGTCGGGATTGCGCGCGTGGAAATCATAGGAGGGCGGTGCGCGCCCAAGCGCGAGTTCGACGTAGTCCGGGTCGAAATAGACCATCGATTCCCCGTGCTCGACGCGATTGCCCGCGGTGGCGAGGATGTCCCGGGCGCGACGGGAGAGGATCCGCATGCCGTGGACCGCGAGAATCTCGAGCGCCGCGCAGTGAATGGCTTCCACCTGGTCGCGGGACAGCGGCTCGATCGGGGGATAAGGATTGACGGTGGGTTGCCACGGCCTGAGCACCGGAGACCCGGGTCGGATTCTGTCGCGATGATGGCGTCTACGAGAGCGGCTCACGGGCGCGGAGTCCTCGACGCTTCGACCGCGCGTCACGGGTGGCGCGGATGCGCGCGCTTGCCACCCCCCGCAGCCAGCGCACCCGGGCGACGCTCGAGACGCTCCCAGGCTTGGCGCCGCAGTTGGCGCTGGCTACTATGTTCGCGCATTCGAAATCTCCCTTCCACCTGCGAGCGACCGGTGAGCCTCAGTCCCCCACCCGACCTATCGACGCTCCTCGAGGCCGCACTCGCTGCGCATCGCGCGGGTAATCTAGCGCGGGCGAGAAGACTCTATGAGCGCATTCTCACCCACGATGCCGGGCACTGCGACGCGCTCAACTTTCTCGGCATCCTGGCGCACCAAAGCGGTGACTCGCCGCGGGCCGCGAAGCTCATTCGGTCCGCGATCGAACACAATCCGGATATCGCCTCATTCCACAATAACCTCGCCAATGTGCTCGAGTCCCTCGGTGAACTGGAGAGCGCGGTCGAGTCTTATCGCGAGGCGTTGCGCCTCGATCCGCACGATGCAGACCCGCATTTCAACCTGGGCACGGTCTTGTACAAGCTCGGACGTCTGGAGCCGGCCGAGCGTCACCACCTCGAGGCGACGAGGATCAGACCGGACGATGCCGAGTTCCACGAGCGGCTCGCGCTCGTGTTGGAGGCGCGGGGACGGCTCGAGGATGCGCTCCGGTCCTACCGCGCCGCCATCGCGCTGAGCCCGAACTCGGCCGGCATTCACAACCGGCTTGCGAGCGTGGCGCAGCGCCTGGGCCGGACCAAGGAGGCTATCGCGGCCTACCGACGGTCGCTGGAGATCGATCCGAACGATGCCAAGGTGCACAACAATCTGGGCAACTCGTTGCTCGCACTTGGGCAGCGCCGGGCGGCGCTCGGCTGTTACGAGGCGGCAACGAAGCTTGCGCCCGACTTCGCGGAAGCTCATCGGAATCTGGGCCGCGCCTACCGGGCCGGGGGTGAAACCGAGCGGGCGCTCGGTGCCCTTCGGCGTGCGCTTTCACTTCGATCGGATTACCCCGAGGCCTGGCGAGACATGGCGAGCGTGCTGCGCGGCTACCGCCCGAGCGTCCATCGGCCGGACCTCGAGCCGGACCTGATGGCCTGCTTTGCCGCCGAGGAGGTGTATCACCAGGACGTGGCCGGGTTGAGTGCTCATCACCTCAAGCAAAAGCATCGATTTCGCTTGCGGTGGCAGGGCGCCGATGCTGACCATCGCGCGTTGATTGCCGAGATCACGGCCGATGCGCTGCTTCGAACGCTTCTCACCCAGGCGATTAACACCGACCCCGAGCTCGAGGCGATGCTGACCG
>JBFHLI010000139.1:0-8940 GCA_041594935.1 Gammaproteobacteria bacterium | reverse complement strand
TGGCGTCTATCTCGGCGCGGTGGAAGCGACCGAGGAATCCGTGCTCAATGCCCTGGTGGGGGCCACGGACATGTCCTCACTGCGCCCGCCCGGTAAGATTTGTCGGGCCCTCGACCACCAACAGTTCGTCGAGATCATGCGACGGTACGGGCGATGCAGCACTTGAGCCTCCACTTCGACAGTCCGAACGAGACCCCTCCGTTAACGGCGCCGATTCTCCCGAAATGTCTGACCTGAAGATGTCCCGGGTCGGTAGGGTGGCGGTATCCCGTGGTCGTCATACGATCGGAGCCCAACGCGGGAATCGGAAGAGCGTTCAGCTTGAACCCTCGAACCGGGCCCGATATGGGTGTAACTTACCTCGAGTCCGAGGCTCACTTCGCTGTGGTTCACTCGAGCTGGGGTCGGTGAAGATTGGAGCCGCCCGTTTCGACCGGAGTGCCGGATATGACGGATCGCGTCACGGAGTGGCTCGAGCAGCTGGGGCTCTCTCAGTACGTGACCCGCTTCGCCGAGAATGACATCGAGTTCGATCTGCTGTCGAAGCTGAGCTCGGAGGACCTGAGAGAGCTCGGGTTGTCGGTGGGCCATCGGCGACGATTTCTCGATGCGGCTGCGGCGCTCGGCCGGTCCGAGGCGATGGCGCCAAGCGCGGCCGCGGTACCTCCCCTGCGAGAGCGGCCCGAGGACGCGCAGCGACGTCAGCTCACGGTGATGTTCTGCGATCTCGTGGGTTCAACTGCCCTTTCCCAGCGGCTCGATGCGGAAGATCTGCGCGAGCTCAACCGCGCTTACCAGGATGCTTGCAAGGTGGCGATCGAGCGCTACGAGGGCTACGTCGCGCGCTACATGGGTGACGGCGTGCTCGCTTATTTCGGCTATCCAAAGGCGCACGAGGATGATGCGGAGCGCGCCGTGCGCGCCGGGCTCGAGCTGGTAGGCGCGATCAGTAATCTCAACCCCGATATCGCCAGCGAAACGGACGTGCGCCTCGAGGTGCGGGTGGGAGTTGCGACCGGAGAGGTCGTGGTCGGAGACCTCATCGGTGAGGGTGCATCTCAGGAGCGGGCGGTGGTGGGAGAGACGCCCAATTTGGCGGCACGACTGCAAGGCATAGCGGACCCCGGCTCGGTCGTGATCGCCCCCAGGACACGGGACCTCGCGGGAAAACGATTCGACTACCGTGACCTCGGCGAGCGGACGCTCGCTGGGATCACGGAGCGGGTGAGGGCATGGCGCGTGGTGGGTGAGGCGTCCGCGGACAGTCGCTTCGAGGTCCGCCACGGCGGTGAGCTGACCCCGCTGGTTGGTCGCGAAGAGGAAGCGGCAATCTTGCTCCGGCGCTGGGAGTTCGCCAAGAATGGCGAGGGGCAGGTCCTGCTGATCTCCGGCGAGCCCGGGATCGGGAAATCCCGTCTCGTACAGGGCCTGCGGACCCGGATCGCGGCTGAGCCTCACACGCCCTTGCGTTATCAGTGCTCGCCCTTCCACGGACACTCCGCTTTCTATCCGGTGATCCGCCAGCTCGAGTCGGCGGCCGGTTTCGACGACGCGGACCGGCCAGAGCAAAAAGTCGACAAGCTGAAGACGCTCCTACGACTGTCGGGGGAACCTCCCTCCGAGACACTGGCCCTGTTCTCGGCGCTGCTCTCGATCGCGGGCGAGCAACGATTGGCGGAAATCGAGCCCGACCCGGAACAGCGCCGGGGCCGAATCATCGACGCGCTGGGTCGCCAGCTCGAAGCGCTCAGCCTTCGTCAGCCGGTGATCTGCATCTTCGAGGACGCGCACTGGATTGACGGCTCGACGAAGGAGCTCCTAGAGCGATTCGTGGACCGCATCCAGACGCTTCCAGCGCTGTTGATCGTCACCTATCGACCGGAGTTCTCTGCTCCGTGGACGGGCTTTGCTCACACCACCCTGGTTACCCTTAACCGGATGAGCCTGCGCGCGACGACCGAGATGGTGCGCGCCCTTTCCCGCGGGCGCTCCCTGCCATCGGAAGTCGTCGATCAGATCGCGCGTCGCACCGACGGAATCCCCCTGTTCGTCGAGGAGCTGACCCGCACCGTGCTTGAATCGACCCTCACCGAGGGTGGCGACAATAAGCCGTTGCCACCCCTCGCGATCCCCGCGACGCTCCAGGACTCGCTCACGGCGCGCCTCGATCGGCTCTCGCCGGTGAAGGACGTGGCCCAGCTCGGAGCGACCATCGGCCGCAGCTTCGACTACCGGCTGCTCCGGGCGGTATCGCGCTTGGACGACGATTCCCTCGGCGGCGCCTTGCGACAGCTCGAAGAAGCGGATCTCGTGTTTCGTCGCGGCCGGCCGCCGCAGGCCTCCTTCACGTTCAAGCACGCGCTCGTCCAGGAGTCCGCCTACCAGTCGCTCCTCAGGAGCACTCGTCAGGAGTACCACCGGGAGGTCGCGCGGGCGCTCGAGGCTGACTTCCCGGATGTAGCCCGTACGGACCCGGAACGTCTCGCGCGCCACTACACGGAGGCGGGGCTGCCCGATTCGGCCATCGAGTACTGGTATCGGGCGGGCGAGCGCTCGGTCGAGGCGGGGGCCTATGCCGAGGGCGTAGATAACTTCACGCGGGGTCTGAAGCTTCTCGAACGGTTGCCCGAAGGCCGCGACCGCGCAGAGCGAGAGATTCCGTTTCAACTCGCCCTGGGCGGAGCGCTCGTGCAGACGGTGGGCCCGATCAATCCAGAGATGGAACGAGCCTACGAGAGGGCCAGGTTGCTCGCAGAGCAGATCGGGGGCCTGACGGACCGCTTCAAGAGTATCTGGGGTCTCTGGTTCGCCGCCCTGATGCGCGCTGACGTCCGGCGGGAGCGCGAGCTTGCCGAAGCGGTCTTCGGTCTCGCGAAGGCATTGGGCGACCCGGCCTTGATGCTCGAGGGACACCATGTCCAATGGGCCGGCTCCTTGCTCGCGGGGGATCTGCGGGCGACCCGGCAGCACTCCGATGAGGGCATCGCACGTTATCGCGCCGAGGACCACCACTGGCTCACCTTCTCCTACGGGGGCCACGATCCGGGGGTGTGTGCGCGCAGCATGAACGCGGTATCGCTTTGGCTGCTCGGCTACCCCGACCAGGCGCGGGCTCGAGCGGGTGAGGCGGCCGCGCTCGGGCAAGAGCTCGACCATCCTTACACGCAGCTGGAGAGCCTCACCGGCGCGCTCTATTTTGGCCTGCTCGACCGAGATGTGCAGGCGATCGGGGAAGCGACCGCCATCCTGGACGGGCTTGTCAGCGCGGGCCGGCTGCCGAGCGAGGTGTCGGGCTTCGCGGACGGGTTTCGCGGTGCGGTACTTGCGACTCGCGGTCGCACCGACGAAGGACTTGAGCTGATGCGCGACGTGGTTGGCGACTGGCAGCAGTTCTGGGGTCCCTGGAGCTTCCCGCTCGACGCTGCGTTTGCCGCCGCCCTCGCCGAGTCGGGCGAAACGCACGCGGCCCTGGCGGCGGTGGACGGGGCCCTCGAGACGGCGGAGGCCGGTGGCGCTCACTTCTGGGATGCGGAGCTTCACCGGGTTCGCGGTGAGGTGCAGCTCGCCGCGGCGGGCACCGACGGGGCGGAGGGCTGCTTCCTTCGGGCAATGGGGATTGCCCGGTCAAACGGCGCCAAGTGGATGGAGCTGCGCGCCAGCGTCTCGCTCGCTCGGCTATGGGTGCGAGAGGGCAGGAGCGCCGAAGCGCGAGCGATGCTCGGTGCCGTTTGCGGGTGGTTCACCGAGGGTTTCGAGAGGGCAGATCTCACTGAGGCGAAGGCGCTTCTCGATGAGCTGAGCTGAGGGCTCATAAACCGATCGCGCTCACCGACGGCCGGCTTCCCGCTCCCTTCGTTGTCTTCGTCACCAGACCCCGGTCTTATCACCTCGATGAGGGTGGGGCGGGTTTACGCTACGGGGCCCGACGAATATCATCGCCCCCTTGTGCTCGCCGCCATCTTCTATCACCACGGAGTATCGACATCATGACCGCATCCAGCGTGGCCACAACGCCGATGAAATACCTCGATCGGGCCCTGACCCATCTGCGCGATCTGGGGCTCGTTCCGGAGACGACCGAAGAGCAGCCGATCATCTCGTTGCTCGATCGCATCAGTGATCTCGACGAGGAGAAGGTCGTGGCCATCGCCCGCACGCTTAACCAGGCATCGTTGTTCAACGAGGTGGTGCGCGAGCAGATCAGCTCGATGTCGCTCGGAGAGCGTTACGCGAACATCACCAACACGTTCAACAGCATCCGCGACGATGCGCGCGACATGGTGAAGCAGATCGAGGACGGGCGGATCGACACCTGGGAGCGACTGGGAAACATGTGGATGAAAGCCACCCGCGGTGATATCTCCGGGCGGTTCGAGAAGATACGAGATACCTACCTCGACGTCGCCACTGATTCAAAGGACCAGATCGACCGGGAGCATCTCATACTCACCGCTTACCAGGACTTTCGCGGCGCCTTGAAAGAGTCGGAAGTGCTGGCGCTAGACGTTCTGAAGACGGCGGAGGGAATGCTCGAGACGGCGAAGGCGGAGCTTGCCGAAGCGGTCCAAGCCGTGGACGCTTACCAAGGGGAAGACGCGGCCGGCCGCGCGCGACTCGAGCTTGCCCGCGACGAGCGGGTGCGAGCCCTGCAGGACGAGGAGAAGCGTTATCAGGTCGCCAAGGATCTCTCGGACAACCTCACCGTGAGCTACAACACCTCGGAAGTGATCATGGCACGCCTGCTGCAGACGACGAATGCCAAGGAGCGCGTGTATCAGCAGTCAATCATGTTCTTCGGCACCAACGAGTCGGTGTTGACCGCGTTGTCGGCCTCGTTCACCGGCCTGCACGGCCTGCACGAGAGCACCCAGACCCTCAATGCGATGAAGGAGGGAGTGAGTAAGAGTCTCGAGGACCTCGCCGAGATCGGCGGTAAGGTGCAGGAAGAAGCGTTGAAGGCCGGCTATGGACCCACGATACGGGCCGATGCGGTCAAGAAGCTGGTCGAGTCGGTAGTGAACTATCAGGTGCGGTCCCGCGAGATCATTGAGGAGATGCGCAAGCTGAGCACGGAGAACGCAAAGGAAATCCGAACCGCGGTGGAGGAGGGCAAACAGCGCCTGGCTCGCCTCGTCGAAGAGGGCAAGGCCCTGCCGCTGGAGTTGCCCAGCCGGGCCTGAGCCGGAATCGATCGCGCGGGGTCACTCGGACGATGTCACTCGGCGGCGCCACCCCCCCGGAGAAGCGTCCTCTGGAGGAGCTGATGCTCGCGATGGACGTGGTGGATACTTTGCGCCACCGCGAGCTCATCGTCGAGCGCGAGCTCAATACCGAGGAGCGTGACCGGAAGCTCATCGAGCGGTTGCGGGAGGTCTACGCGGCCCAGGGCATCGAGGTGGACGACCGGGTGCTGGCCGAGGGAGTCGATGCCCTTCGCGAGGATCGCTTCAGCTACCAGCCTCCGAAGCCCGGCCTAAGCGTCTGGCTTGCCAAGCTTTACGTCAAACGAGGGGCGATTACCAAAGTATCGCTGATCGTCGTGGCCGTGATTGCCGTGTTGTGGGGAGGCTACTCGCTCCTGGTCTCCGGCCCGGCGGAGCGACGCTTGGCGGCCATGCCGCAGGCCCTTCAGGCCCAGTATCAAGGGGTGTTGGACGTAACCGACCTCACCGATGTGGAGGATCAGGCCAAGCGCATCGCGGACCGGGCGACGGCGGCGCTGGCGGAGGGTGACACGGACCGTGCGCAGAAGGCGATTGACGAGCTCGGGGACCTCCGCGCGCGCCTCGAACGGCAATTCGAGCTCCAGATCGTTTCGCGCCCCGATGAGTTGAGCGGCGTTTGGCGCATCCCCGATCGTAATCCGGATGCGAGGAACTACTACATCATCGTGGAGGCAGTCGGCGCCGACGGGAAGCGGCTGGAACTGCCGATCCGCAGCGAGGAGGACGGGCGCATTCACACCGTCGATCGATGGGGACTGCGGGTTGACGAGACGACGTTCCGGCGCATCGCGGCCGATAAGAACGACGACGGCATCATCCAGGACGATATCTTCGGGGTGAAACGCGCCGGTTACCTCGACCCGGAGTATTTCATGGCCACCACCGGCGCGGCCATCACCAGCTGGTAGCTCCAAGTTCATGTGGACCGGCAAGAACGCTCTTGGCTCCATCGATCGGGCGCTCGATGAGATGCGCAAGCAGGTGCGGGACCTGGATGAGGTAATCCAGACGACCAGCACCGACTTGGTGGAACTCGCGCAGGCCCGGGGAGAGCGATTCAAGCGTCTGGCCGAGGTGCGGCTCGATTCGATTTCGGGGGGGGCGGTGGTCAAGGGCCTCGACGAGGCGGACCGTCGGGTAAAGGAGATCCTGCAAGAGCGTGCGCGTCAACTCGCCAGCCTGAAAGAGCAGATCGCGGCGGCAGAAGAGGAGCGGGTGGAGCTGGAAGCGCGGCGTGAGGCACAGCGCGAGCAGGTCGGGGAGACGGCGGAACGCCTCGATCGGGCCGAGGCGGCGACCCAGCGTCGGCTCGAGAGCGATGCCGAGCACCGGGCTCAGCTCGAGGCCGCGCGCAGAGTCGACGCGGTGGCGGAGCGGGCCGAGGAAAAGACGGAGCAGGCGCTACGGGATCGGGCACAGAAGGGTGCGCCCTACGAATCGGACCCCCTGTTCATGTACTTGTGGCGCCGCGGCTTCGGCACCTCGGACTATGCGGCGAATCCGCTGACGCGAGCGCTCGATGGATGGGTGGCGAAGCTCTGCGGCTATCGAGATGCGCGACCGAACTACGCGATGCTGGTGCAGATCCCAGAAAGGCTCGGCGAGCACGCACGGCGGCTGAGGGCCGCGGCTGATGGCGAGTTCGAGCAGCTCGAGCGCCTGGAGAAAGCGGCTCGCGCGGCCGATGGGATACCCGAAGGGCAAGCCGAGCTCGGACGTGCGCAGGCAGCCCTCGATCAAATCGACGCGCGCATTGCTGAGCACGAAGCGACGTTTCGCAGCCTGATGGGGCAGCGTCAGACCTATGTTGCAGGTCGCGACGATACGTTTCAGCGCGCGGTGGGTACGCTTGTCGAGGAGTTCGAGCGCGACAAGCTGCCCTCGCTGCTGCGCCAGGCGAAGGCCACACCGGCGGCGGAAGACGACGTGCTGGTGCACGAGCTGATCGACATCGAGCACCGGGAACAAGAGCTGCGGGACGTCCTCGTCGAGCACCGCAGGATGCACGAACGTGCCCTCGATCGATTGGCTGAGCTCGAGGCAGTTCGCCAGCGCTTCAAGCGCGAGCGATACGACGACGTGCATTCGGGCTTTGCGAACCAGGGACTGATCGCTATGGTCCTGAAGGAGTTTCTTCGGGGGGTCGCCAGCTCCGATGACCTGTGGGGGTCGATACGGCGAAATCAGAATTACGAACCGATCGAGTCCAACCCGGATTTCGGCACCGGTAGTCTAAGACGTCGCGGCGGGGGCTCGTGGCATTTTCCATTCCCCAAGGGCGGCAGAGGCGGGGGTGGGCTCGGCGGAGGCGGGGGGTTTCGCACCGGAGGCGGTTTCTAGGCTTGGCGGCGGGCGACTTGGGGGAGTTCGGGAATGAAGCCGCAACGATGCCGACGCGACGCAAATTCCGTCGAGATAATTTCCAAGCTTGTCGCGGCAGCGTGAACCAAACGATGGTTTCGGTCGGCGTGCTCTCGGCGCCGAGCTGCAATCGGGCGGTTGTTAGATTGGTGCGATGCGAGGCGCTGAGGCTTGCCGTCGCCGACTTTTCCCGCCCCGGGATCACCCCCCTTCGGCGAGACGCTTCAGGCGCGCGAGCCCGCGCTCGTAGTCACCTCCGACCCAGCCGTCCATGAACAGCCCGAAGTATCGCCCCACCAGGTCGTAGCCGAAGTCGGAGTCGAATCCCCAGGTGACTCGGGTACCGCTATCGACCGGCTCTAGCGAGAAGAATGCGACGGCATCTCCCTGTGAGCCGAAGTCAAGGGCGGTGCGCACCAGGCGGTCGGGACGGCTTTCGATGATCTCGGAGCTTCCCGAGCTGACGTTGGGGTGCTCACTCTCCCACGACATTCTTGCCCCCTCGCCCGAAGCCGGCCCGTCAAATGTGTATCGAATGTTCGGGTCGGTCTCTGCCCATGGCGACCAGCGGTTGAATTGCCGCAGATCGTTGACGAGAGCAAACACGACCGAGGGAGGCGCCTCGATTGAGATGCTGCGTTCGACGTGAACACGTTCATCGAGAAACAGTCCGATCAGAGCCGCTGCGAGCACGAGGCCGACGACCCCGATCAGAATGTTCTTGAGAAGTCTCATGACATATTCTCTGGCGGAGGGGGACGGAGAACTTGAATGCCCCGGGTGTTGCTATCGGTCCCGATCTTTAGAATTTCGGGGTCACGTCAAGTTCATCGAAACTAACATAGGAAGTCATTGTAAGTTTGCGTTTTTAATTGACTATCTAGTTTTTCTGATTTCGGTTTCTCGGTCCCCGCCGTACGGCGGGCTAGGCGCCACGGGGCCTTGCAGGGGGTGGCGGCAGATCCCGTCAGCCGGCCGGCATCTCGGCGTGGCGCGGCAGACCATCGGTGATCTCGAACCACGGCGCCTTCGATGCAACGTAGATGTGCGCCCGGGGCCGCGTGCCAGGATCGTCGTCGAGCGCACCGACGGGAACGTTCACGACCGGTGCGCCCGGCACCGCCCGGGCCACCGACGAGCCGCAGGTGCGGCAAAACGCGTGGCCGAAGCGCTTCGCGTCGGGGAGGCGATAGGTCACCACGCGGTCTTCGCCCTCGGTCCAGGAAAACCTGGCGGGGTCGACGAACACGTTCGAGGCGTGCGCCGCGCTCTTGGCCCGCCGGCAGCGCGAGCAGTGGCAGTTCATCATCACCTTGGGGGTACCGGCGTACTCGAACGCCACCGCGCCGCACAG
>JBFHLI010000138.1:0-9027 GCA_041594935.1 Gammaproteobacteria bacterium | reverse complement strand
CTCGGCCGCGCCCAGCTCCCGGCTGCGGCGAATGAGCTCGGTGGGGTTGGAGCAATAAGGGCATTGCAGGGGGCAGCGGTGGGTGAGCTCGGCGAGCAGCGCGAGCGGCGGGGCAACCGGCATCGACTCTTGCGCTTCAACCCCCTTCATCGTCTTCGTCCAAGATGAGGAACTGCTTGCCCGCGAGAAGGCCAATTACTGCCCGCACGTCGTGCTCGATCACATCGCGCGGCGCATCATATTCGCTTGCCAGTCCCTCGATGATGGCGCCGATGCTCACTTCGCCGTCGCAAAGATCGATAATCGCCTTGCTCGTTTCATCGAGGACCAGCACGCGCTCGGGAGCCTGTAGGACCCAGCGCTCCCGGGTCTTGTCGTGCTGTAGACGCACGAAGCTGGGGAGCCGGGGTCGACATTGCAGGTCCATAATTGACATGTCTATCAACGCGTCTCAGGGCTCGCTCGGCACGAAGGCTCCCGGCGGGGTGAGCTTTGGGGCGACATAAGCAAAGTACAGGGCATCGAGCTGTGCCCACAAGACATCGGTCTTGAACCGCAGGGCTTCGCATACCGCCTCGCGCAGGTCGGGCGTTGTCGCGTGCGCCTTGACATAGCTGAGCGCAAACTCGGCATCGCGCGGCGCCTGAGTGAGGCGCGCCTGAAAGTAATCGAGCGTGTCCTCGTCGACGAATTCGTACTTGGCAAGCATGGCCGAGGTACGCTCGGCGATGATCATTGGGGCAAAGAGCTCGGTGAGCGAGGAAGCAATGGCTTCCAAGAGCGGGCGCTCGCGCACAAAATTGACATAGGCATCGACCGCAAACCGCGTGGCGGGTAATACCCCTCTTTCATTCACCACACAGTCCCGCTCGAGTCCCAATCGCTCGCACAGATGCAGCCACTTGCCAATCCCGCCCTGACCTTCGTGAGTCCCATCGTGATCGAGCACCCGTTGCGACCACGTGCGCCTTAGGTCCGCATCGATCATCCGCGCCATCAGGCTGGAATCTTTGATCGGAATACGACTCTGGTAATAGTAACGGTTGAGAGCCCGCGCCTGCACTTGCCCCTTAGTGAGCGAACCGTCGCGCATCAGTCCGTGAAACGGATGGTGATTGTGGTAGCGCTCGGCGCCGATCTCGTGCAGACGGCGTTCCAGTGCCTCGGGCGAATCCAGGCTCACCCTAGCGTGACCTGCATACCGTCGTATGCCACTTCCCACCCTGCCGCCTCGACCTCCCCGCGCTCGGCGCTGTCGGTCATGAGCACCGGATTGGTGTTGTTGATGTGGATGAATACCTTGCGCCCGACGCCGACATCGCTCAGAGTCATGATCGCGCCCGATTCGCCCGACATGGAGATGTGCCCCATGCGGTGACCGGTCTTTCGACCCTCTTTCCGCGTGATCAGCTCATCGTCGCGCCAGAGCGTGCCGTCGAAGAACAACAGATCCGCTCCTTCGCAGCGTCCTCGCAGGCCATCGGTGACGGCCGCGCAGTTGGCGACATAGAGGATGCGGGCAGAGCGCTCGGTGTCCGAGATCTCGACTCCGAGGGTGTCACCCTCCTCGGTGCCAAAGTCCTCACCCTTGCTCGAATCCTCCCGGTAAAGCGCGACCTTACCGGGCACAGCGAACGGTGTCAGCCGGATCCCCCCCTCACTCCCCCGGTGGTCGCGCAGGACGACGGTCTGCTCTAGGGCGAGCGGGTGCCGGGAGACGAACTCGGGAGAGAGCACCCCGAAGATCGGGTTTTCGTCGAGAACCTCCAGCACCCGGGCATGGGCATAGAGGACGAACGGCGTCCGCTCGCGAAGGTGCAACAGCCCCGCAGTCGCATCCACATCCCCGTTCGTGAGCACCACGCCCGCGATCGGTGACGATCGTAGTCCCTCGCGGGGGTGGAGCGTTTCCTGGCGATTGATCTGCTCGCGCAGATCGGGTGATGCGTTAATCACGTACCACCTAGCCCCGTCGGAGCTGATCGCAATGGACGCCTGGGTTGCAGGTGGCGCGGCCGGGTCACCGGCACGGGCGCGACGACACGCGTCGCTGTTGCTATTCCACTGTGGGAAACCGCCTCCCGCGGCGGCTCCAAGGACGAGAACCCGAATCACCCCGCCGAGCTAGACCTCGGCGATCCTACCCGTAGCCGGCGGTTAGAGCTCGGCGCAGACGTAGCAATTGATCTCCATCCCCACTTGAATTTCGGTGATGACCGGACGGCTCCACTTCTTCATCTCACTCTCCGATTGGTTATTGTCGGGGCTAGAGGCTCGTATTTATCGCCCGAAAAGGGGGCAAAGTCAATTCGTCTGCGAGTGGTCGACCGGCGCCTTGGGAGCCGTCATCGATCCAGTCCGCGAGCTGGCTCCGGTCGCCTGGCCGTACGAACTTGGGTACCATCTCGCGCGCAGTCTCAAGGAGCTTCGAGCGGCGATGAATCGGGAGCCGGGTATCGAGATCCGGGACCTAAGCTATGCCTACGGCACCGAGCCGGCGCTGCAGGAAGTCTCCTTACAGGTCAGCCATGCATGCTTCACCGCCCTGCTGGGGCCGAACGGAGCCGGGAAATCCACCCTGGTCGCCCTTCTATGCGGACTCATCGTCCCCGAGCGAGGGCAAATCGAGGTGCTTGGGCTCGATCTCGGCCACCGGCCGCGTGCCGCGCTCGAGCGCATGGGCCTTGTCTTTCAACCGCAGACCCTCGACCTCGATCTGACGGTGCGTCAGAACATGGCCTATTTCGCGGCGCTTCGAGGCCTCTCGGGGGCGGATGCGAAACGTAGGATCGAGACCTGTCTGGAGCGCCTGGAGCTTGCCGAGCGCGGGGGAGAGAAAGCTCGCTCGCTGAGCGGCGGGCACCGGCGGCGTGTGGAGATCGCGCGGGCTCTGCTGCACGCGCCGCGCCTGCTGATTCTGGATGAGCCGACGGTCGGTCTAGACGTACCCTCGCGAGCCGCTTTGGTCCAGCATGTCCACGCGCTCTGCGCCGAGGATGGGCTAACCGTCTTGTGGGCAACGCACCTCGTGGACGAAGTATGGGACGACGACCGTCTCGTCGTGCTTCACCGGGGGCGGATCCGTGCGGCCGGGCCGGTGAGAGAGATCCTGAGCGAAACGGGCTGTAGTAGCGTGTTAGAAGCCTTCACCGACCTTACCACGGAGCCGCTGTGAATCGGACTCATGGCGAGGAGCTTGTCGCATGAGCAGCGCCAGTAACGCCTACATTGCCTGCCTCCGGGGCATTGTCTGGCGTGAGGTCCTTCGTTTTTTTCATCAGCGAGAGCGGTTCTTGGCCGCCCTCGTCAGACCGCTGCTGTGGCTGCTCGTATTCGCGGCCGGCTTTCGTTCGGTGCTCGGGGTCTCAATCAGCCCGCCTTACGAAACTTACATCACCTATGAGACGTACATCATTCCGGGGCTGATTGCGATGATCCAGCTGTTCAACGGCATGCAAAGCTCGCTCACCCTCGTTTACGACCGTGAGATGGGCAGCATGCGCTTGTTGCTGACGAGTCCCCTACCGCGTTGGTACCTGTTACTGTGCAAGCTGCTGGCCGGGGTGAGCGTGTCGCTGTTTCAAGTATTCGCGTTTTTAATAATTGCGGAGGCGATCATCGTGGATCTCCCACCTTGGGGCTGGCTGTTGTGCATCCCGGTCCTGATCGTGAGCGGCGTTATGCTCGGTGCGCTCGGGATGCTGCTTTCCTCCACGATTCGCCAGCTCGAAAATTTTGCTGGCATCATGAACTTTGTCATCTTTCCCATGTTTTTCCTGTCCTCGGCACTCTATCCCCTTTGGAAGATGCGCGAGACGAGTGAGCTCATTTATCGTATTTGTGCGCTCAATCCATTTACGTACGCGGTCGAAGCCATCCGATTTGCTCTTTACCTCACCGTCGATGTTCAGGCGGTGCTGATCATCCTCGCCTGCGGGCTCGCGTTTTTTGCGCTCGCGGTGTTCGGTTACGACCCCAAGAAGGGCATGGCGCGTCACCGGCCCACTGCCTAGGCCGAGCGCAGGCTTGAGTTCGGGAGAATTCGAAGCAATGGCCACCAGACCTCGATCGCGCGGAAAGATTCTTCGGATGACGCGCTGGCTTGCCGTATCGATGGTCTTCCTAACCACCGGTAGCTGGTCCGACTATGGCCTGGCGCGAAACACCGGTCTCATCTTCATCAGCAACGAACGGAGCAGCACGATCACTGTCTTGGATAAGGACCATCGGGTTACCAAGACTTTCGAGACCTGCGCGCGACCGCGCGGCATGCATTTCAGCCACGATCGCACCGAGTTCTTCGTCGGCTGTGCAGATGACTCGATCATCGCCGTCTACGACGTCGCGACGCAGAAGTTGCTGCGACGGATTCGACAGGTGGAGGAGCCCGAGACTTTCGACTTGCACCCTAATGGCCGGCACCTTTACATATCCAACGAAGAGGACGCGACCGCGACCGTTGTGGATGTGCAGACCGGGGAGTTCGTCACCGAATATGAGACCGGGGAGGAGCCGGAAGGTGTCCAGGTAACCACGGATGGAAAGTTCGTCTTCGTCGCCTCGGAGGCAGCCAATCTGGTCCATGTCATCGACACCGAGAAACAGACCGTCATCAAAGACATCCTCGTTAATACCCGTCCGCGCCGCTTTGCCCTCACCCCGGATGAGCGAGAGCTGTGGGTCTCAGCCGAGCTTGCCGGCGTGGTCAACATCATCGACACCCGGACCCTGGAGATCATCGCCGACGTCAGCTTTCTGCCGGCAGGCTTTCGGAAGGAGCAGGTGACGCCGGTTGACCTGCTGATTACCAGAGGTGGCGCGCGGGCCTATGTCGCCCTGGGGCGAGCCAACCACGTGGCCATCGTAGACGTCATGAACCGCAAGGTCCTCGATTACCTCCTGGTCGGTAAGCGCGCATGGGGTTTGGCACTTACCCACGACGAGTCGAAGCTGTACGTCGCCAACGGCCTGTCGGATGACGTATCGATAATCGACACCGCGAAGCTAAGAGTGATTACCACCGTCCCGGTGGGGTTAGTGCCGTATGGAATTCTGATCGATGATCATTAAGGGGCTGGTTGTTGCCGGGGCCTTGTTACTTGCCGGCACCCCGAGGTACTTGTGGGCCGTCGATGAGGATTTTTCGTTTGGGTACATCCAGCGCCAACACGACACTGCGTATGTACCGCAACGCGGTTACACCGGTCTGAGTCTTCGTGATCAACATCCGCCGATAGACGGAGCCAAAGTTGCACTGCAGGAGAGCCGTGCGATGCAGCGTGCCTTGGGGTTCACGTTCTCGCTAGTGACGAAGCAGCTCGAAGAAACCGAAGACGTCGTTTCGGCGATTGAAGCGCTTGCTTCGCAGGGCACCCGAGTTCTGCTTCTAGACCTTCCGATTGCAGATGTGAAGCAGGCTGCGACGGCGCTCGCCGACCGCGACTTGCTCCTGTTCAATATTCGACACCGCGCCAATGCGCTGCGGGATCGAGATTGCTCACCGGTGCTGTTCCACACGATTCCAAGCGATGCCATGCTCGTGGACGGGCTATCGCAATATCTGTTCAAGAAAAGGTGGACCGATGTTCTGATCCTGGAGGGCGAGACCGAGGCCGACAAAGCGCTCAGCGCCGCGTTTCAGGCATCGGCGCGCAAGTTTCGAATCAATGTCGTCGGTACCCGTGCCTTCGTACTCAGCAACGATCCGCGAGCGCGCGATCAGACAAACATTCCACTTCTCACCGGTGATGCCCGATACGACATCGTTTTCTTGGCGGATTCTTTTGGTGAATTCGGTCGCTACGTGCCTTATCGCACGTACCGCGCACGGCCGGTCGTCGGAAGCGAAGGGTTAGTGGCGAGTTCGTGGCACTGGACCTGGGAGCGGCATGGGGCGCCGCAGCTAAATCAGCGCTTCTATCGAATTGCAAAACGCCATATGACGGGCACAGACTGGGCCGCGTGGGCCGCTGTCAAGTCCGTCATCGAAGCGGTGGTGCGGACGCAATCACAGGATATCGTCACCGTGCGCCGTTATCTGACCAGCGACGCGTTCACGCTCGATACCTACAAGGGTGCGCCGGGTAGCTTTCGAAAGTGGAACCGTCAGCTGCGTCAGGCGGTGTTGCTGCATACTCACAACGCGGTCGTCGCCAGCGCTCCGATCGAGGGTTTCCTGCATCAAGCCAATAACTTGGACACCCTGGGCCGGGACCGGCCAGAATCAGCCTGCCGCATCGATTGAGGGTATCGCCGCGCTCGATTCGGCCACGATGGTCCCGGGTGCAATGGCATGTCTTCGAGGTAGGGCTCGCAGATACCGGGCGGGGTCCGATCAAGACGGACATCAACCCCATTCTCGTCGACATCGATGCAGTGATATCAGCGCGGCGGACGTCGGCGACCGACCGAGTTTCCTTTTTCGAATGCGCGCGCTGCCCGCAGCACGAGGGCATCGCGGCCGAGCGGGCCGACAATCTGCAGCCCGACCGGCCCGCCGGCTCGGGTGAAGCCGCAGGGGACGGAGATCGCGGGCTGCCCGGTCAGGTCGAACGGCGCGGTAGTCGCCATGAACTCGCTGGCGCGGCGCGGGTCTCGCCCGGGTGGACGGTCCCGTCCGACCGCGAACGGGGCGACCAGCACGGTGGGGGCGATCAACAGGTCGTATCGTGTGTGGAACGCCGCCATCTGCGCGCGCAGTCTACAGCGTACGGCCTCGCCATCGAGGAAGGTGAGGGCGTCCTGCGTGGCGCCTGATTCGGCCGCCTCGATGAGCACCGGATTGCTCAGGCGGGAGCCCCGGCGGCCCAGCTCGCGACGAATTCGTGCCGCCAGTGGATTGCAGATCGCATCGATCGCGGGGCCGGCGGCGCTGAGATCGAGCTTGACGCGGGTGACGCGGGCACCAAGGTCGGTGAACACCGCCTTGCTCCCGTTCACGATTCGCCGCACCTCGGGTTCGACCGGGCCCATGCCGAGGTCCGGGCTGAATCCGATGCGCAATCCGCGTACACCGCGCTCGAGACCCGACAGGAGATCAGGGGCGGGCTCGGGTAGCGCATAGCCGTCCCGCGGATCAAAGCCTGCCATCGGGCCGAGGGCAAGGGCGGCGTCGCGTACGCTGCGGGCGAGTGGGCCACAATGCTCGAGCATCATCAGGGGGCTTGGCGGCCACACCGGCACCCGTCCGAACGTCGGCTTCATGCCGACGATGCTGCAGAAGCTGGCGGGGGCTCGAATCGACCCGCCGGAGTCCGTTCCGGTGGCGATCGCTACCATCCCGGCGCAGACGGCGGCCGCGGCGCCACCGCTCGAGCCTCCGGGCGTCCATTCCGGATTCCAGGGATTGCGGGTGATGCCGTGGAGCTCGCTCTCGGTGATGCTGCGCCAGGCGAACTCGGGGGTCTGCGTCTTGCCCACTAGCACCGCCCCGTGCCGACGTAGCCGCTCTACCGCCACTGCGTCCTCGCGCCAAGGCCCCGCCGCGTCGATTGCGCGCGAGCCGTTGAGTGTCGGCCAGCCCTTGGTTTCGGTCACGTCCTTGATTGCCATCGGAACGCCGTCGATCGATCCAACCGGGCGACCCTGGAACCAGCGGGCGGTGGACTCCCGGGCGGCCCGTCGGGCGCGCCGCGCGTCGACCACGCAAAACGCGTTGAGCACCGGCTCCAGAGCCTGGATGCGAGCGAGCACCGCATCGAGCGCCTCGAGCGGCGTGAAACGCCTGGCCCGATATCCGTTGATCAGCTGCGACGCGCTCTTGTCGGCGAGGTCTGTTCCCACGACGTCTCTTCCCCTCTCACGCCGGCGAGAGGCGCTGGACCCCGGTTCCACCGTCCGGCGGGCCAGTCACCGCTCAACCGCATTGCCAGTCAGCCAAACGCTGGCGATTGACCGTGAAGCTGTCGGCGAGCGAGCGCCGGTTACGGCCAGGCGGCGTCGATGCCGCTGTCCCAGTGCGCCTGGTCGTCCGGGTCGAGAAACCGCCATCGCTGCTTGGCGTCGTCCTTGGTAAAGCCGGAACGCTCCGTCAGGAACAACGTGATGACATCCCGGGCTGCGTTGATATCGCCTCGCTTCGCGAGCAGCCCGGCGAGGAACAGTCGCACCTCGGGTGGAACGCCGGCAGTTCTCCGCGGATCGAGATCGGGGTGTGTGAGCTCCGCGAGGGCGGCGTCGTAATCATGGTTCATGTAGCTCGCGAAGCCGTGGTTCCAACGGTACCAGCCCGGAATCAGCTTGGACTTTGCCAGCAGCTCGAGGGCACGATCGCGCTGCCCGCCCTGAATGAATGCGACCGCGGCCTCGGCGAGGAGGCCCGGCTTTCGGTCGAGACGGTCGGTGAAATCATCGTAGAGGCGTAACGCCGTCTCGTAAGTCTGCATCGCCTTGTTGAGCTTTCCGAGATTGAGGTACACGAAGGCGAGGTCCCAGTAGGGAGCGTAATCGCAGGCCTCGCAGTCTCGGGTCCGCTTGCCCTTGAGACGGCGATAGCGCTTTCGGTCCAGCTTGACCGCGCGCTCGGCCGCTTCCAGTGCCTCGCCCGCGATGACCTTCCGGGATTTCCAGCCGACGAGGGCGCTGCGAACGAGCGCGTAGGACAGGTAGCCGTGCGCGCGGGAAAATTTCGAGTCGAGTGAGATTGCCCGCCGGAAGCTCCGGATACTCGACCTCATCCGGCACTGATCGACGACGCTGAACTGTTGCTCGCCCTCGAGATAAGCCTTGAATGCCTTGATGTTCTGCGTTCCCCTCATGGTGTCTCCCCCTGCTGCCAGTGCTTGAGCTTGCTCGGGTCCAGCGGGCCGAGCGCGGCGCCCGTAATGTCTTCCCGTTCAGTCAGTCAGTCCCGCCATGCGCAAGCTTTCCATCCAGTGCCTCTGGTCCGCCTCGCGCTTGAACGGAAAACGCTTGGCCACCGTGGTGATGTGGCCATCGGGCTCCAGGGCCAGGAACCGCTCGAGCGCAGCCGTGGCATCCTCACCGCGCCCGAGTCGGGCGTAGCTCGCGGCGAGCTTGAGCCATACG
>JBFHLI010000137.1:0-9031 GCA_041594935.1 Gammaproteobacteria bacterium | reverse complement strand
GAAATCGCACCACACGGGGGTGACCTGTGGGCGCCCATCCGGCATCAAGGTCGGCAGATGCGCCAATGCTCTCTTATCCAACAGATCTCGATGTTCTACTGGTATCTCCGCCGTCACGATTGACCCTCGTTACTCTCTCGCCGGGGTGGCGGCCTCGTCGCCCAAATTTCAACTCGACCTCCAACTCGCGGCCCGTCTCTTCACCACCTCCAACCGGCGCTCATCGAAGGGCTCCAGCGGATGGCCGCCCGGCTGCGGCGGCTCCCGCCGCCAGCCGAGCCGCTCGAGCACCACATCTGCATCGTAGTACTCCATCAGCGCCACGGAAACGACGACTCCAAAGGACTCCGGCATCGCGCGCTCGATCTGCTCGAGAACCTCAACCCGAGCGGTCTCATTGGCCCTGCAGAACGCAGGTGCGCCGCCTGCGCGGGCCTCGATGGCCTCGAGCGCCGCTTGCAGCCGCGGGTCCCGATCGGGTCCGGGTTCGAGCCGGCGGCAGAGCGCGATGGAGACCCCGACCGCTGACCCGCTCGGCAACGTATCGTCGCCCGGAACCAAGGTATCTACGAGCGCGTCGATGTACGCGCGCATCATCGCCCGAACTCGCGCGCGAGGTCATCGGCGAACTTCAACGCGAGGGCACCAATCGTCGAGCCGGGATTGACGGCGCCCGCGGTCGGGAAGACGCTCCCGTCCACCACCAGCAAATTCGGCACCGCGTGACAGCGGCCCCGTGCGTCGGTGACGGAGCGGCCCGGATCCGCTCCCATGCGTGCCGTTCCAAGGAGGTGCCAGCCGGTGTAGGGCGCTGGCGACACGCGCACCACGCGATAGGCGCCGGCCGTGCGGAGCAGCTCCTCCGCCCGCGCCAAACCGAATTCAAGCATCCGCGCCGAGCTCGATGAGAGCCGATAGTGGAGCTTCACGTTGGGCAGACCGTCGGCGGCACGCTCGCGACCGATCGAAACCCGGTTGTGGGACTCCGGCAAGTCCTCGACCAGGATCAGCACCGCCATCGAGTGGCGAAATTCCTCACGCAGCCGCCGCACCGCCGAGCGACCCCACGCCGGCTCGAGACGAAGCGCCTGCACCAGCGGTGCGTTCTCACGAGTCACCTGCAGCTGCACCCCTCGCACAAAGCCCCGCTGCTGGTCTGTCTCGTAGAACTCGTGCGAGTAGAGCACTGCCCCCACCGGTCCGCAGGGGCCATCGAGCTCGTCTCGGAACATGCCGCGCGCATAGGCGGCCGGGTGGAACATCAGACAGCGCCCGACGGCACTCTCGGCTCCACCACCGATGCTCGAGGCAAGCAGCAAACGCGCAGTGCCGATTCCGTTTCCGGCAACCACCACGAAGGAGGCGCGCCGCTCATGCTCGATCCCGTCACGGTCGTGATAGCGCACACCGGTGGCACGGCCTGCCTCGACCAGGACCTCGTGCACCACGCATCTCGTGTTCAGCTCAACGCCGGCCGCGATTGCCTTCGGCCAGTAGGTCGCATCGACCGACGACTTGGCCCGGCGGACACAACCAATTGCGCACGGACCGCAGTTGTTACACGCCTCGCGGCCGCCGTGCGGAACCGAGTTGATCGCGGCATCCACCGGCCACCAGTGCCATCCGAGCTCATTGAATGCATCGGCGGCCCGCTCGCCGAGCCGTCCAAGCGGTAGCGGAGGCATCGGTCGCGCCGGCTTCGGCGGATACGCCGGGTCCCCCGCAAGCCCGGACACTCCGGTCTCGACGTCGTTGACATCGTAGTAGGGCTCGAGGTCGAAATAACTGAATGGCCAGTCATCACCCACTTCATCGAGGGTGCGAGTCTGAAAATCCGACGGATGAAGACGCGGGAAATGGGCGGACCAGTTTATCGTGGACCCGCCGACCCCGCTCCACATGAGAGGCTTGATGGGAGATTCAAGGTCGTCGATGGCGTAGTCGGCGGACGCTGCGCTCCGGCAGGCGAGCCGCTGGTTGGGGGAGGCCGACCAGGCCCCGACCACTGCCCGCTGCCAGCCGCGGCTTGACGCCGGCATGTCGGACGGATTGGTCCAGCCGCCGCGCTCGAAACACGCAAGTCTCACTCCGGGCACGCGTTGCGACAATCGCCAGGAGAAAGCGGCGCCCCCGAATCCAGCGCCAATGACGATGACGTCGGCGGGAGGATCGTGGATCACGCGCTGGTCTACTCGCCGCGCTTTAGCCGTTCGCGAAGATCGGCGAACGGGCGGTGGCTCTGTTGTTCCTGCCTCCCGGTCGAGTCTAGGCCAGCGGCGGACGAGTGCGAATCAAGGAACTTCGTGTGCTCGTTCTCATGGCAATAAACACACAGCAGCTCCCAGTTACTCCCGTCGGGTGGATTGTTGTCGTGATCGTGGTCCTTGTGGTGAACGGTTAGCTCGCGAACGTTGCCGGCGTCGAACTCCCGCGCACAACGGGCACAGACCCACGCGAAGAGCTTAAGCGCCCGCCCCCGATAGCTGCGCTCGCGACTCTCGCGCTCGCGTCGTGCCTGGGCGACCACCCTTTCCAGGCGTTGCCCGTCGATAGGCCTTCCCTTGGGCTTCATCAGCCGCCGCCCCAATCTGGCGCCAAGGCGCCTTTGCCGCCTCCGATTATACAACCTGGCACCCATGCGCATGGGTCACCGATCGAGGCGCTTGCGATGCGGCTCGAAGGAAACCCGCGGGCGGGGAAGCCCTCGGCCCGGCGCCACCCTGGGGGAGCCGACTAGCAACACCTACCCCCCCACGGGGTCGAAGATGCCTTCGGCCGTGGCCCCCGAACTATGCCGTTCGGGCTCAATGCATGGTACGCTATCGGGGTCGACGACAACTCAACTCGCGAAGAAAGCAATGTCTCTCACCAGGGCCGTTGCATTCCTAGAGCTTGGTGGCGCGACTTCTTTAAGCTCTCAAGGAGACATTGAACCGAAATGCAGCAGAACAAACTATATGTGGGGAATCTCCCGTTCTCCGCTACCCAGGCCGAGCTCGAAGAAGCTTTCTCAGCCTACGGTGAGCTAGAAGAGGTTCGTCTGATCACCGATCGGGATACGGGTCGATCTCGCGGGTTCGCATTCGTGACGTTCGCCACTCAACTTGCCGCCGAATCGGCGCTGGAGATGAACGGAAAGCCATTGGATGGGCGCAATCTCATCGTCAACATTGCCAAGGAGCGCACCGGCGGACGCGGCGGCGGACGCGGCGGCGGTAGACGCTTCTAAGTCGTCCGGGCGCCCGCCCGACATCATCCAGTGCCGCGGCGGGCGGCGCCTCCCGCGGGACTGGGTGGTGACATGCGACAACCGACCAACTTTACTTTCTAGACGTGGGGGCCTATGAATCTGACTCGTTATAGAACTGCTGCCTCGGACGTATCGGAGCTTTCGTTTCCGATGCTCGAGTGTTGGAATCCGATGACCAAGGTCGCCAGCATCGCCGCTCAGGTCAACGGTCGGCGCGTGCTGTGCAGAATTTCGATGGAAGTGCTTCAGAAGAAATTCCGCGCCTCGGTGGAAACCCCGATGAAGGCGGTGGTCGAAAATCGTCAAACCATCGAAGCCGCGGCGAGAAAGCTGATCGAGAAGGAGGCGTTCGAAGAGGACGGCTCTATCGTGATCCGCCAGCGAGATATCTGAACCCACCTCCGTTTCGTCGTCCAATAGAGACTCCCAAGCCGCGTGGGCACGGATGGCCACGCCGGCTTGGTATCCTCCCACTGACTGGATCCCATCATTCCCGGCCGAGGCCTGGAAACGCGCACGAACCTCGCCTCCTCGACCGCCCGTACTAACATTACCGTAGTGGGACTTTCTCGCCCGCCCAGCGAGGAAAAGCGTGCAGCGAATCGTAGTCATGAATGCCAAGGGAGGCTGTGGCAAGACCACGGTGGCGTCCAATCTCGCCAGCTGGTTGTCGAGCCGAGGGTACGCGACCGCGCTCTTCGACTGCGACCCTCAGGGCTCTGCCATGCGCTGGCTGCGATTGCGTCCGCCGAACCTGCCGGTCATCCACGGAATCGCTGCGTATCAAACAGGACCGACGAATGTGACCCGGACCTGGCAGCTCAGGGTGCCTGCCGAAACCCAGCGAATCGTCATCGACTCTCCCGCCGGCCTCAAGGGCCAGGAGCTGGTCGAGCAGGTAAGGAACGTGGACGTCATCATCATTCCAGTGGTCCCTTCACCCATCGATATCTTCTCGACCGCGGATTTCATCCGGGATCTGATGCTGGTGGGAAAAGTACGTCTCGCCAGCACCCGCATCGGAATCGTGGCAACTCGCGTTAAGGCGAAAACATTGTCGCTCCAGTCCCTGGAGCGATTTCTTCAACGCCTCAACATTCCGGTCATCGCACGACTGCGTGATACTCAGCACTACCTCCACGCAGTGGAGCAGGGCGTCAGCATTCACGAGCTGACCTCGCCGCGGGCTCGGCCGGACAAGCGGGACTGGGAACGGATTGTAGGCTGGATTGACTCGCAGCCCGAGCCGAGCCTCACGGTGGTCCGTCCACCTGACCTAGACGGGCACGGAGCGACGCGGCCCGCGTCAGTGGGGCGATTTCCCCGCGGTCAGTGAACGCATAGCCCGGATATCTCACCAAGGACCCGGGACGATGGCGACGGATAGGCGAGTCTGGACGCCGGGCTGGAGCGCAAGGGATAGCCGTAGCTATCGCTTGGCCGAAGCCCAAGTCCGGGCACGCATAGCCGAGCCACCGCCCGGGTAGACTTGCCGCGAAAACCAATTGCACCGCGCTCGGGCCACCCGAAACGGTTCGTTTTCTCATCGCTCTCAGAAGCTTGGTCAGAAGCGGCAAGGCGCCTTGGTAAAATTCCGGGATAGCTCGACTCGCGGGCGTCTGCCACCCCTCCGGGGGAACAAATCCGAATTCTCGACCGCGGGAGATAACTGAGGATGCCTCGACCCGAGTAGCCCGGTTGCTATCCGGTCGATTCGATGCGATTGATCTTCTGACGTTGCGTGAGCCGATAGAACCGCCTCAGCTCGTTGACCATGCCCTCGGCGGCGTGGCTCCTGAGATATCGCTCCTCGAGATGGCGGCAGTAGAGGCTCGCGTAATGATTGGCGCGCTGATATCGCTGAAGCGATTCGCTGTCCAACCCTTCCTCGTAAGTTGGCTCACCGAACAACCGCTCATAGAGATCGACGGGTATCCGCCCCGCGTCCTGACGCCCGTAGAGAAAGGCGCTCGAGATGTAGCGATCCACCTCGGCCTGTAACTCCAGCTCCAGCAGAGAGATTTCCCGCTCGAAGCCGGCGTTCCACGTGAGATAGAGGAAATGACTCACCCCTTCAACCGCAACCCAGTAGTCCGCAAGATTTCCGGGATGAAGCCGCTTGGTCGGATCGGAGTGCTCGAGACGCTTTACGATCGACCGGTCTATGTACAGCGCAAGCTCGAGGTCCTGACCTCGCTGCACGAGGAGTAGCTTCTCCTGCGTGTCGCGGGCGCGCTCACCGTTGTCGACCTGGTTCACCCACTCGCGGTCAGAGGTCAGAAAATTACCGACCGCATGCGGTACCTCCACCTCGTAAATGCGCTGCAGCTGCCTTTGAAACTTATCGAGAAGAACCGACACCGCCGCTTCTCGACTCAGTGCTTGCGCCGACTGACCGAAGTGGAATCAAGGTGCAGCCCCATCTGACGCAGTTGCCGCGCAACGCGCTTGCTGCCGGTCCGGACCCACACCTCATAGGCACGCAGAATGTCGGTGTCGCTACCGAGATGAGTGTTATCGCTGACCTCCGAGAGCACGTCCACGAACTCCTGGAACTTGGTCGATAGCTCGTCGAACACATCGACGAGAGCGTGACCTCGCGACGAGCCTCGCATGACGCTCGACAGATAGCCGTAAGCCCCGCCTCCCATCGAGACGTAGTAATCAACGTCTACCACCTTGCGGCTTAGGCTTTGTGAAAACAAGCCCGAAATGAACAGAGCGACGTCACCGAGTCGACGCAGATTAAGATTTCGCTCTTTCTCCGAGGAGCTTTCGAGCGCGTCCGCATACATGAGCGCGAGCGGCTTCAGGGTCATGCCGTCCTGGGTGCGCTCGTAGAGCGCGTCCGCCCGAGTGAACATCGTCAGGAGATTGACCACGTAGTACACCGTCTGTGAGTCGGCCTCGATCCCCTGGTTGTTGAGGGCGGTGTCAACGGAGTCCTGAAAGTACTCCTCCACCGTCCGGCTCGTGATGAGTCGCTCTCGGTTCAAAGTCATGTCAGATCCCTTACCCGCTCACCTGGTTCGAATATCGACATCAATCTCGATTTTCTTGAAAGTATAGGGAAGCAGCCGGTGCATTGGAGGCTCCACACCGGCGCACTAATCTGGCATGATGCTAGGGATTAGGCTCGTGCTACCGCATTAAATTCCCACCGAGCCGCCGCCGACTCGAACCAGGTAGTAACCCCGCCGGCAAATGTCCATACCTTACGAGCCGCACTGCGGCGTCCAGCAATGAGGCCGATCCTCAAGGTCGTGGATGACGACCTTCGAGCCCGGATCGTCACGGAAGCGAAACGGATCCTCGCCGAGATCGGGATCGAGGTGAGGGGTAAGGAGCTTCGCGCTCGACTGCTCGAACACGGACTCGAGCAGGACCCGGCAAGCGGGCGAATCCGTCTCACTCCGGAGGTGGTTGATCACGCAATTGCATCGGCGCCTTCAGCGTTCACCTTATACGACCGGGACGGGAATGCGCATGCGAACCTCGGCGGAGATCGGGTGCACTTCGTGCCCGGGTCGAGCGGGCTGCAAATTCTCGATCACGGAGCGAACGAGACCCGGCTCGCCAAGACCGTCGACTTCGTGAAGTACGTCCGGCTCACCGACCGCCTCGAGCACATCGCCTATCTCGCCACCGCCTTTTCCACCGACGATATCGAGGCTGGCGTCTCCGACGCGTGGCGCCTTTATCTCTGTCTCACCAATTCCCTCAAGCCGGTGGTCTCGGGGGCGTTTACCGAGCACGGAGTGCCCCGGATGGGCGAGATGATGCAGCTGTTTCGCACCGACCGGGCGGACCTCGCCGCGAGACCGATGTCGATCTTCACGATCACCGCCACCGGGTTCTTCCGATACGGCGAGGACTCGTGTCAGAACCTGCTGGACTGCGCTGCGTACGGCATCCCCATCGAGATCGTGCCGGTTACCTTGATGGGTCTGATCGCGCCGGTCACCCTGGTGGGGGCGACTACCTTCCACGTTGCCGACGTGCTTGCGGGCCTGACCATGGCCCAGATCGTCCGTCCCGGAGCTCCGGTTCTGTTCGGGGGCGCCCCCGCCACCTTTCACATGAAGGCCGCCTCCTCCCCGATGGCCGCCATCGAGGCGCAACACCTGGACGTCGCCTACGCGGACGTTGCAAAGTCCCTGGGGCTGCCCACCCAGGGCTACATGGCGCTGAGCGACGCAAAGGTCCTCGATGCGCAGGCCGGCGCCGAGACGTTCGCGAGCGCGCTGCTCGCGGCTCTGGTCGGGATGAACTCGGTCTCGGGGCCCGGAATGCTGGATTACGTGCTGGTCTTCAGTCTCGAGAAGCTCGTGTTCGATAACGAGCTCTGCGGACAAGCCTTGCACTTCGTACGCGACCTCAAGCCGCTGGAGGATGTTCCGGCCGTGGACCTCGCGCGCCGTCTGCTCGAGGATCAGCACTTGCTAACCGCAGAGCACACCCTGAAGTACTGGCCAAGAGAGCTCTACCTGCCGGACGCGACCGTCGATCGATACACCCGCGAGGACTGGCTAAAGCATGGAAGCGTACCGCTTGCCGACCGCGCCCATCGAGAGATGAACCGAAAACTGACGCAGTACACCCCGGTCGAAACCGATCCCAGGGTCGATGCGGAGCTGCGCCGCCTCATCGAGAGCGGCATGGGAAGCAACGCGAGTCTGCCGGAGGTGCCCGCACACCGGGTCGAAGCCGCCCCCTCACCGGCGGCGCGACGGCGGACGCGAAAAAAGCGGCGGCGCACGGGCGGGCGCAGCTGATGCCAGGGACTCCGCCGGCCGGGCCATCGTCGCGGTTCCCGGCTCTGAGCTCGTAGCATTCTGGTCAACGCTCGGGCGCGTACACTCGACTCGTGAAGGCTTCCGCCAGCTGCCCCGCGGGCGGACCAGGGGCGATGGGAGCGACAACCGGAGGAAACGCGGCTCGCACCGTCGCGAGCAGGGGGCGAAGGGACAGCGGCGCATCCCGCTCGGTGATGAACAGCGCCTGGCTCGCGATCGCGGCGAGGATTGCGAGGTTGGCATCCAGACATCGGCCAGATTCCGCCTCCTTGCGCCAGGCCGCAAAGGTCGGCACCGCCACATCATTCTGGCCGAAGCCTCCCCCCTCGCTGGCCGGCAGAAAGGTGCGCTGGGCAGCGGAACGCGCTTGGTCGGCGTAGTCCGCCGCGGTGAAGCACAGGCAGCCGATGTACCCCCCGTCCGTGGTCAAGTGATCGGGCAGCAGAGATACCCTCCCGTCCATGAGCTTGGTGGCGTGGCGGTCGCACAGCAATGCGAGGTCCGCCCAGGCCGCGGCAAGATTATCCAACGCGGGATAGGCCTTCGCATTGTGGTACCCGCCGTTGGAGAGAATCCTCCCGTCGGGGTACTCCTCACTCGGCGGCAAGTAGACGGGGTTATCGGAAACCGCCTTCAGGCTAATCTCGGCGATCCGCTCGGCTTGGGCCAGCGCGCGCGCCGCCTGACCCAACACCCGCGGCACGATCCGCCAACTGACGGGGGCCTGATATGGGCGGCGTTCGCCGGTCGTCTCCGTCAGATGGGCTCGCAGCCGCCGCAGAATCCCGGCCTCGTGGGTATCCTCCCAGAGCTCGTCCAGAGCCTGGTCGTAAGCCTCCAGCGGCGCCCGCAGCGCCTCGATCGACAGCGCGAACACTTTCACCGCGAGACCGAGGCGTCGCCGGGCCGCAAGCACCGCATCGGCGATCAATGCGCTCGCACACGGACTCCCATTGACCAACGACAGAGACTCCTTGGGGCCAAG
>JBFHLI010000136.1:0-9086 GCA_041594935.1 Gammaproteobacteria bacterium | reverse complement strand
GTCGGGAGCGAACGCGAAGGTCTGCATCTTTCCCGGCGGATAGGCCACGGCCGGTTCCGTCCAGCCGGGCGGGATGTGAAACTGCACCTCGGTTGGAATCAGGTACTCGAAGGTCGGGTTGCGGCTGTTCACGTGCCAGCCCGGCTCGATCGTGACCACCGCGGCGATTCGCGCCTCGGTCCCGGACCGGTAGGCAGTCCGATCCGCCGCGAGCCGAACGCATGCTTTCTCGCTTTGGGTGTACTCGCAGGCGAGCGCCGTCGACGCAGTGGTGAGGAGGAGGGCCGCGAGCGCGAGCATCGAGCCGCCGGCGCGAGTTTTCATCTCAGCCGATCTTCGCAGCGACGATTTGGGGTTTCATAAGTACGCCAACCTGCTCGCAGCGCCGCGGACGGACAGCTTTGAGGCGAGCCTGGATATGCACCAAGGCGCCTCGCCGCCCTTCTTTTAGCTCTTGAGAGCGATGAGAGAACGAACCGTTCTGAACGGCCCGAGCTCGGTGCAATTCGTTTCCGCGGCAAGTCTACCCGGGCGCTGACTCAGCTATGCGGGCCCGGACTTGGGCTTCACGCAAGCGATAGCTACGGCTATCCCTTGCGCTCCTGCCCGGCGTCCAGACTCGCCTATCCGTCGTCATCGTCCCGGGTCCTTGTTAGAATATCCAAGCTAGCATCCATCTGTTGGTTTGTCTCGATTGAGCCGCTAAAGTTCGATTGCAGCCCGGGCATCGGCATTGGTCCGGGCGCGGGCATTGCCTATAATGACGCGCCTCACGATGCCTAAGAAAATCCTCCTCCCGATGATCGCCTTCGTGGGCGGCTTCCTCGCGATCCTGAGCGGGCTCCTAGCCTATCAGGCGGTGCGGGCGCCGGCGGCGGCGCCGGCCGATTTGCCCGGGCTGTTGTGGCCCAACCCGAAGGCGCTCACCGACTTCGAGCTCTCCGATCAGAACCAGCAGCCGTTCAACCTCGCGCGGATCCGGGGCCGCTGGACCCTGTGGTACTTCGGGTACACCAACTGCCCCGATGCGTGCCCGACCGCGCTCAGTATGATGAACGCGGTCGACGCCGAACTCGAGACCTTCCCGGACCCCGATGGCCGAATCCAGCTCGCGTTCGTCTCGGTTGACCCCGCGCGCGACTCCCTCGAGCGTATGGCGCGTTACGTGGAATTCTTCAATCCCGCTATCGTTGCCGCTACCGGCACCGACGAGCAGCTGGACACCCTCACCGCCCAGCTCGGAGTGCTTTACGTGCGTCAGGAGCCCGATGCGGCGGGAAATTATCTCGTCGACCATTCCACCGCGCTCTTGCTCACCGACCCCGCGGGGCGGCTGGTCGCCTTGTTTCGACCGCCGCACGACGCCCGGGAGATCGGCGCGCAGTTTCGGCGCATCGTGGACTTCGTAGGCTCGTAGCGGCGGCATCCGCGCAGCCTCGATACCGCAAGACCTAACCTGGACATCTGCCCGGATATCTCACCAAGGCGCCTCGCCGCTCGTCGTTGAGCTTCTGACAGCGATGAGAAAACCAGCCGTTCTGGGCGGCCCGAGCGCGGTGCAATTTGTTTGCGCGGCGAGTCTACCCGGGCTAGCCGTCCGGGGCGTCGGGACCGGAAGCGGCCAGGTAGGGCTCGCCGCGGCGGTACAGACCCAGTCTTGCCGAGAATTGGCCGGTGAACTCCGGCTGGTCCCCGAGCAATGCCAGCGCCCGCTCCATCGTGCGGGTGGCAAGGTCGAACTGTCCGTTCGCCGCGTAGGCGGCGGCGAGGGTGTCCAGCACCTCGGCGCGGGGTGGGGTGGCGGCGGAGCTCACGAGCTCGGCGAGCGTGAGCGCGATGCCGGGATTTCTCGCTTCAGGGTCGGGATTCGTGGCCAGGGCCCACGCGAGGTTGTTGATGGGATCGATGAACTCGGCCCGCAGCCGGATCGCACTTCGAAACGCATCCAGGGCCGCGTCGGCTCGACCCCGCTCGAGATGGACGAGGCCCATCCCGTAGTAGGCAGGTGCTTGCCGCTCGTCACGGCCGATGGTCTCTTGATAGTAGCGCAGCGCCTCCTCCGCCCGGCCCTGCTCGCGCAGCACGTCCGCCAGCGCGATGCGGGCCGGGTGGAAAGCAGAATCGAGCCCGATCGCTCGCTCCAGCTCGGCCATCGCGGCCGCGTTCTCGCCGGTCGCCAGCAGCGCGATCGCCAGATTGTAATGCGCGCCGGGGTTGTCGGGACTCAGGACGAGCTGCGCCTGGTAGTGCTCGATCGCCTCGTCGGTGCGGCCCTGGGAATGCAGCGCGATGGCGAGATTGTTGTGGGCGGTGGCATGCTGCGGCTCGAGCCGCAGTGCCTCGCGGTAATAGCGCACCGCCTGGTCGTAATCGCCCCGGGACTGCAGCGCGTTGGCGAGGTTGTAGACGATGCCGGAGTCGTTCGGCTTAAGCCGCAGCGCCTCGAGAAAATGTTACACCGCCTCGGCGGTCCGACCCTGGGCGCGGAGCGAAATCCCCAGCAGGTTCTGCGCCGCCCAGTTGTCGGGTCGACGCGCCAGGCGAGCACGCATGACCGCTTCTCTGACGCGGGCCTCGCCGGCGGGGGCGTCGGAGAGAACCTGCAGGGTGAGGATCGCCATCTCATCGGTGGATCGGTTGCCCGCCACGACCCGCACCGGCGGCTGGCTCGGGTTGCGAGGGTTCTTGTCGCTGTTGTCGTAGGTGAAACGCATCGAGAGCCGGGTTCCGGCGGGCAGCCACACCGGCTCACGGTATCGGTACTCGTCCTGCCAGCCGAAGTCCCAATCTGGAATCGAGATCAACGTCTTGGCGCTGCCGTCGGGCAGGGTGGCGGTGGCCTCGATGCGCCGGGCGAGGTAGTGAGCGTGCGGGTAGATGCTCAGCGCCTGCACGTCGACCGGCAACGTCATCGATTCCTCGATGGGGTAGGCTTCGTCGCCCGGGGGAATGTCAATGTCGCCGTTGCGCAACACGATTGCAAAAGGCTGGTATCGCGCCGGTCGATCGGTGAAGTACAGCCCGATCTGCGGCTCGATCGCCTCGGGTCGTCCCGAGGGCAGCATGTGCAGCTGCAAGATGAGGTCGGTGCCGGGACCGACCCGCCACGCCATGCCGCTCGGTACTTCCATCGGGGCCTTGCCGGGTGACCAGCCGACGAGGTGCCCGCCGGGACTCTCGACCGGACCCATATCCATGCCGCCAAATCCGGGGCCCGGGTCCGCATCGTCCGCACGGCGCGCAGCCTGGAGCCGGTCGACCTGCATGATCGCATGGTGCACGATGCGCTTGTTGCCGGGTCGAATCTCGACCGCGCGCACCCACCGGGTCTCGTCGAGTGGGACCGGGAACACCAGATTGCGGTACGTATCGCCTCCTTCGGGCGCGAGCCAGTACGGTTGGGGAAGCGAGACCACCAGGTCCGGCTCGCCGAGCCTCCAGCCCTCGTGGAATTGCGGGAGCGGCGGCAGATCCGCGTCGTCCCCCGGCGCCGCGCCCTGCTCTACCCAGCTCTGGATGATCGCGATCTGCTCGTCGTCGAGCCGGCGCTCGCCGGCAAAGGCGAAGCCGGCGGTGGGCTCGGGTGGCCACGGCGGCATGTAGCGGTTGGCGGTCACGACCCCGATCAGCCAGGCCCACGGTTTCACATCCTCGTAGGTGAGGACACTGAAGGGGGTGAGCTCACCCGGCCGGTGGCACTCGGCGCAGTGTGCGAACAGGATCGGAGCCACGTCACGGCTGTAGGTGACCGAGGCCGCGGCGCTCGCGGCGACCGAAGCGTCTTGTATCCCGGTACGTGCCCTCCAGTAGGCGAGCCGCTCCGCCTTCGAGCGCCCGCCCACGCAGGTGATCTCGACCCGGGGGCGGGCCGCGACCTCACTCGCGGGTTTCTGCAGGACGGAGAAAGCGAGCGCGCCGCCGATCCCGCCGAGGAGTAGCGCCCCGAGCCACCAGCCTCCGATCGCGCGGTGCCGAAGCGGCGCTCTGATCGACGGGGTGGAGTCGCGTGCAGTAGCCATGGTCATCATCCAGCGGGTGCCACCGCGACATTCAGCTTGGCCTTACCGATGCCGGGTGTGCCGGCGCTTCCGTCGGCTCGACGTTCTCGGTGCCCCGCATTGTCGCGCGCCCAGTATAGCGCCGCGGTGCGGGCGCCGCGCTCAGGGCGCGGGAACCCACCGGCCGCGCCGGGGTCCGAACTCTCGAGTTGCGAAGACGAACCATTCCACTCACTGCCATGATTAGATTGATCTTCATTATCGTGCTGGCTCTTACCGCCGCGACGACCCGTGGGGGGGAGCTCAAGCCGGTCACCGCGGCGTCGCTGGGGACCGACCCGACCCCGGGAATGGTTTTCGAGATTGAGCTCGAGGCACTCGACGGGCGGCGGGTGCGCCTCTCCGATCACCGGGGTAAGGTCATCGTGTTGAACTTCTGGGCGAGCTGGTGCTTCCCCTGTCGCTACGAGATGCCTCACCTGCAGGCGATTCACGAGCGCTTCGAGGACCGCGGGCTCACCGTCATCGCGGTCGCGGTCGACGACGAGCTCGCGGCGGCGCGGGCCTTTCAGCAACGCTACCAGTTCAGCTTCCCGATGCTCTTTGACGGTGCGGGTGAGAGCAAGCGCGCCCTGGGGGTCGAGGGGGTTCCCGAGACCTATATCCTCGATCGGCAGGGGGATCTGATGCGCTTCGAGGACCCCGTCACGCACGTGATTTCGGCTCGGATCAACGACCCTACGGTGTGGGAGAGTGCAACGACGCTCGAGTGGCTCGAAGAGCTCGTCGGGCGATGAGTCAGGGGACCACCTTTGGCGCCAGGGGCTGCCCGGGAATGACTCGCAGATCGAGGGCGGCTTTCACGTCTCGCCCGTCCGGATAGTCCAGCCAGACGCGCAGTCGGTAGATCCCCGGGTGCGGAAACGAGACCGGGAAGCGATAGATGCCCGCCTGCGACCACGGGTGCGGTTGCTCCTCGGTGACCCAGTGCCCCATCTGCGGCATCCCGATCCGGCCGCGGACCGTGCTCGGGACGGGTTGCCCCGGGGTGGTGGTCACCCGAACGCCGAGCTCGCTCGGCCTTCCGACCTCGATCGAGTCATCAAGCTCAAACGCGATCACTACTTCGGGCAGTGACACCGAGAGCACTGGCTCGGCTGCAAGCGGCGCACGGCTGAGCAACGCCGCGGCGGCAACGAACGCCAGTCTCGAACCGAGGTGTTGCATCGTGGCCACCGCCCCTCTTCGTGCTACATCATGGTCGTGGTTGCCACCTCGCGCCACCCATCGGGCTCGGTCTCAACCTCGAGCCTCTCCGGCACGATCACGCGGGGTGCGACCTCTTCACCGCTCAACCGCGCCGGCTTGGCGATGTGGCGCGCCAGCATCGCGGCGGGCGAGGCGAGGGTGAACAGCGTCCCGTGCGAGAGAACTGCAACCGGCATCCCCATCTTTGCGCACGCCGAGGCCCGGTCGAGTATGTCGGGAGGCGGCGGCTCCGCCCGGGCCAGCTGGTCGACGCTCGCCCCCGCGCACCCCGTGACCACCAACACCCCTTCAACCTCGAGAAGCTCTCCCGCCGTCACGACCGGTGAACCCACGAGAAGGGCGATCAGAGCGATGACGGATGTTTGCATGCAAATCCCTGAGTGGGAAGCGTCGCTGGCATCTCATGTCCGACCCCGGGGCCGGGTCCAAGTTCCCTCGTTGCCGTGGAGGGGCGTTTACCCGATAAGCGCGGGCCGTCCAGCCGGATTCGAACCGGCGGAGCACCGGGTCGCACGCATCTCGCGAAGGCTGCGCCAGGCTCGGCCCGCCCGCGCTACGGGCGGCCCGCACAAGACAGAGGTTCGTCAGCATCACGCACGCCGGCGCGATGCGCGCCGAGGGTCCCTGGTGATACCTCCTAAGGTCGAATCGACTCGAGGGCGTCTCGATATTCGTAGCCAAGGGCCTCCGCGACCTCCTTGCAGGTAATTTGCCCCCGGTGGACGTTGAGCCCGTTGCGCAGGTGGGAGTCGGCCTCGAGCGCAGCCTTGTAGCCTTGGTCGGCCAGCTTCAATACGTACGGCAAGGTGACGTTGTTCAAGGCAAAGGTCGATGTCCGCGGCACCGCCCCCGGCATGTTGGCCACGCAGTAGTGCACCACGTCGTCGACCACGTACGTCGGGTCGGCGTGGGTGGTGGCGTGCGAGGTTTCGAAGCACCCCCCCTGGTCGATGGCCACGTCCACCACTACCGAGCCCGGGCGCATCCGCTTGACCATCTCCGCGGTGACGAGCTTCGGAGCGGCCGCCCCGGGGATCAGCACCCCCCCGATCACGAGGTCCGCGTCGAGGACATGCTCTTCGACGGCGACCCGGGTGGAGTAGACCGTGTCCAGGGGTCGGCCGAATTGGCGCCAGAGGTTCTTCAGGGCCTCGGTCGACTTGTCGATCACCCACACGTTCGCCCCCATCCCGATCGCGATGTGGGCGGCATGGGTGCCGACCACCCCGCCCCCGAGGATCACCACCTTGGCCGGATCCACCCCGGGGACCCCGCCGAGCAACATGCCGCGGCCGCCGTTGACCTTCTCGAGACAGTGGGCTCCGGCCTGCACCGACAGCCGGCCCGCCACCTCGGACATCGGCGCGAGCAGGGGTAGGCCGCCCTGGGGAGACGTCACCGTCTCATAGGCGATGCAAACCGCCCCGCTCTTCACCAGATCCTTGGTCTGGCCGGGATCGGGTGCGAGGTGCAGGTAGGTGAACAGCACCTGGCCCTCGCGCAGCATCGCGCGCTCCTCTGCCTGTGGTTCCTTCACCTTCACGATCATTTCCGCCTCGGCGAAGATTTTATCGGGCGACGGGGCGATGCTCGCCCCCGCGGCCTCGTAGTCGTCGTTGCTGGCACCGATGCCGTCCCCGGCCCCGGACTCGACCGTCACCCGATGACCGTGGTGCACGACCTCGCGTACGCTCGATGGGGTCAAGCCGACTCGATACTCGTGATTCTTCACTTCCCTCGGAACGCCAATCAGCATCACGTAACCCCCTACGGTGGGTCCGGGGCCATTGCAGCGCGTGCGGCGGAGCCCGGAATGAAGCCGCTAACCTAAATATCGCCGGTTAAGCGAAGTAGTACCAGTGTTCCGGTATCGGATATGCCAGAGCTCTGCCGGACAGTTTCGATGGGGCGGTGTCAGTTCCGGTCGGAGCCACTACTGGGCGGGCGAAGCGCCCAGATTGTTCACCAGTCTTGCCAGCTGCCGGATGCCGGGCTCGATTCGGTCCAGGGGTATCGAGGAAAGCCCCAGCCGGAAGTGATTGAGCGGTGCCGGCTCGTGCATGAAATGTACGTCGCCCGGCTCGATGAGAATTCCCCGCTCCGCCGCGTCGCGGGCGAGACGCCGAGCGTCCAGATTGGCCGAACCGGTCACCCAGTAGGACGTTCCACCGAACGTCGGGATGCGGGTCGAGCCCGGCAGGTGCTCGGCGAGCGCCTGTCCCAGCGCTTCCCAGCGGGCGCGATAGGCCTGGCTCATGCGGTTCGCGAGCGCATCGTAGTGTCCGCGGGCGATGAACAAGGCGATGATGCGCTGGTTGTTGGTCGGCGGGTGGCGCAGCATGAGGCGGCGCAGGGCCCGCGCCTCGCGAATGAATTCGGCCGGCCCGACCAGATAGCCCAATCGCAGTCCCGGAGCTAGCGTCTTCGACAGGCTTCCCACGTACAGTACCCGCGCCTCGCGGTCCATGCTCTTGAGCGCGGGGGTGGGGGGGCCGACGAAGTTGGTCTCACTCTCGTAATCGTCCTCGATGATTACGATGTCCGACTGGCTGGCACGTTCGAGCAGGGCGGTGCGTCTCGCTATCGGCATCGTCGCGGTGGTCGGAAACTGGTGGCTCGGCGTGACGTAGACATAACCGCACCGCTCGAGGGCGTCACTCACCACGAGCCCGGTGGTGTCGACGGGCAGCGGGACGACATTCGCGCCCTGGAACGTAAAGATGTTCCGCGCGTCGGCATAACCAGGGTCCTCGATGCCGACCCGGGCACCGTCACGCATCAACAGGGTCGCGACGAGGAACAGGGCCTGCTGCGCACCAAGGGTGATCAGGATCTCGTCGGGGCTCGCCCACACCCCGCGTCGGGGCAGCACCCGCGTGTGCAGCTGCTCGATCAGCATCGGGTCATCGCCGTCGATGCTGTCGCGCAGCCAGTCCCGCACCGCTACCACCGAGAGAGACTGGCGGCAGCACTCACGCCACTCGGCAATGGGGAACAGCGAAGGATCGAACTGACCGTAGATGAAGGGGTAGGGGTACTTATCCCAGTCCCGGGGCTTGGTGATGTTGCGCTGGGCGGAGGGGCGCAGCCGGATGCGTCCCGCCCAATCGAGCCCGCGCGCGGACGAGGGGGGTCGCGAGGGGCGCTCGAGGACCCGATTCCCGAGGATGTCGTCGTTGACGTAGTAGCCGCTGCGCTCCCGGGAAACGAGGTAGCCCTCGTCAACCAGGCGTTGGTAGGCGAGAACCACCGTGTTTCGGGAGACCCCCAGCTGATGGGCCAGCTTGCGACCGGAGGGAAGTGGGCTTCCCCCCGGGATGTGGCCGTCGAGAATGGCACCGACCAGCATCTCGCGCAGCTGCCCCTGCAGCGTCACTCCGGCTTCGGGGGAGAGGTGAAACAGCTGTTCTCGCATCATTCTGGTCTAGTGGACCAGGTCTAACTGGCCCTACTCGCTTGGCCCTACCACAGTCTATTGTGTCGTCTTGATCCGCACAAATCAGCCGGGAGTGAAGGCGCATGAAATACGCTACGAACACGCTCGAACACCATTGGATGCCGTTCACCGCCAATCGCGACTTCAAGGCGGACCCGAAGCTGCTGGTGCGCGGAGAAGGAGTGTACGTTTGGAGCCACACCGGAAAGAAGATCATCGATTCCTCCTCCGGGCTGTTCTGCGTTCCGCTCGGGCACTGCCGTTCGGAGATCGCCGAGGCCGTGTACGCCCAGCTCAAGGAGCTGGACTACACGCCGCATTTCCAGCGCGGGCATCCGTCGTCATTCGAGCTTGCGAGCCGGGTCGCATCGCTGACCCCGGAG
>JBFHLI010000135.1:0-9093 GCA_041594935.1 Gammaproteobacteria bacterium | reverse complement strand
TTGTCGGGGTAGTTGGTATAGCCCACCCCGTTGGAGGCTCGCAGCAGCATCTGCAGCAGCACGTTCGGCACCCGCGCTCTCAGCTCGCGCAGTCGTTCCCACGGACACTCGTTGAGAAAGCGCATGGAGACATCGAAGGTGGCGCCTCCCCAGCATTCGATGGAGAACAGGCCGGGAAGCAGGCGCGCGTAGGCCGGTGCAATCCGCAACAGGTCGTAGCTGCGCACCCGGGTTGCAAGGAGCGACTGGTGCGCATCCCGGAACGTCGTGTCGGTGACGAGGACCCGTTCCTGCTCCAGCATCCAGCGCGCGAACTTCTCGGGGCCGAGCGCCTCGAGAAGTTGCCGGGACCCGGGCTGGGGGTCCCCCGGCGGAAGTACCGGGGCCTGCGGAACTTCGTGTGACGACGGCGGGCTGCGGCCCTCGACGGCGGAGTTTCCATTCACGATCACGTCGCCGATGAAGTTCAACAGCCGCGTGGCGCGGTCCCGGCGCTTGGGGAACTTGAACAGCTTGGGGTGTTGGTCGATGAAGCCGGTGGTGTAGCTCGCGCGCTTGAAGTCGGGGTGGGTGATCAAGCCTTCCAGGAAGCGGAGATTGGTGGCGACGCCGCGCACCCTGAACTCGCGCAGGGCTCGATGCATGCGCGAGACTACCTCGTCCGCGGTGTTGCCGCGGGCCGTCACCTTCACCAACAGGGAATCGTAATAACGCAGCAGCCTGGCGCCCGCATACGCGGTCGAGGCATCGAGCCGGATCCCTAGGCCGGCGGGGCTGCGGTAGGCGATGATGGTGCCGTAGTCCGGAATGAAGTTGTTCTCCGGGTCCTCGGCGGTCACCCGGCACTGCATGGCATGGCCGTGCCGGGCGATCGCCCCCTGCGTCGGCACGCCGCTGCTCTCAGTTCCGATCTTCGCTCCCGCCGCGATACGGATCTGAGCCTTGACGATATCGATCCCGGTCACCTCCTCGGTCACCGTGTGCTCGACCTGGATCCGCGGGTTGACCTCGATGAAATAGAACTCCCCGGTGTCCGCATCCATGAGGAACTCGACCGTCCCCGCGTTCTCGTAGCCGACCGCCCGGCCCACCGCAAGCGCGGCCTCGCACAGCGCATGGCGCCCCGCTTCGTCGAGAAACAAGGCAGGCGCCCGTTCGATGACTTTCTGATTACGGCGCTGCACCGTGCAGTCGCGCTCGAACAGGTGTACGAGGTTGCCGTGGCGATCGCCGAGAATCTGGACCTCCACGTGGCGGGCATGGCGGATGAGCTTTTCCAGATACACTTCGCCGTTGCCGAACGCGGCCTCAGCTTCCCGGCGTCCGGCCGCCACCAGCTCCGCCAGCTGCTCGGGCCCCTCCACCTGCCGCATGCCGCGGCCGCCGCCGCCCCAGGAGGCCTTCAGCATGAGGGGGTAGCCGACCTGCTTCGCCTGCTCGCGCATCTCCTCGGGCCGATCGGCCAGGGGCGGGGTGGCGGGCAGGGTGGGTACCCCCGCCTTCGCCGCCAGCGCCCGCGCCTCGACCTTGTTGCCGAGCCGGCGCAGGACCTCGGTCGAGGGGCCCACGAAGATGATGCCGGCATCGCGGCAGGCCTCGGCGAACTCGGGGCTCTCCGAAAGAAACCCGTAGCCCGGGTGAATCGCATCGACGCGGGTCTCGCGCGCGATCCTCACGATGTCCTCGATGTCGAGGTAGGCTGCGACCGGGGTGCGGCCCGCACCCACCCGGTAGGCTTCGTCCACCTTGAGCCGGTGCAGCGAGAACCGATCCTCCTCGGAGTAGATGGCGATAGCGGTGACGCCGAGCTCCGCGGTGGCGCGCGATACGCGAATGGCGATCTCGCCGCGGTTGGCGATCAGAAGTCGTCGAATGGTTGGCATCGCAGGCCCTGGGCGCGTCAGATCATCGGCCCGATATCGTAGCAGGCGCCCCCTTCCCCGTCAGTGGATCTAGTCGAGGCGCATGACATCGAATGGCGATTCGTACTGTCGACCGTCTTGATCAGAGAGAGGATTCGTTATGCCGCATGAGGTTCCGCTGCCAGCAGGCGTGGGTAGACCCCTCGCCTTCGGGGTGGTTCAAGGACCCGCGTGCCACCGCGGTCTGGACGTGGCCTCGATGGTGTGTAAGCTGTCCGGAGGCGGGCCGGCGCTTGCGGCCCGGGGAATTGATTGGGTCATGAAGGGGAGCGACGACCGGTGACTCCAAACCACCTGCCCGCACAACGAGGTCTTTACGATTCACGACGGGAGCACGATTCGTGCGGCGTGGGTTTCGTCGCGGATATTCACAATCGGCCGGCCCATCAGATCATCCGCTGGGGCCTCGAGCTGCTCGTCAACCTGGACCACCGCGGCGCGGTGGGCGCGGATCCGCTGGCGGGCGACGGGGCCGGCATCCTCATCCAGGTACCGGACCGGTTCCTGCGTGAGGAGTGCGCTGCGCTTGGCCTCGAGCTCCCGGCGCCCGGTGACTACGCGACCGGATTGGTGTTCCTGCCGCGTGATGTGCAGGCGAGGGCGCGCTGCGAGGCGGTGGTTGCCGATCGTGTGGCCCGTGAGGGACAGGTGCTGCTCGGCTGGCGCGACGTCCCGTGCGACCGCAGCTGCCTCGGCGAGAGCGTCGCGCCCGGCGAGCCGACGATCCGACAGGTGTTTATCGCCCGCGGCGCCGGCTGCGCCGATCAGGACGCGTTCGAGCGAAAGCTCTACGTCATCCGCAAGCAGGCGCACCACTCGGTGTGGAAGACCGAGCTCACCGGGGCTGGGAACCAGCGGTTCTACTTCGTGTCGCTCTCTTCGCGCACGATCTGCTACAAGGCGATGGTGCTGGCCCCACGCCTTCAGGTCTATTACCGGGACCTCCAGGATCCCCGGGTGGAGAGCGCGCTCGCGCTGGTGCACCAGCGCTTCTCCACCAACACGTTTCCCTCCTGGGAGCTAGCCCAGCCGTTTCGCTTCCTGTGTCACAACGGCGAGATCAACACCCTGCGCGGGAACATCAACTGGATGATGGCGCGCCGCGAGAACATGGTCTCCGAGGTGCTCGGCGACGATCTGGACAAGCTCTGGCCGCTGATCGGCGACGGTCAGTCCGACTCCGCGACGTTTGACAATGCGCTCGAGCTCCTCGTCGCGGGCGGTTACCCGCTCGCGCACGCGATGATGCTCATGATCCCGGAGGCGTGGGACAACAATCCGCTGATGAACAAGCGGCGGCGTACGTTCTACGAGTACCACGCGGCCTTGATGGAGCCATGGGACGGGCCGGCCGCGGTCGCGTTTACCGACGGGCGCCAGATTGGCGCGACGCTCGATCGTAACGGCCTGCGGCCCGCCCGCTATCTGGTCACCGACGATGGGGTGGTGGTTATGGCCTCGGAGGCCGGCGTGCTGGACTTCCCGCCGGAGCGGATCGTCAGCAAGTGGCGCCTGCAGCCCGGCAAGATGTTCCTCATCGACCTCGAGCAAGGCGCGATCATCGACGACGAGACCCTGAAGCGCGGGCTGTCTGAGGCGAAGCCCTACCGGCGATGGCTCAGCGAGACGCAGATAATGCTCGAGGACCTCCCGCCCGAGGTGGCGGCGATGGCGCCCGCCCCCGGGGTGCTGCTCGATCGCCAGCAGGCGTTCGGGTACACGCAGGAAGACCTCAAGTTTTTCCTCGGCCCGATGGCCGCCGGCGGACAGGATCCGGTCGGCTCGATGGGGCGGGATTTCCCGCTCGCGGTGCTCTCGGATCGCCCGAAGCTGCTCTATGACTACTTCACCCAGTGCTTCGCCCAGGTCACCAATCCGCCGATCGACCCCATCCGCGAGCAGCTGGTGATGTCGCTGGTCTCTCTCATCGGTCCGCGCCCCAACCTGCTGGACCTCAACACCGGCGGCTCGCACCGGCGCCTCGAGGTGCGTCAGCCGATCTTGAGCAACGTTGACCTGGAGAAAATTCGACATATCCACGAGCGGGTGGACAACGCCTTCCGGACCCACACCGAGGATATCTGCTTCGTCGCGGACCTCGGCGCCCCCGGCATGGCGCGCGCGCTCGAGCGCGTGTGCAGCGACGCGCAGGCGAAGGTCGAGGAGGGTTTCAACATCATCATCCTCTCCGACCGCGCGGTCGATGCCGACCACGTGGCGATCCCGGCCCTGCTCGCCACCTCGGCGGTTCATCATCACCTGATCCGGGCCGGGCTTCGCACCGAGGTGGGCCTCGTCGTGGAGACCGGGGAAGCGCGGCAGGTGCACGATTTCTGCCTGCTCGCGGGTTACGGGGCGGAGGCGGTCAATCCGTATCTCGCATTCGAGACGATCTCCGCGCTGCGCGCCACCGAGCTGCCGCATCTGACCGAGGAAGAGGTCCATCGCCACTACACCGACGCGGTGGCAAAGGGGCTCTTGAAGGTGATGTCCAAGATGGGGATCTCGACCTTTCAGTCCTACTGCGGCGCCCAGATCTTCGATGCGGTGGGTCTCGGCGCGGAGTTCGTCGACGCGTACTTCGCGGGCACCCCGGCCCCCGTGGGCGGCGTCGGTCTGGCGGAGATTGCCGAGGAGACGGTGCGTCGGCACCGGCTCGCCTACGGTGGTTCGAGCGTCCACCTCGACGCGCTCGACGTCGGCGGCGAGCTCGCGCTCCGCCAGCGCGGTGAGGCGCACATGTGGACCTCGGGAACGATCTCCTCGCTCCAGCACGCGGTGCGCGGCGACGACCTCGCGAAGTATCAGGAGTTCGCGCGCCTCGTCGACGAGCGCGGCAAGCGGCTGATGAATCTGCGCGCCCTGCTCGAGGTGCGCGAATGTGATGTGCCGCTGGCGCTCGAGGAGGTCGAGCCCGCGAGCGAGATCGTCAAGCGGTTTACGACCGGGGCGATGTCGTTCGGCTCGATATCGTACGAGGCGCATACCACCCTTGCGATCGCGATGAACCGCCTCGGCGGACGCTCCAACAGCGGCGAGGGCGGAGAGGAGGCCGAGCGCTACAAGCTGCTTGCAAACGGCGACTCGATGCGCTCCGCGATCAAGCAGGTTGCCTCGGGACGCTTCGGGGTGACGGCGGAGTATCTCGTCAACGCGGACGAGATCCAGATCAAGATGGCCCAGGGGGCGAAGCCGGGAGAGGGCGGCCAGCTCCCCGGACAGAAGGTCAACAAGACCATTGCCCGGGTGCGTCACTCGACGCCCGGGGTGGGGCTCATCTCGCCGCCGCCCCACCACGACATCTACTCCATCGAGGATCTCGCCCAGCTCATTCACGACCTCAAGAACGTGAATCCCAATGCGCGCATCAGCGTGAAGCTCGTCTCGGAGATCGGGGTCGGCACCGTTGCGGCTGGCGTCGCGAAGGCCCATGCCGACCACGTGCTCATCTCCGGCGCCGACGGCGGCACCGGTGCAAGCCCGCTCACTTCGCTCCTGCACGCGGGAGGTCCTTGGGAGCTCGGACTCGCCGATACGCACCGCACCCTGGTGATGAACCGGCTGCGCGGACGAATCGCGGTGCAGGTGGACGGCGGCCTGCGCACCGGCCGCGACGTGGTGATCGCGGCGCTGCTCGGTGCCGACGAGTTCGGCTTCGCGACCGCCGCCCTGGTGGCCGCGGGCTGCGTGATGATGCGCAAGTGCCACCTCAATACCTGCCCCACCGGGGTCGCCACCCAGGACCCGGAGCTGCGCAAGCGTTTTGTCGGCAAGCCCGAGCACGTGACCCGGTACCTGGAGTTCGTGGCCGAGGATGCGCGACGCCACATGGCGCGCATGGGGTTTCGTACGGTGACCGAGATGATCGGGCGGGTCGATGCGCTCGAGACGCGGCCCGCCGTCGATCACTGGAAAGCACATGGGCTCGAACTGTCTCCGCTCCTCGAGCCGATCGAGGTCGCTCCGGGGGTCGCCACGTCTTGCTGCGAGCGCCAGGACCACGGCCTCGAGAAGGCCCTGGACCATCGGTTGATCGAGCTGGCGAAACCGGCGCTGGAGCGCGCCGAGCCGGTTCGCATCCGGCTGCCGATCCGCAACGTGAATCGCACCGTGGGGGCGATGCTCTCGGGCGAGATCGCCAAGCGCTACGGGCACCGCGGCCTCGCCGAGGACACCATCGTCATCGAGATGCAGGGTACCGCCGGCCAGAGCTTCGGCGCCTTCCTCGCCCGCGGCGTGAGCATCGCCCTCGAGGGCGACGCCAACGACTACGTCGGCAAGGGGCTGAGCGGCGGTCGGCTCGTCGTGCGCCCCCCGGCCGGCAGCCGTTTCCGCCCGGCGGAGAATATCATCGTCGGTAACACCGTCCTCTACGGGGCCATCGCCGGCGAGTGCTACTTCCGGGGGGTGGCGGGCGAACGCTTCGCGGTGCGCAACTCCGGCGCCATCGCGGTGGTCGAGGGGGTGGGCGATCACGGCTGCGAGTACATGACCGGCGGGGTGGTGGTGGTGCTCGGTGCCACCGGGCGAAACTTCGCGGCGGGGATGAGCGGCGGTACCGCCTACACGCTCGACGAGGACCATCTCTTCGAGCGTCGCTGCAACACCGCGATGGTGAGCCTCGAGCGCATTCCGGACGACGAGGAGGTGCCTGAGGGCGTAGGTCGCGATCAGCTGTTTCGCGAGATGCTTCGCTATGACGAGTGGCGCCTGCGCGATCTGATCGAGCGGCACCATCACTACACCGCGAGTGAGCGCGCCCGCGAGATCCTCGATAACTGGGAGGAATTTCTCCCGAAGTTCGTGAAGGTCATGCCGGCGGATTTTCGCCGTGCGCTCGAGCAACGCCGCGCCCCGGATGCCTGGCGCATGGCGAGAACCGGCGACAGTCCGCCGGAGGGCTGATCCGCGATGGGAAAACCCACCGGCTTCGTCGAGATCAGGCGCCAGAACCGGACCTACCACCCGGTCACGGACCGGATCCGGCATTTCGAGGAGTTCGTCATCCCGCTCGAGGACGGGGAGCTGCGTAAGCAGGCCGCGCGCTGCATGGACTGCGGAGTCCCCTTCTGCCACGACGCCTGCCCCCTGCACAACAACATTCCCGAGTGGAACGATCTCGCCTACCGGGGCCGCTGGCGCGAAGCGCTGCGCGCGCTGCACGCCACCAACAACTTTCCGGAGTTCACCGGGCGGGTGTGTCCCGCGCCGTGTGAAGCGAGCTGCACCCTCGATATCACCGACGAGCCGGTGACGATCAAGACGATCGAATGCGCGATCATCGACAAGGCCTGGGCCGAGGGCTGGATCGAGCCCGCGATACCGGAGCATCGAACCGGTCGTCGCGTCGCGATCGTCGGGTCCGGTCCGGCCGGTCTCGCCTGCGCGCAGCAGCTTGCCCGCGCCGGTCACGACGTCGTCGTGGTCGAGAAGAATCCGCGCATCGGGGGGCTGCTGCGCTTCGGGATCCCGAACTTCAAGCTCGACAAGCGCTACATCGACCTGCGCATGTCGCAGATGCAGGCCGAAGGGGTGCGCTTCGTGCCGGGGGTACACGTCGGCGTCGATGTGCCGGTGGAGCAACTGATGAAGGACTACGATGCGGTGGTGCTCGCCGGGGGGGCAGAGCACCCGCGTGACCTGCCGGTGCCGGGGCGAGAACTCCCGGGGGTGCACTTCGCGATGGACTATCTCGTGCAGCAGAACCGGCGCATGGCCGGTGACCAGATCCCCGACGAATCCAGCATCAGCGCCTTCGACCGCCGGGTGGTGGTGATCGGGGGCGGAGACACCGGGGCGGACTGCGTGGGCACCGCGGTACGCCAGGGCGCGCGCGCGGTCGAGCAGATCGAGATCATGGCCAGGCCCCCGGATACCGTGAACCGGACCCTGACCTGGCCGGAGTGGCCGGACATCCTCGTCAGTCAGACCTCGCACGAGGAGGGTTGCCAGCGCGAGTGGGCGATCAACACCAAGGCCTTTCGCGGCACCGACGGAGCGGTCGAGTTCATCGAGACCGTCCGGGTGGAAATGCGAGCCAACGACGAGGGTGCCCTCGTCCCGCAGGAGGTGCCGGGCACCGAATCCGTCGTCCCGGCGGACCTCGTGCTGCTCGCGATGGGCTTCGTCCACCCGGTGCACGAGGGCATGGTGAGCGACCTTGGGGTTGCGCTCGACGCCCGGGGCAACGTGCAGGCGGACACCACCAGTTACCGGACCAGCGTGGACCGGGTGTTCGCGGTCGGAGACATGCGCCGCGGTCAGTCGCTCGTGGTCTGGGCGATCGCAGAAGGGCGCGGCTGCGCGCGCGCGGTGGATCTCCATCTCACCGGAGATTCGGACCTGCCCGGCTAGGCCAACGTCTCCGCAGAGCCTGGCGGCTCGAATGGATTTACGGCGAGCGGACTTGCGAGCGCGACGCTGCGCAGCCCGTGGGCGGCCGCCGAAACGCGAAGTTCCAACGCGGGTGCAGGTAATTGCCAAATCTGATAAGGTCCCGCGAAACAGCAATCCAAGACCGTCGCCCATAGCATCGCCATTTCGCGGGTGGGCAGGTCGACTCCCGCGCTGACAGATTCGCTCCAGCCGGCGGCACGAACGGTAAGTCGAGTACGAACCATAGGGGACGGAGGCCATGCAAGAAAAAAAGTCGGGGCATGTGGCGACGGGCGGCATCTGGAAGGGTCTGCATCCGGCCATGGGACTCGCCTCCAAGGGGATGGTGGCGGCGTTCGTTGTATTCACGGCGCTCAACGTCGAGTTTGCCAATAGCATCTATTCGGCGATCCGCGGCTGGATCGAATCCGCGCTGAACTGGTACTACATCAGCGCCCTCGTCGTCATGCTCTTCGTCTGCTTTTATCTCATGTTCAGCCGTTTCGGCAACGTTAAGCTGGGCGACGACGACAGCGAGCCCGAGTTCAGCAACTTCTCCTGGTTCGCGATGCTGTTCTCGGCCGGGGTGGGCATCGGCCTGCTGTTCTTCAGCATTGCCGAGCCGATCTTCTACTTCGACAACACCCAGCCCTGGGGATACCCCAACAATCCGTTTGCCGACCACGCCCTGGTGACGGAGATGAACCAGGACCGGGCGCGCCTTGCCATGCGGGTGACCTACTTTCACTGGGGATTTCACGGCTGGGCGGTCTACGTGATGGTCGGCCTTTGCCTG
>JBFHLI010000134.1:0-9267 GCA_041594935.1 Gammaproteobacteria bacterium | reverse complement strand
CACCCCGCGAGCGCGAGCTCTCGCCGATGTTCATCGAAACGCAGGACTACGGAACCCGGTGCACCAGTATCGTCTTGATCGAGGCGGGCGGGGCAGTGACGTTCCTCGAGCGCACCTACCGAGCCTGCCCCGCGGGCGAGGAGACGCTGCGGTTCGATTTCTCGTGTGCGGCGGTGGCGACGAAACCTGAGGGAGGAAACTAATGAGCGCGCAAGCCGAGTGCATTTTCTGCAAGATCATCGCGGGCGAGATCCCCTCGTTTCGAATTTACGAAGACGACGGCGTGCTGGCCTTCATGGATATCAACCCCGCCAATGAAGGTCATGCGCTGGTGATCCCCAAGGAGCACTCGGCGGATCTCTACACCATCTCCGAGGGGGCATTGAGTGCAACCGTCGTCGCAGCCAGGAAGGTGGCGAGGGGGCTGCGCAAGACGCTCGACCCGAACGGAATGAATCTGATGCAGTGCAACGGCCCCGCGGCGGCCCAGTCGGTGCTTCACTTTCACATGCACGTGCTCCCCCGACGTGACGGTGACGAGCTGAAGCTGAACTGGGGCTTGGTCCCGGGCGACATGCCGGCAATCGGGGCGCTTGCGGAGCGGATTGCGGCCAACATCTGAAGCGCCGCGGGTTGGAGATCGGCGTCGCATTGCCGGCGCCCGGACCGAGGAGGCAGCCGATGAAGCTCGATGGTATCGATGCGTGCGTGTTCGACGCGTACGGGACGCTGTTCGACGTGCACTCCGCCGTGGACGGCTGGCGTCGGGAGCTGGGCGATCGAGCCGATACGGTTTCGGCACTATGGCGGACCAAGCAGCTCGAGTACACCTGGCTCCGAAGTCTGATGGGCGAGTACGCCGACTTCTGGCAGGTGACCGGGGATGCGCTCGGTTTCGCCCTCGAGACGCACGGCCTCGAAGACCCTCGCCTTCGCGATGGGCTCATGAATGCTTATCTGAGCCTCGAATGCTACCCGGAGGTCCCGGGCGTGCTGGCCGAGCTCAAGCGATCGGGGATCGGCACCGCGATTCTGTCCAACGGATCGCCCGATATGCTGAGCGCCGCGGTCGAGGGGGCCGAGCTCGCGGACGACTTCGATGCCCTTCTGTCCGTCGATGCGGTACGGGTGTACAAGCCGCATGCGAGCGTTTACCGACTCGCGGTGCAGCACTTTTCGCTCGACTCGAAGCGCATCTGCTTCCTGTCTTCCAACGCGTGGGACGTGGCCGGTGCCGCCCACTTCGGATTCCAGGTCGTGTGGGTAAATCGTTTCCGCCAGGTGCCCGAGCGCTTGCCGGGACGGCCGCGGGCTGAGGTCGAGAGCCTGGCGGGGCTTCCGAGGCTGGTGCGGTGAATCCCGGTGAATGCGCCGCGGTGGTCACCGGCGGCGGCTCGGGGCTCGGGGCGGCGACCGCGCGCCGGCTCGCCGAGCTAGGTGCCCGGGTCGCGGTGCTGGACCGCGACGTCGGCGCCGCGCGCGGGCTCGCGTCGGAGATCGGGGGGATCGGACTGCACTGCGAGGTGACCGATCCGGGCAGCGTGGAGGTTGCGTTGCATGAGGCTCGCGACAAGAACGGTCCTGCCCGAGTGGCGGTGAGCTGCGCCGGGATTGCCCCGGCCGGCCGGATCGTGGGCCGCCAAGGCCCCTTGCCGCTCGAGGACTTCCGCGGCACCGTCGAGGTCAATCTGGTCGGCACCTTCAACGTCATGCGCCTCGCCGCGGCGGAGATGATTGGCCTCGACCCGCTGGCCGAGAGTGGGGAGCGGGGGGTCATCATCAACACCGCGTCGGTGGCGGCGTTCGAGGGTCAGATCGGGCAGACGGCGTACAGCGCATCGAAGGGTGGCGTGGTCGCGATGACCCTGCCCGCCGCGCGTGAGCTCGCGCAGTTCGGGATTCGGGTGCTCACCATCGCACCGGGTGCGATGGACACGCCGATGCTCGGCGAAATGTCGGCCGAGCTTCGAGCGAGTCTCGCCGCGAACGTGCCCTTCCCCCGGCGCCTCGGACATCCCGCGGAGTTCGCGATGCTCGTCACGCACCTCGTCGAGAATCAATTCATGAACGGCGAGGTCATCCGGCTCGACGGGGCGCTTCGAATGCAGGCCGGCTAGCCCCTATGTTGCACCAAGGACCCGGGACGATGGCGACGGATAGGTGGGATTGGACGCCGGACTGGAGCCCAAGTGCCAAGCCCGCGTTGCCGAGCCAGCGTCCGGGTAGCCTCGACGCGGTCACGAAGTGCACGGACTCGAGGCTACCGGAAACGGACTTTTCTCTCCCACTGCTCAGTAAGCTAACGCATAGCGGCGGGGCGCCTTGGTGCAACATAGGGGCTAAAGCAACGTACGCGTGGCCCAAGTCGTCGGAGATCGGCAGTTTCCTTTATGCCTCGAGGTGCCGGTGGCGGGACTGCTTTCTTGGGTCCAGTACTCGCTGGGCGCGCTCGGCGGCCGATGACCACGCTGAGGGCCCCTGGACTCGGATTGGGCATGGCATACTACCCCGGCCCGCCCGGCGGCTTAGACGGTGTGGGCAACCAGCTGAGGATAGCTCCACGAATCTAAGGCGCATTGTTGTCGTAGCGCTCGCCTCGACCACCCTGGCGGTCGCCGTCCACCCGGTCCGGGGCGCGAGCCCCGAGCAGTTCATACCGGCCCTGGTCTACCGTACCGGCGTTTACGCTGCGGGCGGTTCGGGCTTCTGGGGTGGGGCGGAAGACTACATGGCCTTGCTCAACCTGCGCGATGGGGGCATCAACGGGGTCAAGCTGGTCTGGGAGGAGTGCGAGACGGCGTATAGCCCGGACCGCGGGGTCGAGTGCTACGAGCGCCTCAAGGGGAAGGGCTCGACCGGGGCGGGGCTCGTGCACCCCCTGAGCACCGACATCACCTATCGGCTCATCGAACGGGCCACCGCGGACAAGATCCCGATCATCTCGATGGGCTATGGCCGCACAGATACGACCGACGGTCGAGTGTTTCCATACGTCTTTCCGCTGGTGACAAACTACTGGAGCCAGAACACCGCCAAGATCAGATTCATCGGCATGCGCGAAGGGGGTATGGAAAAGCTCGCCGGCAAGAAGATCGCCGACCTGTACCACGACTCGAGCTATGGCAAGGAAACCATCGGCATCCTGGGCGAGCAGGCCGACCGGTACGGCTTCGAGGTTCGCCACTTCCCGATTCGCCATCCCGGGCTTAACCAGAAGGCCACCTGGCTCGAGGTCGGGCGACGCTACAAGCCCGACTGGGTGATCCTCCGCGGGTGGGGGGTGATGACTCCCAGCGCACTCAAGGAGGCCGGCCGGGTGGGATTTCCCGCCGACCGCATCGTGGGGGGGTGGTGGAGCGGGGCGGAGGAAGACGTCATTCCGGCTGGCAAGGCTGCGATCGGCTACATCGCGGCTGGTTTCCATCCGGCGGGGCGCGACTTCCCGGTCATCGAGGAAATCCTCGATATCGTGCACGGCCGGGGAAGGGGCAACATCTCGCCGCAGCGGGTCGGAACCATCTATCACAATCGCGGAGTCATCGCCGGCATCCTGAGCGCGGAGGCCATCCGCACCGCGCAGGCGAGATTCGGCAAGCGGCCCTTGACCGGCGAGGAGATCCGCTGGGGCATCGAGCACCTGAAGATAACGCCCGAGCGCATCCAGGAGCTCGGGGCTGAGGGGCTGATGTCGCCGATCGAGGTTTCGTGTTTCGATCACGAAGGCGGCGGCAAGGTCCGGTTCCAGCAGTGGGACGGCGACCGGTGGCGGCTCGTCAGCGACTGGATCGATCCCGATTACGCGTTGGTTCGCCCCCTCATCGAGGCGTCGGCGGCGAGCTATGCGGCGGAGAAGGGCATCGAGCCCCGGACCGGGATCTCGATGGGGTCGGACTGCTCGGACCCGGCTTGAGAAACCGAGCTCGATCGCCGCGACGACCGCGAAGCAGTGACCCTAGTAGTGTGAGGTCGACTCTACGAACGGGCCCGGCCTCATGGCGCGACTCGCGGCGCCCGTCCCGGCCCTTGGCCGGCGTTGTGCCGAGGTCGTGCTCGTCCCGGCGGGCGATCTGGCCGACGATGACAAGTCGCTTGACGACGTTCGCATGGACGAGTCGCCCGTGGTGATGCTCTCGGAGATCGCCAGTGCGGTGCGTGGCGCCGGGCTGATCGTGCGCGGCGGCTTTCATCCGCAGCGCGACGACGAAGTGCCCGACCTCGTGCGGGGGACACCGGCCGCTACCCTGGTGATGGTCGGCAACGCGGGCCCGGCCATGTGGTCGGCCTTCGTGCAATCCGGGCTCTCGAAGCCGGGGCCGGACCCCCTCGACGCTTGGACCGAGCGGGTCGTCGCGGCGGCGGCCGAGCCACTTGGCGCGAGGCCGCTGTTTCCGTTCACCGGGCCGCCGTACCTGCCGTTTCAGCGCTGGGCGCAACGCGCGGACGAGGTCTCACGCTCGCCGATCGGGCTGCTGATTCATCCGCAGTTCGGACTCTGGCACGCGTATCGGGCGGCGCTCATTTTCGCCGAGCGTCTGGAGATTCCGCCTTACCCGTCGGGGCTTCGCCCGTGCGACGGCTGCCGCGAGAAGCCGTGCCTTTCCACCTGCCCGGTGGGGGCGTTTCGGCGTGAGGGCTACGACGTGCCGGGCTGCCTCACCCATCTCGCCGCGCCGGCCGGCCGTGACTGCGTGGGGCTCGGGTGCCGGGCCCGGCGGGCCTGTCCGATCGGGACGGCGTACCGCTACGAGCCGGCTCAGGCCGAGTTTCACATGCGCGCGTTCGTGCGCGCGCGGCGCGGCTGAGATTGGCTCAGAGATTGCTCGCTCGCTCTCGCAGCTTGAACTTCTGGACCTTTCCGGTCGAGGTCTTGGGCAGCGGCCCGAAGACGACGGTCCGCGGCGCCTTGAAGTGAGCGAGGTTGTCCCGGCAAAAGGCGATGATGGCCTCGGAGCTGACCGGATCCGCGTCTTCTCGCAACGTCACGAACGCGCAAGGGGTCTCGCCCCACTTCTCGTCGGGCCGCGCGACGACCGCGGCATCAAGCACCGCGGGGTGGCGGAACAGCACGTCCTCGACTTCGATCGAGGAGATGTTCTCACCGCCTGAGATGATGATGTCCTTGGAGCGATCCTTGAGCTGGATGTAACCGTCGGGGTGCATCACTCCGAGGTCCCCCGAGTGAAACCAGCCGCCCGCGAACGCCTCCGCGGTGGCGTCTGGGTTTTTGAGATAGCCCTTCATCACGATGTTGCCCCGGAACATGACCTCTCCTAGGGTCTCGCCGTCGGGCGGGACCGGGATCATGGTCTGGGGATCCATCACGGTGAGGCCTTCCAGCACGTGGTAGCGAACCCCCTGCCGGGACTTGAGCGCGGCCTGGGCCTGGGGGTCGAGTGCGTCCCACTCGTCCTTCCAGGCACAGATTGTGGCCGGGCCATAGGTCTCGGTGAGCCCGTACACGTGGGTGACCCGAAAGCCTCGTTGCGCCATCTTCTCGAGCACCGCGGCCGGGGGCGGCGCCGCCGCGGTCATGACGTTCACCGGGTGGTCGAACTCGCGCCGTTCCTCCGGGCGGGCGTTCAGCACCATGCCGAGCACGATCGGAGCGCCGCAGAAGTGGGTGACCCGGTGGTCCGCGATGGCGTCGAAGATTGCCCCGGCGTGCACCTTGCGCAGACACACGCTGGTGCCGGCGACCGCGGCGAGCGTCCAGGGATAGCACCAGCCGTTGCAGTGAAACATCGGCAAGGTCCACAGATACACCGGGTGCGGTCCCATGTTCCAGCCGATCGCATTGCTGAGGGCATTGAGATAGGCGCCGCGATGATGGTAGACGACGCCCTTCGGATTGCCGGTGGTGCCGGAGGTGTAGTTGAGCGAGATCGCATCCCACTCGTCGGGCGGGTGCACCCAATCGAAGTCGGGCTCGCCGCCCTCGAGCAACGCCTCGTAGGTCAACTCTCCGAGCCGCTTGCCTGACGCGGCCGGCGGATCCTCGACGTCGACCACCAGCGGCGATGCGGCGAGCTGCCCGAGGGCCTCCGCGGCCACCTCCGAGAGCTCAACGTCGGTGATCAGCACCTTCGCCTCGCTGTGGCGCAGGATGAATGCGATGCTCTTGGCATCGAGCCGGGTGTTGACGGTGTTGAGCACCGCGCCCGCCATCGGGACCCCGAAGCTCGCCTCGAAGATCGCGGGGGTGTTGGGCGAAAAAACCGCCACCGTATCGCCAGGCCCGATCCCGCGCGCTCGAAGGGCGGAGGCGAGACGACGACAGCGCTGATAGACCTGGCCCCACGAGTAGCGGGTGTCCCCGTGGATGACCGCTACCCGATCCGGGTAGACGTCGGCCGCCCGTGCGATGAAGCTGAGCGGGGTCAGCGGCACGTAGTTGGCGGGGTTCTGGCCCAGATCGGAATCGAGGGGGTGGCGTTCACCGGCCGGGCTGCTCATCGGGTACCTCGACTGTCTGGATGCCACAGATCTATTGGCTTTTCTCACAGGCGTCAACCGGCGTGAGGTGGAGTGAATGCAATCCAGGGGTAGCTTCACGCTCTTTGTGGTCGACCGCCGGGGCGCACCGCGGGCGGTGCAGTTCGATCGAGGGAGACGGGTTGCGCCTGCGCGGGGGAAAGCGTTAGCTTCTGCGCTCTGGCCCGGGAGGATGCGATGACCGAACCGCTTTGGAATCCTTCACCGGAACGCGTCGCCAAGTCGAACGTCACGCGTTTCATCCAGCTTGTGAACGAGCGCGAGGGGACCCGGCTCGGCGACTACCCATCGCTCTACCGGTGGTCGGTCGATGAACGCGAGAAGTTCTGGGCCGCGGTGTGGTCGTTCTGCGGCATCATCGGCGATCTCGGCGACGGTCCGGTGCTCGAGCGTGGGGACGAGATGCCGGGCGCGCGGTTCTTTCCCACCGCACGGCTCAACTTCGCGGAAAATCTGTTGCGTCGGCGCGACGACGCGCTCGCGGTGGCGTTCTGGGGGGAGGACCAGGTCCGGCGCTCGCTTAGCTTCGCCGAGCTCTACGATCGGGTCTCGGTTCTCGCGCAGGCGCTCCGCGACGCCGGGGTCGGTCCGGGAGACCGGGTGGCCGGCTACCTCCCCAACCTGCCGGAGGCGGTCACCGGCATGCTCGCGACCTCGAGCCTCGGCGCGATCTGGAGCTCCTGCTCGCCCGATTTCGGGGTTCGCGGGGTGGTGGACCGGTTCGGACAGATCGAGCCCAAGGTTCTCCTCAGCGTCGATGGCTACTTCTACGACGGCAAGCGCTTCGACCTCACCGAGCGGCTCGGCCCGATCCTGGAGCAGATTCCCTCTATCCGCCGGCTCGTGATCGTGCCCTACGCCGGCGAGGGGGCCCCGGACCTCGGCGATCCCCGGGTGGTCTCGCTCGCCGAGTTCGTTGCCGATTACTCCCCCGGGACGATCGAGTTCGAGCGCCGGCCCTTCAATCATCCGCTCTACATCCTCTACTCCTCGGGGACCACGGGGGTGCCCAAGTGCATCGTGCACGGGGCGGGCGGCACGCTCATCCAGCACATGAAAGAGCACCGGCTGCACACCGACCTCGAGCCGGGCGAGCGATTGTTCTACTTCACCACCTGCGGCTGGATGATGTGGAACTGGATGGTAACCGGGCTTGCCTCCGGCGCGACCTTGCTGCTCTACGACGGGTCGCCGTTCTACCCGGACGGCAACGTGCTGTTCGATCTCGCCGACGAGCTGGGGATGAACGTGTTCGGGACCTCGGCCAAGTACATCGACGCCGTCAAGAAGGCGGGGCTCGAGCCGATCCGAACGCACGATCTGTCCACCGTGCGCGCCATCCTCTCGACCGGTTCCCCGCTTGCGCCCGAGAGCTTCGATTTCGTCTATCGATCGATCAAGGAAGACGTGTGCCTATCATCCATCGCCGGCGGCACCGACCTCATCTCCTGCTTCGTGCTCGGGTGCCCGGTGCTGCCGGTTTGGCGCGGGGAGATCCAGGCGCGGGGTCTGGGGTTGGCGGTGGAGGTGTTCGACGAGTCCGGCCGGCCGGTGCGCGGGGAGAAGGGCGAGCTGGTGTGCACCAAGGCGTTTCCATCGATGCCGGTCGGTTTCTGGAACGACCCCGGGGACGAAAAGTACCGCGCCGCGTACTTCGAGACCTACCCTGACATCTGGCACCACGGCGATTACGTCGAGCTCACCGAACACGATGGCATCGTCATTCACGGGCGCTCCGATGCGGTGCTCAATCCCGGGGGGGTGCGGATCGGAACGGCCGAGATCTATCGTCAGGTCGAGCAGCTCGAGCCGATCTTGGAGTCGCTGGTCATCGGCCAGGACTGGGACAACGACGTGCGGGTGGTGCTGTTCGTGCGGCTGCGCGACGGGCTCGAGCTCGACGATGCGCTTCGCACTACCATCAAGACCCACATCCGGCGCCATGCCACTCCGCGCCACGTGCCAGCGAAGATCATCCAGGTCGCCGATATTCCCCGCACCAAGAGCGGCAAGATTGTCGAGCTCGCGGTGCGAAACGTGGTTCACGGGAGGCCGGTCAAGAACAAGGATGCGCTGGCCAACCCCGAGGCGCTCGCGCTCTATGCGAACCTCCCGGAACTGGCAACTTGAGCGCGGCCCTACCTGACTCTCAGGAACTCTTCGAGCGATACCCCCTCCAACCACAGAACCGTTGCTCGAACCTCTAACCGGGCGGTATTGAAGTTGACCGCCTACGCCGTGACCTTGCCTACCCACTGGAGACCCAGGTATGAGAAGAAGCTTTGCCGGACTCACCGGATTCCTCACCATCCCGCTGGCGCTCGGATTCTCGGCGCCGCCCGCCTTTTCGGCAGACTATGACGTCGACCCCGCGCATTCCTTCATCAGCTTCCGGATCCAGCACCTTGGCTACAGCTGGCTGCACGGCCGTTTCAACCGGCTCTCGGGGGGCTTCAGCCACGACGCGGACAATCCTGCCGGTAACGCGATCGCGCTCAAGATCGACCCCGCGAGCGTGGATACCAACCACGCCGAGCGGGACAAGCACTTGCGGAGCGAGGACTTCCTGAACGTCAAGAAGTACCCGGAGGCAAGCTTCCGGAGCACCGGCTACACCGGCACCGCGATGAGCGGCACCCTGACCGGCGAGCTCACCCTGCACGGGGTCACCAAGCCGGTGAGCATCAAGGTCGAGAAGATCGGCGAGGGCGCCGACCCGTGGGGCGGCCATCGAGCCGGCTTTCAGGGAACCGCCCGGATCGCTCGAAAGGATTT
>JBFHLI010000133.1:0-9297 GCA_041594935.1 Gammaproteobacteria bacterium | reverse complement strand
GGCACGATGGCCCCGCCCGCCCTTCCTTAAACTCCCAATTCCGCTGAATTGAATCTCGCCCGGCCGCTCGACGAGCGCGCGATGTCGGCTCGGCTCACTTGGTGATGATCTCCGGCCCCATCATCAGTTCGGGAAGCCAGGTGGAGATGGACGGCACGTAGGTCACCAGCACCAGGAACAGGAACATGATCCCGAGCCAGGGCAGGGCCGCCTTGACCACGTTCATCACCGACATCTGAGCCACGCCCGCGGTCACGAACAGGTTGAGTCCCACCGGCGGCGTGATCATGCCGATCTCCATGTTCACGACCATGATGATCCCGAGATGAATGGGATTGATTCCGAGCTCGATCGCGATCGGGAACACGAGCGGCGCGACGATGACGATCAAGCCGGATGGCTCCATGAATTGGCCGCCGATCAGCAGCAGCAAATTGACCACCACCAGGAACATCAAGGGGCCGAAGCCAGCCGCCAGCATCACCTCGGTGATCGCCTGCGGAATGCGCTCCTCGGTCAGCACGTGCTTGAGGATGAGGGCATTGGCGATGATGAAGAGCAGCATGATGGTGAGCTTGCCGGCCTCGAACAGGGTGTCCTTGGTGTCCTTGTGAAACCACGCGGTGACCAGCGCTTGCGGCCGTTGTAGAACCGACAACCTCTTCCCGTGCTCACCTTTGAGCGGCCCCATGTCGCGGTAGACGAAGTTGGAGATAAGAAACGCGTAGACCGCGGCGACCGCCGCCGCCTCGGTCGGGGTGAAGATGCCCCCGTAGATCCCACCGAGGATGATGACGATGAGGAACAAACCCCATCCCGCCTCGCTCGCGCCCGCGAACCACCGCTTGAAGCTCGCCCGCGGCTGGGAAGGCAGTCCCCGGAACTTCGCGGCGATGAAGATCCCGATCATCAGCATGAGCCCAGCCACGAGTCCGGGGAACACGCCGGCGAGAAACATGCGCCCGACCGAGACATCGACCGCCGCGGCGTACACGACCATCACGATGGACGGCGGGATGAGGATGCCGAGGGTGCCCGCGTTGCAGATGACGCCGGCCGCGAACTCACGCGTGTAACCCGCCTGGCGCATGCCGGCGATGACGATGGTGCCGATGGCCACCACCGTCGCCGGCGAGGACCCCGAGAGCGCCGCGAACAGCATGCACGCGAAGACCCCCGCGATCGCGAGGCCACCCGCGAAATGCCCGACGCTGTCGATCGCGAACCGGATGATGCGCTGCGCCACGCCGCCGGTCGACATGAAGCTAGAGGCGAGGACGAAGAAGGGAATCGCGAGCAGCGTGTAGTGTCCCGCAAAGGCGTCGAACAGGGTCTGGGCGACCGAGGCGAGCGAAGCATCGGAGTAGATCATCAGGAACACGATCGATGAGAGCCCCAGACTTACCGCAATCGGAACTCCGATCAGCAAGAGGCAGATGACCATTGCGAACAGAAAGGCGACTTCCACCGCTCAGTCCTCCTCGACTCCGCCCTTGGTGTCCTGCAACAGCTCGTCCACCTCGTGGCTGGCGATGACCGTGTCCTGACGGCCGGTGAGAATGCGCCACCCCGCCTGCAGGAAACGGAACGTCAGCAGGGCCATGCCGAGCGGCAATGCGAAATAAGGAATGAATCGCGGCAGCTTCTCCCAGCGCTCGCCCTCGTTCATCGGCTCGGCGAGGAACTGCAGGAAGCCGGGCATCGGGATATCGTTGACCTCGTACCAGGCGCGCTTCCCGGCAAACGGCAGCCAGTACTCCCAGGCTCCGACAAGCAGCAGGATGCTGAAGGCAAGGCAGGCCGCCACCGCGATCAGGCCCACCAGCTTGCGCGGTCCCTTCGGCAGCGCGGAGACCACCACGTCGACGCCGAGGTGGGCGCCGATCTTGACGCAGTAGGAGGCACCGATCAGGACCAGCCAGGCGAACAGGAACACCGTCGTCTCAAGCGCCCACAGGATGTTGGAGCTGAAGACGTAGCGAGCGATGACGTTCGCGAAGGTGATGAGCGTCATCAGCCCGAGCAGAACCGCGATCAAGCCCTCCTCGAGCTTGTCGGTCCACCGGCCGAGCGACCATACCGGCTCGGTCCGCATATCTTCCCCCGTCGTGGTTATTCTCCCCTCCGGCGCCCAAGCGCCGCCGGAGGGGCCCATTTCTTCTCTCAATACCGTCGGTTAGCCCGAATTGTACGATACCGCCGCCTCGATGACGTCGGACCCGATATCGTTCTCGAACTTCTTCCACACCGGCTTCATCGCATCCACCCACTGCTGGCGTTGCTCGGGGGTCAGGGTACGCACCGTCGTGCCGGCCTCGATCACGAACATCTTGTTCTTCTCGTTGACCGCGGTAGATTCCTGGTTGCGCTCCTCGGTCACCTCCTTGACGATTTGGGCGAACTGCTCACCAACCGCCTTCGGCAACTTCTCCCACCACTCGGTGGAGGTCACCAGGAGGTAATCGATGATGCCGTGATTGGTCTCGGTGATGCCGTCCTGGACCTCGAAGAACTTCTGGCCGTAGATGTTGGACCAGGTGTTCTCTTGACCGTCGATGACCTTGGTCTGCAGCGCCCCGTAGACCTCCTTGAACGACATCTTCTGGGGGTTCGCGCCGAGCGCCTCGAACTGCGCCACCAGCACATCCGAGGCCTGCACCCGGAACTTGAGCCCCTTGGCATCGGCCGGCACCAGGAGCGGCCGGTTCGCCGACATCTGCTTCATGCCGTTATGCCAGTAGGCGAGGCCGAGCAGGCCCTTGCGCCGCATCGAGCGCAGCAGCTTCTGCCCATCCTCGGAGTTCTGATAGCGGTCCACCGCGTTGATATCCTCGAACACGAAGGGGAGATCAAACAGGCGGAACTTCTTGGTGAAGGTCTCGAACTTCGACAGCGACGGCGCGGCGAGGTGGACATCGCCCTGCAGCATCGCCTCGAGCACCTTGTCGTCGTCGTAGAGGCTGGAGTTGGGGAATACCTCCATGCAGGCCTTGCCGTTCATCTCCTCGTTGACCCGCTTCTCGAGCAAGGCGGCGGCAATTCCCTTCGGATGCTTGTCGGTGTTGGTCACGTGACTGAACTTGATGACGATCTCCCCCGGATCGCAGGCCGCAAAGGCCACCGGGGCACTCACCGTCAGGAAGGCGGCAACGGCCACCGCCGGGAGCATTGTCTTACACATAGGTCTCCTCCTCAGTTTGACTCCATTGTTGTTACCGGCCAACTTGAGCCGACACAGCCCGCCCGATTATCAGTCGAAGCTGGCAACGAGTATGGACAATACTGAACCCTACACCGTTGACATGGATCAATAATAGGGCTGTCGATCCTACCGGGGCCGGGCACCGATGGCACCCCGCGGCCCCGCTCGACGCGACGCGAGCAACCTCGATAACCCCCGCCTCAACCTCCCGGCACCGGCGCGGCGCCCTCGCGCAGATCCGCGTTGCGGCCCCGGCTCGCCGCGCCGGCGCGCGCGCCGGCAAAGATCCGGTAGATCACGGGAATGAGCACCAGGCTCACCACGGTGGAGAACGATAGACCGCAGACGATCACGAGCGCGAGCGGCTGCAGCATCTCCGCCCCCTCGCCCCAGCCAAGCGCAAGGGGCGTCATGCCGGCAACGGTGGTGAGCGTGGTCATGAGAATCGGGCGTAGCCTCAGCCGGCCCGCGCTCCGGATCGCCGACTCGAGATCGAGACCGCGGCCCCGCTCGAGCTCGATGTACTCGACGAGCACGATGGCGTTGTTCACGACGATGCCCGCGAGCATCACCATGCCGAGCCACAGCGGCATCGACAGCGGCAGCTCGAAGATCCGGATACCCTCCGCAACCCCGATCGCGGCGAAGGGGACGCCGATCAGGATGACGAGGGGATTGCGCAGCGACTCGTACTGCACCGCCATCACCACGAACACCAGGAACAGCGCGAGCCCGAGGAGGATGCGGGTAAGACGCTCATTCTGCTGGAGCGTCTCCAGGGCTCCCCCCTCGTAGAGCGTGTAGCCGGCGGGGAGCTCGAAGTCGGCCACTCGCTCGACGACCGCGCCGAGCGCCTCGCCGAGCGTGGTGTCCGATACCGGCGTTGCCGTTGCCTCGACGATGCGCTGCTGTCGGTCGCGCACAATCGTCGCCGGAGAATTGACGAGCTCGACGTCGGCCACGTCACCGAGGAACACGACCCCGTCGCGCCCGGCAACGGCGGGGAACAATAGTAACGTCTCGATGTCCCGTGGACTCGTCATCTCGGTCTCCGGCAGCTGCACCCGCACGTCGAACTGACGATCGCCGTCGATGAAATCGGTCACCACGACCCCTTGCAGCGCGATGCGCACCGCCCGCCCCACCGCGTCGATGTCGAGCCCGAGGGCACTCGAGCGCTCCCGGTCCACCCTCACCGTCAGCTCCTGGACGATGTCCTCGTAGGAGTGAGTGAGGTTCGTGAGCCCGGGCACGTCCGCGAGCCGCTCCACGAGCCGGTTGCCGATGCGCCCCAGCTCGTCGAGGTCGGGACCCTGGACGCGAATGCTGATGTCGTCCTCGCCCCGGCCGATCCGGATGCCCCGGATCCCCTGCGCTCGCATTCGAACCTTGATGCCGGCGAGGCGCAGGCTCGCAATCTGCTTGTTGGTACGACCGATCCACTCGCCGATGCTTTCCGTGCGCTGCGAACGCGGCAAGAGCCGGACGCTGATCCGGCTCAGGTTCGTCGCCTGGCGCTCGGATCGGCCGAACACGAAACCTCCCACCTGCGAGAACACCGATTCGACCTCGGGCTGGGCGAGCAACATCGCCTCGATCCGCGACACCGTCTCATCCATGTCCTCCAGGCTGATCCCCGCATCCGCGACGATGTGCACTCGCACCCGTCCGTCGTCCACATCGGGAAGAAACACCTCCTGGTCGGAGAGAAAGGTCGGCACCGCCGCCCACAGACCGAGCACGAACGGAATCGGCACCAGCCAGCGAAGCTTCAAAGCGATGCGCAGCAGCCACTCGTACCCGCCCTGCAACGCGTGCATCGCCGCGTCGATCGCACGCCGCAGGAGACCGGACTTGCCCGATGGAATCTGGGCGCCTAGAGCGGGGACGACGGTGAGCGCGACCACCAGCGAGGCCACGATGGCGGCCGAGATCGTCGCGATGAGCTCGCGAAACAACAACCCGACCAAGCCGCCAATGAACAGGAACGGCAGGACCGCCGCGAGGTTGGTGGTGGTCGAAGCCACGATCGCACTGTTAACCTCCCGGGCGGCATCGACCGCAGCCTGCTCGGGCGACTTTCCCAGGCGCTGGTTGCGATAGATGTTCTCGAGCATCACGATCGTGTTGTCCACGAGCAGACCCACCCCGAGGGCGAGACCTCCGAGAGTCATCACATTGAGGGTGAGCCCGGCGACATCCATGAGGATCGCGGCGACCATCACCCCAAGCGGGATCCCGGTGCCGATCACCAGGGTGCGCCGCAGGTCACCGAGGAACGCGAACACCACCAGCATTGCGAGAACCGCACCGGAGATCGCCGCGAGCGACGCGTTGCTGATCGCGTGGCGAATGAACACCGACTCGTCGGAGACGCTGTCGATGGTGACGTCCGGCGGCACCAGACGCTCGCGGCCGAGGAGCTCGAGCCGCTCTCGCACCGCATCGACCACCGCGACCGTGTTCGCCTGCGGCTGTTTCTGGATCGCGACCTTGACCCCGGGTGCCCCGTCGAGGCGAATGCGAAGCTTCTCATCTTCCTCGGTATCGACTACCTGGGCGACGTCGCTCAGTCGGATGATGGCGCGGCTACCGTCCGGTGCCTCGATCCCGATCGGAAGCGCCGCGATTGACGCCACCGACTCGAAGCGACCGGCGGTGCGACCCGTGATCTCCTGGCGAGCCATCCTAAGGCGCCCGCCGGGACTCTCGAGGTTGCCACGCTGCAGGGCCTCGACGATATCGTCCACCGCGAGCCCGAAGCCGGCCAGGCGTTGCTGGTCGGGCAGCACCTTGACCTCGCGCACCGGCGCTCCGCCCACCTCGACCGCCGCCACGCCGGGAAGATTGAGAAACCACTTCGAGAAGGTGTAGTCGATCCACCCGCGCAGCTCCGTGGGGCTTCGCATCCGACTGCTGATGACGAACTCGAGCACCGGGATCTGCGACGGATCGCGCTTGTAGATCACCGGCGGATCGATCGTATCGGGGAGGAAACGCTTCGCGCGGTCGAGGCGCGTGCTCGCATCGCGCAACGCCACGTCGATATCCTTGCCGTACTCGAACGAGAGGTCGACCTCCGACTGGCCCTCGCTGGTGCGCGACTGCACCCCGATCGCGTCCTCGGTGATCGCGAGCTGCTCCTCGAGCTGACGGGTGATCTGGTCCTCGACGATGTTGCCGGGCACCCCCGGGTCGACGATCCGGACCCGGATCTCGGGGTAGATCAGGTGCGGCAGCAGGTCCACGCCGAGGCGCCCAAACGAGAACACGCCGACGACGACGACCGCGAGCGCAAGCATCGACACCCCGATCGGGTGGTGGACCGAGAGGGCGGCGAGACCGCCCCCCCGGCCATGCGCGACCCGGGCCGGAGCTGCGCCGCTGTCCGCCGCTGGTTTGGGGTCGCCGGCGGCTTTCACGCCCGGGTCGGTCACCTCACCCGGCCTCCCCCACCGGCTCGACCGTCATGCCGTCATTCAGACCCAGGAATCCCCGGACCACCACCTGCTCGCCGCCGGCGAGCCCCTCGAGGACCTCCACCCGGTCTGCGAGACGGTGCCCGCTTCGCACCGCGGTGCGGTGCGCGCGGGAATCGCGGTCGAGCCGGAAGACGAACTCACCGTCGCGGTCGCGCCGAAGGGCAGCGAACGGGATCACCTTGCGCCCGGAAGCATCGACCGAGAAGGTCACCCGGGCAAACTGTCCGGCCTGGGCCTGCTCGGGAACCGGCGTCAGCTCCACCTCGACCCGACCCTGGCGGGTGCGCGGATTGAGCTCCGGGTAGATGCGGGCAATCCTCCCGGCGAACTCCCGATCGCCGAGCGCGTCGATGCGCACCTGGACCGCGCCGCCGACGACGAGGTGCGGCAGCAACAGCTCGGATACTTCGAGGTCGGTCACCATGGTGCTCGGATCGATGATCGTGAGCAGATGGGAGTGTCGCGGCGCGATGTCACCGGGCTCGGCGAGGCGCTCGGTCACGATACCGGAAAAAGGCGCCTTCACCTCGGTGTAGCCGAGCCGGGTGCGCAGCATCGCCTCTTCCGCGTTCGCGACCTCGAGAGCGGTCTCCGCGCGCAACAGCTCGTCTTCGGGAACCACGTTGCTGGAGCGCAGACGCTGCAGGCGCTTCACGGTGATCTGGCCTTCCTTACGGATCGCGACCGCCTTGGCGAGCTGCGAGCGCAGCAGGGCGCTATCGATCTCGAGCACGGTCTCGCCTTCCGCAACCGCATCGCCCTCGAAACGCGGGAGCGCGACGATGCGACCCTCCTCCTGGTTGAAGATGCGCACCGTTCTCCGCGCGCGCAGCGATCCGGTGTGCACGGTGGTGAGCCGCAGCCGATCGAGCTTCACCTGCGCCACCGTGACGAGATGAGGCCGCTTCGCTCTCGGACCCTCGGCCGGGGGCGCCGGCCGTTCCGCTTCGACCCCGAACGCGGTGCGGGCGGCGTCGGCGAGCCGGCCGAAAGTGAGGTCGAGGCCCTCGCGTGAGCAGCCGGCGATCCAAAGCAGCTGCGTTGCCCCGAGAGCGGCGATGCCGAGCCGGAGCATGAGGGACGGGCGGGAACGCTTCAATCGAGGTCCGAGCGGCGGCGTATCCTGTGCCGGCCCTGTTGACGATTCTTGTCCAGTTGGTCCACTGGTGAATTATTCACCACATTGGAGCGCCGCGCGAGGCCGCGCTGGCGTGACGGGTAGCCCGGACCACGCAGGACCCTTGCCGCCTCGGCCACCGAGGATACCCCCCAAGAACCGTGAACCCGCCGCCGTCCCGACCGGCGCCGCGCCTTTCCGGCTACAATCCGGGCCGGGCCCACCACGGGAGCGACGCGATGGGAGCACGACTCACCGACCACGAGGTTCTCACGTTCGACTGCTACGGGACCCTCATCGACTGGGAGACCGGGATCTGGGACGCGCTGCAGCCGTTGCTGATGGCCAATCATACCTCGGAGATCACGCGGGACGAGGGCCTGCGGCGGTTTGCGGTGCACGAGAGCGCGCACGAGGCGGCCAGCCCGGCGATGCGCTACCCCGTGCTGCTCGCGAGCGTGCACGCGGCGATCGCCGCCGAGGTCGGTCTCGATACCACCCCGGCGCTCGACACCGCGTTCGGCGAGTCGGTCTCGCACTGGCCCGCATTCCCCGACGCCGCCGACGCGTTGCGCTACCTCGCTACCCGGTTCAAGCTCGTGATCCTCTCCAATGTCGACCGCGACGGGTTCGCCGCCTCCAACCGCAAGCTCGGGGTAAGCTTCGACGCCGTCTACACCGCCGAGGACATCGGCTCGTACAAGCCGTCGCCGAGGAACTTCGAGTACCTGCTGGCACACCTCAAGACCGACCTCGATCTCGAGCCGGGCGCGGTGCTGCACACCGCCCAGAGCCTGCACCACGACCACGTGCCCGCACGCTCGGTCGGGCTTGCCAACGCCTGGATCGATCGCCAGCGGCTCTCACAAGGCGAACGCTGGGGCGCGACGTTGCCGGTCGGCGAGCGCCCGAAGACTGACTTCCTGTTCTATTCCATGGGCGAGATGGCCGATGCGGTGCGAGCCGAGGTGACCTGACAGCGACCGACCGAAGGACGGCGGTATGTGGAGATACCGCCTCCAGGTCCATGCGAGGAATAAGCGCCGTGCTCGCTCGCGAGCAGCTCGGAATACCCCCTCGGCGGGCTGAGCATTTCGTACGCGCTATCGTCACCGAGAATAATGGCAACTTGAGCCGCGGAGCAGGCTGAAATTCCTGCCCCGCTCTGCGTTTCAGGGGCTCACCGCACAAGGATTGCACGGGCTACACGGATTCTTCGCTGCACACGGGTTGCAAGGGCTGCACGGATTGCACGGATTCTTTGCGGCGCAGGGGTTGAAACCGGCTTGCAAGGACAACGTGTACGAGCTCAACGCCATCAGCTCGTCGGATTCCCACGCGAACGGTTCCGCCTGCATCGGCACCACCATGCAGAATTGGACCATCTCGTCCACATCCACCTTGGCTACACCCGCTTGCTGAAACGGCATCGCAACGCGGTGCGGGTATGGCTGCGCGAACGTCGCATTGAGCGCCGCCTTGTTCATGTGACAGGT
>JBFHLI010000132.1:0-9554 GCA_041594935.1 Gammaproteobacteria bacterium | reverse complement strand
GCCCAGATCGGCTCTCGTCTCGTCACCTCGACCGCCAGCAAGTATGCGCGGGACTTCTTCTCTCGCTTCGGTGACATCGTCACCGGCGCGGTGCCACTGGCCGCCGCGGGCGCGGCCGAGAACCGCCGCCTCAGCCCCGTCGCGGCATCGGGCGCCGCGAGCGCCGTCCCCGCCCCGACGCGCCCCGACGACAACGCGGTGCACCTGCGCCGGCTGAACTGGGCGCTGCTCGCGATTATCGTCGGCTTGCTCATCTACATTCTCGCCGCGGTCCATTAGCCCGCCGGTCGCGGCGTCAACCCAACGACAACCGCAGCCCGTCGCCGCGCCAAATTCTCCCTAATCAAAACGTCCTCGGCCGGTTGGATTGTGCGCGCGAAATTCGCGTACACTGGTTTTTTTCGCTCAACAACTCGTCCGCAGGGTCGTTAATTACCCGGTGATGGTCTGAGAGCTCCCGATGAACGACGTCAAGCCGCGCCCCAAGCACATCAAGCTGACCTCGCACCCCCACGGGCGGCAGGTGAGCGTGCCGGTATCGTGGGGAGCGAGGTCGCCAAAGGCGCGCGGACCGATCATCGGGACCTTGAACGAATCGGGCCGGAAGAACTCGATCGGGGCACACTCCGGCAACTATTCCCTGTACCGGGCGCTGGCGGTGGCGGCGGGTAGTCTCGATCCGGTGCACGTTCCCGACCTCACCAACACCGCGCCGGCCGAGCTCATCGGACCTCACCCCCAGTGGGGCGACCCGAAGACGATCGTCTCGCTCGACCCCTACGGTCACCTGGTCAGCGAGGTGTTCGCCGAGGAACTTGCGCAAGGGTGGGACATCCGCCCGACCATCGCGGTCACCAAGGCCCGCGTCAACATGCCCGAGGTGAAGGACGCAATTCGCGCGGGGCGGCTGCAGCCGGACGAGAAGGTGCTGACTGCCAACGGCGACGTACGGGTCACCAAGGCTGCAATCGAGCCGGTGTGGTACCTGCCGGGCATCGCGGAGCGAGTGGGGATCTCAGAAAGCGTGCTGCGGCGCAGCCTCTTCGAGCATTCCGGTGGCATGTTCACCGAGCTCGTCACCCGCAATGACCTCAAGATTTTCCTGCCCCCGATCGGAGGCATCACGGTGTATTGCTTCGGCGACGTGGGCGCGATCACCGATCCCCACCGCCCGGTCGCTTGCCGGGTGCACGACGAGTGCAACGGCTCGGATGTGTTCGGGTCCGACATCTGCACCTGCCGGCCCTACCTCGCGCACGGCATCGAGGTTTGCATCGAAACCGCACAGCGGAACGGGGTCGGGATCATCGTTTACAACCGCAAGGAGGGCCGGGCGCTCGGGGAGGTCACCAAGTTCCTCGTCTATAACGCGCGCAAACGCCAGGTTGGCGGTGACCGGGCGGAAACCTATTTCGAGCGTACCGAGTGCGTTGCCGGGGCGCAGGACATGCGCTTTCAGGAGCTAATGCCCGATGTGCTGCACTGGCTCGGCGTCTCGCGAATCGATCGGTTCGTGTCAATGAGCAACATGAAGCACGATGCCATCACCCGGCAGGGCATCGAGATCGCGGAGCGCATTCCGATCCCGAAGCACCTCATTCCCGGCGACGCCGACGTCGAGATGGTTGCCAAGGTGGCGGCGGGCTACTTCACGTCGGCCGCTCCCGACTCGGAGACGCTCGAGCGCACGACGGGCCGGGGGCTGGACGACTGAGTCAGGCTGTGGGCTCCCCTTGAGCGCGGTCGCGGAGCTGCGTTCCCCTGAGGCGATCCGGGAGCGGTGTGCGCAGGTGCTCGCGGCCGCGCGCCGCGATGCGCTGCCGCACTTCCGGTTTCACCCGGAAAGGCTCGGGGCGGTGTCGCAGTACGTAGTCGAGACCATCGAGCAGAACTACCCCGGGCAGGACATTCCGTACCACAGCCGCTGGCGACACTTCGGAGTCGGCGGCCGCGACCGCTGGGACCGGCTGCGGCAGCGGCTGAGCGGTGCTTCTCGCGAGGAGATAGCGAGGACCCGGTTCGATCTGGTGGTCATCAGCGTGCTGGTGGACGCAGGCGCCGGTCCGCACTGGCGGTACCGCGAGCCCGGCACCGGTGTCCTCCATGCCCGTTCCGAGGGCCTCGCGGTTGCCAGCCTCGAGCTGTTCTCGAGCGGCACCCTGTCTTCACGCCCGGGGGCGGCGCTGCGAGCCGACCGGCCGGCCCTCGAGGCGCTCGGGCGCGAAGCGCTCGCGCGAGTGCTTCAGATCACGCCCGACAACCCCATGCTCGGGCTCGACGGGCGCCTCACCTTGCTGCGGCGCCTCGGCGCCGTCTTGGGTGAACGCCCCGATGTGTTCGGTGACGACGACCCCAGGGTGGGCGGGCTGTTCGATTTTCTCGCCAACCGGGCGCGCAACGGACGATTGGCGGCGCGCGAGGTTCTGACGACCGTGCTGGACATCTTCGCCCCCATCTGGCCGGGCCGCCTGGAGCTCGACGGCGTCAACCTCGGCGATATCTGGCGCCATCCGGTCGTCGTGGGGCCCGATCCCACCTCGGGTCTGGTGCCGTTTCACAAGCTCTCGCAATGGCTCACGTACTCGCTGGTAGAACCGCTCGAGGATGCGGGAATTGTGCTCGAGCGCCTCGATGAGCTCACCGGACTCGCCGAGTACCGCAACGGCGGTCTCTTCGTGGACCTCGGGGTGCTCGAGCCCCGTGACATCGAGGCGCCCGAACGCGTCCATGAGGTTGGTTCCGAGCTCGTGGTGGAATGGCGTGCGCTCACCGTGGCGTTACTCGACGAGTTAGCCCCCCTTGTGCGCCGCGCACTCGGCCGCGATGATGGGACCCTGAGTCTTGCGAAGATTCTGGAGGGGGGCACCTGGAGCGCGGGTCGGCGCATTGCCGCCGAGCTGCGCGCGGATGCGTCGCCCCCGATCAGAGTCGATAGCGACGGGACCGTGTTCTAGGGAGCGGACAGCCCGCGTAGCTCGCGAGCCCGCTCGAGATGACACCAGATGAGAGCCGCGCGCGGCGCCCGGCCGGCGACGATCGCCGGCCCGCACGGCAGCGCGAATTCTCCAATCAGACGAGGTGACCCATGGGTAATGTGACGGTCGTCGATCATCCGCTGGTGCAGCACAAGCTGACCCTGATGCGGCGCAAGGAAACCCCGACCGCGAAATTTCGCCAGCTCCTGCGCGAGATATCACTGCTTCTCGGCTACGAGGTCACCCGCGATCTGCCCCTCGGTCAGGAGGAGATCGAGACACCGCTCACCCGCATGGAGGCGCCGATCCTCACCGGCAAGAAACTGGTGCTCATCTCGATCCTGCGAGCGGGCAACGGCTTGCTGGAGGGAATGCTGGATCTCATTCCATCGGCCCGGGTCGGGCACGTCGGGCTTTACCGCGACCCCGAGACCCTGACCGCGGTGGAGTACTACTTCAAGGTGCCCCTGGAGCTCGGGGAACGCCCGGTGATCGTGGTCGATCCGATGCTCGCGACGGCAAACTCCGCGATCGCGGCGGTGCAGCGGATCAAGGAGGCGGGCGCACAGGACATCAAGATCGTTTGCCTGCTCGCCGCCCCCGAGGGCATCGATGCCTTCACGAACGCCCACCCGGATGTATCGATATTCACCGCCGCGATCGACGAGCGTCTCAACGAACTCGGATACATCGTGCCAGGGCTTGGCGACGCGGGAGACCGACTATACGGCACCAAGTAGCCCGGATTCGGTCGAAGTGAAGAGGCACCGTCTTCCCACACCGACAGGTCCAGACCTTCGATGAGCGTTCTTACCCGCCTCGTGCACCGCGCCGAACACGAGCGCCTGCCGAGCCGGGTCCAGCAAACGATACGGGCCCAGCAGGAATCCAGCGAGATTCTCATCGGATGGCTGCAGCTCGCCGTGGTCGTGACGTTCTCGATTCTCTATGCCATCTCGCCCAAGCCTTACACCGACGTGCTGGTCGCGCCCGAGCCGTGGTTCTTGGGAATCTATCTCGTGTTCACCCTGGTCCGGCTCGTGCTTGCGCATCTGCGAAAGCTGCCGACCTGGCTCATCTACATTTCAATCGTCATGGACATGGCGATGCTCCTCGCCCTCATCTGGAGCATTCACATCAAGTACCAGCAGCCGGCCTCGTTCTACCTCAAGGTCCCCACCCTGCTGTACATTTTCATCTTCATCTCGTTGCGCGCCCTGCGCTACGAGGTCCGCTACGTGGTGCTCTCGGGGGCGGTGGCGGCCGCCGGATGGCTGCTGATGGTCTACTACGTGGTGAGCGTCGATCCCGCCAACCCGATGATCACCCGCGACTATATCCAGTACATGACCTCGAACAGCGTGCTCCTCGGGGCGGAGTTCGACAAGGTGATCTCGATCCTGATGGTGACCGTGATTCTGGCCGTCGCGATCGCCCGCGCCCGCAAACTACTGGTGCGCTCGGTGGTCGAGAGCAGTGCCGCCGCCGATCTTTCCAAGTTCGTCCCGAGCCAAGTGGCGCGCCAGGTCAAGTTCTCCGAGCAACGCCTGGAGGTCGGCTACGGAGAGGTGCGCGAGGCCACCATTCTGTTCACCGATCTCGAGGGCTTCACCTCCATCAGCGAGAACCTCTCCCCGACCGATCTCATCGCGACCCTGAACGCCTACTTCAAGGTCGTGAGCGAGCCGATCGAGCGCCACGGCGGCGTCATCAACCAGTTTCAGGGAGACGCGATCCTCGCCACGTTCAACGTTCCCGACGAGCTCCCCGATCACGCCGCCCACGCGGTTGAGGCGGCGCTCGAGATCCAGGCGGCGCTCGCGCGGCAGACCTTCGGGCCGAGCTTGCGCCTGCGCTCGCGGGTCGGCATCAACACCGGGGTCGTGGTGGGCGGACTGGTCGGGTCGAGCGAGCGACTGGGCTACACGGTGCACGGCGACGAGGTGAATCTGGCCGCGCGACTCGAGCAGCTGAACAAAGAGTATGGCACCAGGATCATCGTATCCGAGCGGACCCGGGAGCTCGCCGGCCCGGAGCGCTTCGCATTCGAGCGCCTGGACGAGGCCACCGTGCGCGGGCGCAAGGCGCCGGTGGTCATCTACCGCCTCTCGAGCCAAGTCAAGCAAGCGGAGTAATTCATGATGCACTCCATATCAACCGTATCGGTCTGCCCGCGACCAGCGAATCAGCCGGCCAGGACTGCCCGGAGCCGAGTGCGCCCGCGCCGAGTATCCAGTTGGCTCTTGATGCTGAGCGTGGTCACCGCGTGCGAGGCTAACCCCTTGTCTCTTCACATCGCCGTAATCGAAGGCGACCTGGACGAGGTGGTCCGATTGGTGCGGCAAGGCGCGGACGTCAATGTCCGCGATGCGCACGAGTTCAGACCCCTCCACAAGGCGATCTTCCGGGGCCATGTGAAGATAGCCGAGTACCTCGTGCAACAGGGGGCGGAGGTTAGCCCGAGGGCGATGTACGGTGTCACGCCGTTGCACATGGTCACCGATCCGGGCATCACCGAGCTCTTGATTGATCGCGGGGCCAATGTCAATGCATGGGCAAAGACTCGGGGGACACCGCTACACTCCGCGCTCGCGCGTAATCTCCGGCCCATCGTCGAGTTGCTTCTCACCCACGGGGCCGACGCCAATTCGCATGACGTCCACGAGAGCACGCCGTTGCATTACGCCGCGGGCAAGGGGCAGTTCACCCACGCGGAGCTGCTCATTGCGGCGGGGGCCGGAATCGATGCGGTCAATCGGGAAGGCTATACCTCGCTACACTGGGCCGCGGGAAACGGCCACCGCGCAATGGTCGCGCTGCTCATGCGGCATGGCGCCGATATCAACGCGAAATCCCATCAGGGCTCCACCCCCGTGCAACAGGCGACGCGTAAAGGATACGACGACATCGTGAATCTGCTTCGACAGCACGGAGCCCTCGATTGAGCCCCGCCCGCGGCACTCACTAGGGTTGTGAGAGCCCGATGCTGAGAACCAGCATCATTACCATCGTCGTGACCCTGGCGGGTCTCGTGCTGATGCACGATTGGATTCGAACGTATTTTGCACCGACTCCGCTTGAGCTTGCCATCGAAAAGCGGGCGCGGTCAACGAACCCCCGGCCCACCGCTCTCGCCGCAGTGGAGAAGTTCTCGCACCTGCCCCCGAACGAGCAGCGCGATCTGGGGGCAAGTCTCGGCGCCAACCTGATCTCGATGCAGACATGGCTCGCGCAGCTCGGCGATGCAAACTATCAAGTGCTCTGTCTTGGCGAGGACCACGAGCCGTCAACGCGTGAGTTTCTCGCCCGGGAGCTTTTTGCGAGGCTTCGCTTCGATGTGGTACTTCTCGAGGCGACGCCGCGGGAAATGCGGCGGGTAGAGGAAGCGATCGAGGAAGGTGAGACCTATGTGCCATTACTCGCGGCCGATATCGCCGGCATCGTGAATGCGGCGCGGGCAAGAAATCCGCAGATCCTGATTGCGGGTATCGAGGAGACCAAGCGGCAACGCGTCCTTCGCCAACGAGGCGAACGGAGTGGCTTTCGCGACGACTCCATCGTCAACAACTTTTGGGGCGAATATCGGCCGGGCAAACGCCACGCGGTGCTGATCGGGGCCCTGCACTGCACGGATCGGACGAGATGGCTGTTCGAGCAGATGCGGCAGATGGCGCCCCGCCGGGTCGCCGAAAAGATGGTCAGCATCCGGATTCTCGGCGAGGACCAGGACGAGTCGATGGAGAACTTCGTTTACTTCCTGGACCAGATCGGATTCGAGCATCGAGATTTCGTGATCACGGATTCGAACGCCCTGCACCCGTACGTGTACGAATGGTTCTGGCTGCTGCGCTCGACCCTGAGGCCTTATCAGACCATGGTGGTATTCAGAAACCGAGCTTCCCTCGAGCGCGAGCGAAGCCAGTACCGGTAGCGCGTTCGTCGACCCGACGGTTCCGACAACGCGCGCTGCGGCTCCGGGCCCGGTCGAGACCGAAACAAAGGTCCGCGCATCGGGCGGCGTCGGACCGTCACGTCTCTTGCGCAGTTGATAAATCGCAAGAATGGGGGCTAGAATGCGGCCATCTCGTGAAGACAAATAATAAAACGCACCTATAACGGAGCGTGCATGCGGTGAGGAAAAAGGTTCTAGACGCCGGCAGGCGTTACCCCGCGGGCCCTGGCGATCACGCCGGTTCGACTCCAGACTATCCCCCAGAGCCTACGAGCAACACGTGACTGGCTGTCCTCCCGTAACTTTCGGCCATGCGGGCCGCGACTATCAGTAAGAAATCGAGGCCATGGACGAAAGCAACGAAGCATTTGTAAGGTTCGTCGAGGTTCAAAAGAGCTACGACGGCGACACCCTCGTCGTCAAGAATCTCAACCTAGATATCGCCAAGGGCGAATTCGTCACCATGCTCGGCCCGTCCGGTTCCGGCAAGACGACGTGCCTGATGATGCTCGCCGGGTTCGAGACCGCGACTGCCGGCGACATCATTCTTGGCGGCCGGGCCATCAACAATGTGGCCCCGCACAAGCGCGATATCGGCATGGTGTTTCAGAACTATGCGCTGTTTCCCCACATGACGATCCACGAGAACCTCGCATTCCCGCTTCAGGTGCGCAAGATTCCCAAATCGGAGATCGAGGAGCGGGTCAAGAAGGCGCTCGACATGGTCGAGCTCGGTGCCTTCGGGACCCGGCGGCCGGCTCAGCTCTCCGGCGGGCAACAGCAACGCGTCGCGGTTGCCCGCGCGCTCGTGTTCGAGCCCCAGCTGGTGCTGATGGATGAGCCGCTGGGCGCGCTCGACAAGCAGCTCCGGGAACAGATGCAATACGAGATCAAGCACATTCACGATTCGCTCCAGGTCACCGTCGTCTACGTGACCCACGACCAGAGCGAAGCGTTGACGATGTCCAATCGGATCGCGGTTTTCAACGACGGCATCATCCAGCAGCTCGCGAGCCCCGAGGCGCTCTATGAGCTGCCCGACAACGCCTTCGTCGCGCAGTTCATCGGCGAGAACAACAAGCTCATCGGCACCGTGAAGGAGCAGCAGGGCAAGGACTGCACCGTCGAGACCGAGGACGGAAGCATCATTCACGCGCTGTCGGTGAACAATGATGATGTGGGGACGAGGACGACGCTGTCGTTGCGCCCGGAGCGGGTATTCGTACGTCCCGAGCCCGGCAGCTGCCCCAACATGTTCGACGCCACCGTCGAGGAGCTCATCTACCTCGGTGACCACATGCGCACCCGGGTGCGGCTCCTCGGGCACAGCGACTTCGTGATCAAGGTCCCGAACTCGGCGGGGCATCAGCACCTCAAGGCCGGAGAAACGGTCTCGGTGGGGTGGAAGGCAGAGGACTGCCGCGCGCTGGATTATGCGTAAGCGGCGGAACGATACGCGGTTGGGTCCGAAGCTGCGACCACCGCGGATGTCCAGGGAAAGGTGAACGATGGGGGAAGTGAACCGGTGACCTGGTGGCCATCGCGGTGCCGGCACCGAGCCCAAGTGAAAATAACCGGAGAACCAATATGAGAAGCATCCGCAAGACTATGTATCTGGCCGTAGCCAGCGCCACGCTCGGACTCACCGGAGCCGCCATTGCGGCCGAGTCCCTGACCGTGGTGTCCTGGGGTGGCGCCTATACCCGCAGCCAGGTCAAGGCCTACCACGAGCCATTCACCAAGAAGACCGGCATCAAGATCAATTCCGAGGACTACAACGGCGGCATTGCCCAGATCAAGGCCCAGGTGGAATCGGGGAACGTGACCTGGGACGTCGTCGATCTCGAGCCGTCGGATGTTGCCCGCGCTTGCGATGAAGGCCTGCTGGAAGACATCGACCACTCGATTCTGCCGCCGGCCCCGGACGGCACACCGGCCTCCGAGGACTTCCTCGAAGGCACCCTGCAACCGTGCTCGGTGCCGGAAATCGTCTGGTCCACGGTCTACGCGTACGACAGCTCCAGGATCTCCGGCGCGAAGCCGCAGACCATCAAGGATTTCTTCGACCTCAAGAAGTTTCCCGGCAAGCGGGGGCTCCGCAAGTCGCCACTGGTCAACATGGAGTGGGCGCTGATGGCCGATGGCGTGCCCCATGATCAGATCTACGACATGCTCGAGACCGAGGAAGGCCGCGCGCGCGCCTTCAAGAAGCTCGATTCCATCAAGTCGAGCGTGGTCTGGTGGGAAGCGGGTGCGCAGCCGCCGCAGATGCTTGCCGACGGCGAGGTGGTGATGACGTCCGCCTACAACGGACGGCTGTTCAACGCCATCGCCAAAGAGAAGAAGCCGTTCGTGATCGTGTGGGACGGTCAGGTGTGGGACCTCGACCTGTGGGTCATCCCGCGCGGCACGCGTCGCCTGGAGACCGCCCTCGAGTTCGTGGCCTTCTCCACCGACACGGTGCGCAACTGGGACCAGTCCAACTACATCTCCTACGGCCCGGTCCGCAAGTCCGCGCAGGCCCTGCTGGCGCCCGAAATGGTGCCGCACATGCCGACCGCGCCCGCCAACTTCAAGCGCGCGCTGCAGAACGACTTCCTGTTCTGGGCGGACAACCAGGACGAGCT